>DATJSQ010000080.1:0-4502 GCA_035503995.1 Verrucomicrobiia bacterium | reverse complement strand
TGCCGTGGGCGGGCTTGTTGCCACTCGCCATCATTGTTGGTTCGGCGCCATTTACCATTCGGGGATACACCGTCACTTCTGATGCCATCCTGGTGCATCGTCTGTTTTGGACGACACGGCTGCCGCTTACCGGCTTGGAGTCCGCGCAGTTCGAGCCGGAAGCGATGCGGTGGAGCATCCGCATTTTTGGCAACGGTGGATTGTTTTCCATTACAGGTTTCTTCCGCAACAAGCTCCTGGGCGCCTACCGTGCGTTTGTCACCGACCAGCATCGGACGGTGGTGCTTCATTATTCGGGGCGCACGGTGGTTGTTTCACCCGCCACGCCGGAGCAGTTCATTCACGACCTCTCGATTCCGGGCCATGCTGTTTAACACCTATTAAGCGAAGAAAAGGAGTTGCGCACGGAATCCAACGGCCACTACTGTTTCAATTTTGACCGAGCCATGAAATTCGATTTTTCATTGGAGATATGACATTCCACTGGCGGCTGCTTTTATTGTCGGCTTGGTTTGCTGCGCATGGCTGATGCGCAAGCCGCCACGGATTATAGGCGACGTTGCGCCATGAAATACGACGAGTTGGTGCGGCAGATAAAAAAAGCGTTTAAGGACGGACCTGCGCCATCGGAAGACAACATCGTCTGTCACGAGTGCGAGGAGTGCTTCGCTCTCCGCGATGATGTTCGCGGTCACACGCCGGACGAGCTTTCAGATTCTTGGGTCGAGCAGAATTTTGAAAAGCCAAAACATTGTGGCAGACGGTCCCCTAATTATGGCCAGGTGCAGAATCCGGGCCGCTATGGTTGGTTGAAGGGTATGACAGTTATTGACGCCGTCGCAGCCGTAGGAGGACTCAAGCAATTCGCCAGGCACCGCATCCAGATTATCCGCGACGATAGCCGCTTTATTTTCGCCGCCGACACAATCCCGTATGGCGTAAAGAATCCGCCGGTATTGAGGCAGCGGATTTTATTTCTGTGCCGAGGGAACAGCCTCCCGTAAAGGTTGACTCCTCAAGCGCCAGGCGAAAGCGCCAGGGGACTGGCGCACTCCACAAGCTGGCGTAAAATTTCGCGGGGCCACCGGCGTCGCTGGCGTTTTGGAGCGGGCAATCCCGTGCCGCTTTCTGTTTCCACGCAAGATTCATGAAGGGACGCCTTCCGAAAGGGTTGATCGGCCGAGCGTTGAGTGAAAGCGCCAGGGGACTGGCGCACTCCACAAGCTGGCGCAAAATTTCGCGGGGCCATTGGCGTCACTTGCCATCCGCCTTGGCCCGACACGAGAGTTTTGACTTGGACATGACGTTGGATTATCGTCTTTGGTGGTGAACCCGCCGACGGTCGGCGTGGCCCGGTTTTGGATCGTTAGCTCATTTATGTCCACGTTTTCAACTGACCCGCAGAAGCTTGAGGAGCTTCTGAATTACTGCACTGAATTTGCGAGGCAGATGATCCGGGAAAATGGCGAGTTTCATCCGTTTGGAGCGGTGATTGATTCCAATGGCCAGCTCATGGCTGTCGGCGCATCCGCTGGCGAGGTGATTCCAGAGGAAGCGGAACTTTATGGGTTTCTTCAGAATTCGATGAAGTCGCAGTTTTTGAATGGAGAGATTGTTGCCTGCGCGATTGCGGCCAACGTGAACTTGCCGGCACAGCTGGAGTCCCGGTTTCCTGACGGGATTCGAGTGCTGGTGGAGTGCGCGGGATATTCCCGTTTCAATTATTTGCCATACGCCATTTCAGGCGAAAGGGTGGAGTACGGAGAATTTATTTCAGTTGATGTTCCGGCGACGATTTGTCCGGGAGGCGATGAGGCCTGACACGGCGCCGGTAAGCCGCAAACCCACGTGTATTTTCGTGTATTTCGCGCACTGCACGGTTAAATTTTCCGCGCAATGATTCAATATTTAGATCTCCTGCGGCACGTGCTGGAACATGGCAAATTCAAGGGCGACCGCACGGGAACGGGCACCTACTCGGTGTTCGGGGCGCAGGCGCGATTTGACCTGCGTCACCATTTTCCCGTTCTCACCACGAAGAAGCTGCATCTCAAATCCATCATTTACGAGTTGCTCTGGTTTTTGCGCGGGGATACCAACGTAAGCTATCTCCGCGACCACGGGGTGACGATCTGGGACGAATGGGCGGACAAACAGACCGGCAGCCTGGGCCGCATCTACGGTGCCCAATGGTGCGATTGGCGGGCGCCCGACGGCCGTTCGATCAACCAAATCCATTCCGTCATCGCGCAAATAAAAAAAAGTCCCGACAGCCGGCGTCATATCGTCACCGCGTGGAACCCGGGGGAAATCGAAGGGATGGCGTTGCCGCCGTGCCACGCGCTCTTCCAGTTTTATGTAAGCGAGGGCGAACTGAGCTGCCAGCTCTACCAGCGCAGCGCGGACCTGTTTCTTGGCGTGCCGTTCAATATCGCGAGCTACGCCCTGCTCACGCGGATGGTGGCGCAGGTTTGTGATTTGAAGCCGGGCGATTTTGTCCACACGTTCGGCGATTTGCATCTGTACGCGAACCACCTCGAGCAGGCAAAGATTCAACTGGCGCGCGAGCCGCGTCCGCTCCCGCAGATGAAGATCAATCCGGACGTGAAGGACATTGATGGGTTCAAGTTCGAGGACTTCGAACTGGTCGGATACGATCCGTATCCGCCGATCAAAGCCCCGATAGCCGTTTGAGAGCCGCAACCAGAGGTGACTTTAACGGATGAATCCGCCTTTGCCTGGCCTACGGCGGACAGGCACGGATTTCGTTTACCGCAAAAATGCACAGAAAGCAAAAAGAAACACGGGACGGATTGACCGCGAAATTCGGGAAATACGCAAAAGGTCTGTTCATTGAGATTTGAATTGAATCAGGAGATTCAAGGGTTCAGATTGACGCGCGAAACGGGTTGAGCCGACGGCTCGCGAGTGTGGCTCTGACCGTTACGCATCATCAAGCGGATCAAATCATGAAGACCACTTATTCGTTGTTCGCTATTTTGCTTTTGGCGGCGGCCGGCTGTGCGACGACTCGCCCGACCGAAAGCGCGAATCCTGATTCCGAGACCGTAATGGTTACTTATTACGTCCAACCCGGCAAAGCGGCAGAGTTTCAGACGCTGCTCGCGCACGCGTGGGAGGTCTATCGCAGCGAGCATTTGGTATATGCCCAGCCACATACGATTGTCCGAGACAGCGAGGATGGGGACAAGGCACGATTCGTGGAGATATTTACCTGGGTCAAATCACCCGACCACCCACCTGGCAGCGTGCAAGCCGTTTGGAAGCAGGAGCAGTCATTGTGCGAGGCGCGGAGCGGACACACAGGCATTGAAGGGGGAGAGGTGGAGTTGGTGACAGGAAAATGATGCCTGATTTGCAACATGAGTTATTGATCCATGAGCGGATTCAGATCATTTTGGAAAAGACTAACCGACCTGACGGTGATGCAGACGGCGTTGACCAAGCAACCAAGCTATCCCATCAGCAACTTCACACCGCGCGCACAGCAGGTATTGTTGCTGGCGCGCCAGGAAGCCGAACGACTCAACCACAACTTCATCGGCACCGAACACCTGCTCTTGGGATTGCTCGCTCTGGGACGAGGCGTGGCCGTGAACGTCCTCCAAAAAAAGGGAGTTGACTTGGAAACGGTTCGCATTGAAGTCAAAAATTACCAGCGGCCGGCTCCTGACCAGTCCATCATGGGCAATGCCCCCTACACGCCTCGGACGAAGAAGGTCCTGGCACTGGCTGCGCGGGAAGCGAAGGCGTTGAATCATACCTATGTCGGGACCGAGCACGTTCTGCTGGGCCTGCTTCGTGAAGGCGATGGTATTGCCAGCCAGATACTGAGAAAACTTGGGATGAATTTGGAGGAGACGCGACGGGAGATCATTAAGGAACTCGATCCAAATTTTCCTTCCACTCCAGATGCGCCCGGCAGTTCGCCATCGGCGACAAGTGCCGAGCCATCGAAAGCCGTGCCGCAATCGCCGAATGAACCTGTGGATATCAGCAAGCGTTACGATGTTCATTGCACCGATTGGAGCCAGGGGGTCACGGTGTATCGCAATGTCCGATTCAAAGGCGTCAAGCATCTGTTTCCAAAGTCGCAGTATGACGTGCTTTCGGGATATGCGGAATTGGAACAGGAGAATGGCCAGTCGGTATTTGTTTCCAGGGGTTCCATTGTGCGGTTCACGGAGGCGGGTGTGACGCCGGGGTCAGAGGGCAGCGCCGGCAAAAAGGAATAAGGTTTTCAATTGGCGCATCCGCTTTCCATTTCTCAAAGACGCGGCGGACGATGTTTACACCGCCGCGGACGGCAAGCCCTTCCATGACCAAGGGTAGAATTGTTCTGGTGCCGTTTCCGTTTTTTTGGTTTATCTGGCGCTTTTTTGACATCGGTGTGACTCTTTATGAGTTTTGAATTTTGGTGGGCCGAACACAACTGCCAAAGCCAACCAGATTGCCAACGGGCTTGAAAAAAATTGGGCAGG
>DATJSQ010000079.1:0-17288 GCA_035503995.1 Verrucomicrobiia bacterium | reverse complement strand
CTTGGACGTGAAACAGGTCAAGCGCCAGCTTTCGCGGAACGAATTTATTGGCGAAAAGGTGAACGGCCAGCAATGGCTCACGACAAAGGGCGTGCTGGCGGAAGAAAAGCGGTTGGTCGCCTTTGTTAAGGATGGCCGGGGAGTGTTTAACCCGTTCAATCGAGGGAAATATCAGTTTCAAAATCCCAAACTTTCGGATGAGCAACGCAACGCCGTGCTTCACGTTCTCCGTAGTACGGACCGGGTGACGGCCATTCGGGGCGGCGCGGGGACGGGCAAAACCACTATGATGCAAGAAGCGGTAGCTGCGATTGAATCGAGTGGCTACAAGGTTTTTACGTTCGCGCCATCGGCAGAAGCCTCTCGCGGCGTTCTCCGGTCGGATGCCGGATTTGCGAACGCTGAAACAGTTGAAGCACTATTGCAAGACGAAAAACTTCAAGCCCAGGTTCGCGAACAGGTGATTTGGATTGATGAGGCCGGGCTTTTGGGCGTTGGGACACTGGCGCGGGTGGCCGATCTGGCAGAAAAAGAAAACTGCCGGATTATCCTTTCCGGGGACACCGCGCAACATCGAGCGGTCGAGCGCGGGGATGCGCTTCGCCTGTTGGAACGGCACGCCGCTTTGCAGGCAGCCGAACTGACGCAGATACGGCGGCAGAAGATGGACGCACACAAGGCCATGGTCGCGGATTTACAAAAAGGCGATTTGGAGAATGCCTTTAACCGGCTAAACAAACTTGGAATGTTGCGGGAAATGGACGCGGACAAACGGCATGAGGCATTGGCCACGGATTATGTTGCCGCTGTGAAACAAGGCAAATCGGCATTGGTCATTTCACCCACTCACGCCGAAGGGGAACGGGTGACGCAAGAAATTCGCTCCAAACTGAAAGCGGCAAAGAAACTTGGGCCTGATGAGCTTGAAATTGTTCAACTCAAAAATCTGCAATGGACGGCGGCGCAACGGGCCGATGCCCGAAATTATCAAACCGACATGGTCGTTCAATTTCACCAAAATGTCACCGGGTTCCGGCGCGGCGAACTGGCCACGGTGACGGCGCGAGATGAGCGGGGCGTATTCGTCACGCGGCGAAATGGTGAAACGGCTTCGCTTTCATTGGACATGGCGGCGCGGTTCCAAGTCTGTGAATCTCGAAAAATCGTCCTGGCTGTTGGGGACAGGATTCGGATTACCCAAAACGGTTTTACCAAAGACGGGCAACGCCTCAACAACGGTGATTTGAAGGAAGTCGCGGATTTTACCAAACAAGGTGACATCAAACTTTCAAATGGTTGGGTGATTACCAAGGATTTCGGCAACCTGACGCACGGCTATTGTCTCACGTCCTATAGTTCGCAAAGCAAGGGGATGGATTGCGTATTCGTGGCGGAAAGTTCTGAATCGTTCCGCGCCGCTGACCGGGAGCAATTTTATGTCTCGGCCAGCCGGTTCAAAGATTCGCTCACGATCTACACGGACGACAAACGCGAATTGCTTGCCGCCGTTCGCAAATCGTCTCACCGCCCGGCAGCGTTGGATTTGGTCAAAGGTATGTTGTCAAAAGTCTTCAAGCAAAAATCCTACCGCGTAAGCCGGAGCCAGATCGTCCGGCAGGCTCAAAAAGAGATCGCGCCCAAACAAAAAAATACTGAGCAAAAGACGATTCGACAAATCCAGGATATTTCCATTGAACGAAAACAAAACATTCAACACGGGATACATATATGAAAGATTTTGACGAAATGCGCCAGCCGTATAAAACCAGTTCCACCGGGCCTTATATGCTGGACATTCGTGCCACGGCGGGGGATTTGGTTGCGCTGCCTTACAACTTCCTCGAAATGGTGCAATACAACCCCTCGGATGCCCTTCTGCTCACGTTCGCGGCCTGCGAAGTCCGCATTGAGGGGTGCAATCTGCTTGACCTCTACACCGCCCTCATCCAGCACCGCGTCGAATACATTCAGGAAAATGACGCCAAGTTTGAAAAGGTAGCTGATAAAAAGCCGTTCATTTCGCACATTGAAATTAAGCCGCTTTCAAAGGAATTGGAATTGATTGTCAATGGATTTAAGCCAAGGAGTGATATAGGCGAAATATAAGCGCAAAAGCTTTCAATGGTAACTCGGCGAAACCTTCCTAATGGTCACACTTTATTAAAATTTGACCAATCAAGCGAATCAATCGTTCATTGGAACCAGCCCTTGAACTGCTTTACCGGCAAACCACAAACGCTAGAACAGGCGAGCAAGCATTGGCAGAGGGCTTCGATTTCGAGGCGGTTGACGTGAGGAGCTTCGGGGGAAATCAAGCTATAGAAAGTCACCCGTTCAGGCTTTTCAGATATGCCCGCCAACCTCCGAACGCGCTGATGTCGCGGGCATTTTTGACAATGTAGGCCTCGCAAAGGAAGCCCTGCACGAGGCTTCTGTCCTCGAGTTCAATGCGTCCGATGCCGAGGGGCGCGGGAATGGCAGCCACAAAATGTCCATAAGCCTCAGCAGTCATCTCCCAGACTTCCAGTTCGATAGAAGAGCCTCCTTCCGGAGCACGAACCAAACCGGGTTTCGGGGGCGAGGTATCGGGCAGAGCGTACAAGTGGTAATGGGGAGAGGTGCGACTAGCCTTGACCAACGTCGCGCCCAGGGAGGTCAATTGGCTGCTTAACGGCAAGCCGCTTAAGTGCGCCCCGCATACAGCCACCCGCACTAGAACGGGGCCTTTCAAAGCTTGTGCCGGCTCCGCCTCGCCAAGGAAGCGGGCTCCCCATGAAAGCATGCGGTCGTCGTGGAAAGCCGGTGCGGAGAGAGTGATGCCCCAGGGCAGGCCGTTCGGCAAAAATCCCGCAGGTAAAGCCAGCGCGCACAGATCCAACAGGTTCATGTGGTTCGTATAGTAGCCGAGGTTGCTGTTTAGCCGGATGGGGTTGGCTTCCACTTCTGTCACGGTGTAGATGGTTCCGGCCGTTGGGGTAAGAATGCTATCGATCCCGCTCCAAACAGCCTCCGATTTTCGTTTAAGGGCCGCCAGTTTGTACATGGCCTCAAATGCTTCCACCGTTCCGAGGGAACGGGCGCCCTCAATGATTTTCCGCGTCACCGGATGCAGGGCCTCGGGATGTGTTTCAATAAATCCCTTGATCGCGGCATAGCGCTCCGCCACCCATGGGCCTTCATACAAGAGTCGGGCGGCTTCAAGAAACGGGGAGTAATCGATCTCCACAATTTGCGCTCCCAGTTCCTTCCAACGGTCTACGACCCGGGCCAAGAGAGTCCTGGCGCCTTTATCTCCAAAAAATTCCAACTGCTCCGCCCAGGGAACGCCCAAACAAGGAGGCCAGGCAAGCGGCGGAGGAGGCGCGGCAAGACGACTATAGGGATCTTCACCGTCATAACCCACCGCTACAGCCAGTACTTGGGCCGCGTCGGCCACGGTCTTGGCAAAGATGGAAACAGAATCTAGGGAACGACAGGCCGGCACGACTCCCCTGGTGCTGAGCAATCCTTTGGTCGGTTTTAATCCAACCAGGTCGTTGAACGCCGCCGGAACCCGTCCCGAGCCCGCCGTGTCCGTACCCAAGGAAAAGCTGCACAAGCCAGCCGACACCGCAACGGCGGAACCCGAGCTGGAACCGCCGGGAATATAATCCGCGTTAAAAGGATTCGACGGCGTTCCGTAAGGGGAACGAATTCCCACCAACCCGGTGGCGAACTGATCCAGATTGGTTTTGCCCAGCGGAACCGCTCCCGCGTTGATCAACCGCTGCACCACGAAGGCAGAAACTTCCGGTGTGTAGGAAAATTCTGCGCACGCTGCCGTGGTCGGCACTCCTGCTAGGTCGATATTGTCCTTGATGGCAAAGGGAACGCCAGCCAGAGGGCCATTCGCTCTATCCCCGTCAGGGATTTTCACCCGATCGCGAGGAACCTTGGAAATCCAAACCGCGTCTTCGCCCCGGGATTCGATCCTGCGACAGACCTGTTCTAGAACCCCGGCCGGGTTTGTCTTCACGGAAGCCAACGTCAATTCGGGAAAATTCATACTCTTTTTGAGGTGGAAACAATAATCGCAAGCGCCTGGCCCGCGTCAATCTGTTTGCCTGGTGCGCAGAGCAGTTTGTGGATCACCCCGACCTGCGGGCTTTCCACACCCACTTCCATCTTCATCGCCTCCACCACGATGATCTTCTGTCCCCGCTCAACCAGAGATCCTTCCTTGGCGCACAAGGCCCACACATTTCCCGTAATGGGAGAAGAGACCAAGAGTCCTCCTTCTGGAATCTCAACGGTGCCTTCATCCGCGGGTGGATCTTCCGGCTCGGCGGCCACAGGCTGCGGTTCCAGCGCCCAACGTTCCCTCTCCTCTTCAAAGGCCTTGGTTTGCGCGGCTTTGAAGGCGACGATGTCCCGAGCTTCGTCTTGGAGGAATTTGCGGTAATCCGAGACGGAGAAAAACTCCTCGCGGATCTCCAGCCGGGCCTGTCCGCGCCTGAAGGCTTCCCGGAATTCCATGAGTTCGTTTTCCGGCATCGGATAAAAACGCACTTGGTCGAAGAAGCGCAGGAGCCAGGGGTGGCCGGGCTGGAATTCCTTCGTCTGCTTGTAGGTGTTCCATACTGGAACCGTGCGTCCCACCAACTGGTAGCCGCCGGGGCTCTCCATCCCGTAAACGCACATATACACACCGCCGATGCCCACCTCGCCTTCGGCTGTCCACGTCCGCGCCGGGTTATACTTCGTTGTCACCAGACGATGCCTTGGGTCCACCGGAACCGCACAGGGAGCGCCCAAATAGACGTCTCCGAGGCCAAGAACCATATAGCTGGCCTTGAAGACCGTTTCACGGACCTGTTCTACGTTGCCCAAGCCGTTGATGCGCCGGATGAACTCGACATTGCTCGGAAGCCACGGGGCGGTGTTGCGGACAGATTGGCGGTATTTGGCAATCGCTGCCTGCGTGGTACTGGCATCGAAAGACAAGGGCATCCGGATGATGCGCGTCGGTACAGAAATGTCGACAACCGGAGGAAGATCACCCTCAGCCTGAACCAGCAGGTCGATCAGCTTCTTTAGCGGGATGGCACGGCTGTCGTAATTGATCTGGAGCGAGCGCACGCCGGGGGAGAGTTCAATGACACCCTCCACCGGATGCTTCTTGAACCATTCCATCAAGGCGTGGACACGGAAGCGGAATTCCAGATCCAGCAACAGAGGCCCATATTCCAAAAGAAGGTATTTATCGCCCGCCGCGCGATAAACCACACCCGGGCGATCACCCGAAACTGGCAGGCTATGCACCACCGCCCCGTCGCCCGCTTCCGAGATGAAGGACTTGACCGGATTTGGGGCCACCGGACCAGCCGCTACGTTCAACCCAGTAATCGCTGCATCCTGGCGTTTCTCGGTCGCCAACGCTTCGGCATGGCTGGTGCGGACAAAGCGAATAGTATCGCCCGGTTTCAACTGCCCGATCTTCCACAATTCCGCCTTGATGATCGTGACGGGGCAGACAAAGCCGCCGAGGCTGGGGCCATCCTTTGCCAAGATGACCGGGAGGTCACCCGTGAAATTCACGGTGCCGATGGCGTATTCCGTGTCGTGGATGTTGGAGGGATGCAGTCCGGCCTCGCCGCCGTCCGAGCGGGTGAAAGAGGGCTTTGGACCGATCAGGCGGATGCCCAGTCGATTTGAGTTGTAATGGACCTTCCAATGTGCGTGGAAGAAAGTTTCGATGAACCCTTCCTTGAAGAAATCCGGAGCCGCATGCGGCCCGTAGAGTACGCTGATCTTCCAGTGTGAAGAATAGAAGGGAATGAGTTCCGGTGGCGCGCTACGCGCAGCCGCCAGGGAATCCTTCACCGGATTCACATGCAGGACGTCACCTATGCGCAGGCTCCGTCCGCCGTGGCCTCCGAATTTGCCCAGGCTGAAAGTCGATTTGCTACCCAGATAATCGGGAACATCGAAGCCTCCCCGAACGGCGAGATAGGTGCGGCAGCCCGCTCCTTTGATGCCTTTCAGGCGAAGTACGGAACCGGCGGGGACGTGAAAGCTCTTCCAATACACAAGGGGTTTCCCGTCCAGATCACCATCCATCACGGCCCCGGTCAGGGCAATTGTCGCACTGAAGTTGAACTTCAACAGCGGTCCCACCAAGGTCAGTTCCAGCGCCGCCGCCTCGGGCGAATTGCCGGCCAATTTGTTGGCGATACGGAATGCGTAATCATCCATCGGCCCGGAGGGAGGCACCCCGACCGCCCAGTATCCGACGCGGCCGGGATAATCCTGGATGCTGCTCTGTGTGCCTGGCTCCAGCACATCGATGGTGACTGGCCGGTAGGGGAAATCGGCGAGCCATTTGGTATGGATCTTCCCGGAATCAAAAACCCCACTGGAGGTCACCTGTCGCAGGTATTCCAGATTGCACTCGATGCCGGAAATTTTCGTCGCGGCCAATGCCTTCTGCAGGGCCGCGAGCGCACCCGCCCGGGTCGAGCCTTTTACGATGATTTTCGCGATCATTGGGTCGTAAAAAGGGGGAATATCACTGCCCCGCTCGACCCAGCTTTCCACGCGGACGTTTTCCGGGAACAGCACTTCGGTCAAGGTGCCCGAGCTGGGTTGGAAGTTTTTGTTGGGATCCTCCGCGTAGAGGCGGACCTGGATGGAAGCCCCGCGCGAATCGGCTTTGTATCCGGAAAGATCGAGTTCACCCGCGCCTTGCAGAATCATCCATTCCACCAAATCGACGCCCGTCACTTCCTCCGTAACCCCGTGCTCCACTTGCAGGCGGGTGTTCACCTCCAGGAAATAGAACTTTTTCTCCTTCACATCAAAAACAAACTCGACTGTCCCGGCCGATTGATAGCCGGCATTCTGAGCAAGCGATACGGCTGCATTCAATAGGGAAGTCCTTACATCGTCCGTCAACTCCGGTGCGGGGGTTTCCTCCACTACCTTCTGGTTGCGGCGCTGGGCCGAGCAGTCGCGCTCGCCAAGGGCCACGACATTGCCCTTGCCGTCGCCGAAAATCTGCACCTCGATGTGGCGGGCTACCGCGACGAACTTTTCCAAAAAGACCCCATTCTGCTTGAACGCACTGGCGGCCATGTGCTTCACGGACTCATAGGCCTCGGCCAGTGTGGCCTCGTCTTCGCAAGCGCGCATCCCGATCCCACCCCCACCAGCCGTGCTCTTGAGCATCACCGGATAATGGATGCGGGCGGCCTCCACTTTAGCCTTCTCCAGATTGTCAAGCAATCCGCTGCCTGGCAGCATCGGCACACCCGCCTTCTGTGCCAGATCGCGGGCCGTATGCTTCAATCCGAAATCCCGCATCTGGCCGGGCGTGGGGCCAATGAAGACCAAACCCTGTTTAGTGCAGGCTTCGGCAAAGTCCGCGTTTTCGCTCAGAAAACCGTAGCCCGGATGGATCGCCTCCGCACCGGTCTTGCGCGCAGCCTCGAAAATCTTTTCAAAATTGAGATAACTATCCACTGCGGGCCCCGGCCCGATGCACACGGCCTCGTCCGCCTGGGAAACATGCAGGGAGTTGACATCCGCCTCGGAATAAACCGCCACCGAGGCAACCCCCATTTTTTTTAACGTCCGGATGACCCGACAGGCTATAACTCCACGATTGGCGATTAGGACTTTTTTAAACATGATCTGACTCCTGATAATTTCGCGAATCTCCCTGCACTAGCCCAACACATAACCGAAGATTAACGCCCTTGCAAATTTCGCTGGCGCTAGCTACGAGTGAAGATTTTCGCTCGACTAGCCTGGCCGACTTTTTTTCTAGCAATTGACTCGCGACGGTGCGCAATGGTTCGCAGACGAGCAGCAACATGGCGAAACAATTGAACCGCCCGGCGCGCATCGGCGGAGCCAGCGAACTGTCGGATGAATCCAGAAGAATTGAATCGAGAAAAGCTCGTCTGCCGGTGATGAAAACTTCGTTACAACTTTTGAAGCAGGAAATTTCCCAGCGTTCGCCGCAGGCCACACGCCCGGAACTGAACCAGTCGAGTAACGTCAGTCCCGCGCTGGCGGCTAGATGGAATTCCAGCCGTTGCGAATAACTCAATTCGGCAAACACTTGCACCGGATCGGGCGCGAAAACGAATTTTGAATTCTCCTTAAGAGTTGCGTGAGTAACGTGGCCGCAAGGCCGTTGACTTGAATTGATATTTAAGGATGCAACCATGATTAAACAGTCAGATGTTTTTTTACAATCTCCTCGTTCAACTGTGCAATCGGGCCTTCGGCTACAACTGCTCCCCGGTCCATAACGTAAAAGCTGTCGCCGACGTTCAAACAAAAGTCGAGATATTGTTCCACCAGCAAAATGCTGATCCTGCCCTCTTTTTTGATTTTCAATAGCGTGTCACCAATGAGGTCAATGGTGTTCGGCTGGATGCCTTCAGTCGGCTCGTCCAGAATCAGAATCTTCGGATCGGTGAGGAGCGCGCGGGCGATGGCCAGTTGCTGCTGCTGGCCGCCGCTCAACACGCCGCCTTTGCGTTGCAACATTTCCTTGAGAATAGGAAACAATTCCAGAACGCTGTCCACTTGGCCATTGGTTTTGCTGCCATGAACGACGAGGCTGATTTTTAAATTTTCCCAGACGGTTAAATGTGGAAAAATGTCGCGGCCTTGCGGCACGTAACCGATGCCAAGCCGGGCACGCTGGTCGGGTTTGAGACCGACGAGTTCGGTCTCGGCGAATCTGACTGAACCCGACTCAAGTTTCACTAAACCAACAATCGTTTTGAGCGTGGTAGTTTTGCCGACACCATTGCGTCCCATCAGACAAACCAGACTGTGTTCAGACACGCTGAGATTCACGCCACGCAATATCCGCGAGCCGTCATAGGAAACTGAAATGTTGGAGAGCGTTAGCATATATTCTCAACCTCGGATGAATACAGAGGAACACGAATCGAATTTTGACAACTTGTATGAGCGAGACCCGCGGCCCGCTCTGATGCGAAACCGACCGCCGCAGCCGGACCGGCAAGCAGGTAGGAACCCTCGCTCCATTCTAATCCGTGTTCCTCTGTGTTCATTCGTGGATCAATTCCTTTCTTTCTTTTTCCGTCCCAGATAGACTTCCTTCACGCGCTCATCATTCTGTACTTCGTCTACGCTGCCTTCGCAAAGAACCGTGCCTTGGTGCAGCACGGTAACTTTTCGCGCGATCTGCCGGACGAAAGTCATGTCATGTTCGATGACGACAATGCTGTGTTTGCCTTCGAGGCTCAACAACAGTTCGCCGGTTTTATGCGTCTCCTCGTCCGTCATGCCGGCCGCGGGTTCGTCCACCAGGAGTAGTTTCGGGTTTTGCGCGAGCAACATCCCGATTTCCAGCCATTGTTTTTGGCCGTGGCTCAAAGCGCCGGCTTTCGTGTCTCCCTTACCGTCAAGCCCGACGGTTTTTAGAATTTCGCAAATGCGATCGCGGCGTTGTGGTGTGACTCGCGCGAACAAACTTTTCCAAACGCTGCGACTGCCTTCGAGCGAAAGCCAGATGTTTTCAAAAACAGTATGGTCAATATAAACCGAAGGCGTTTGAAATTTTCGCCCGATGCCAAGTTGATTGATTGCAGGTTCGCTTAACTTCGTGAGGTCGGTGTCCCTGCCGAATTCGATTTTGCCGCTGTCGGGTTTGGTGCGGCCAGTGATGAGATCCAGCATCGTGCTCTTGCCCGCGCCGTTTGGCCCAATGACGACGCGCAACTCTCCGGCATCCAGGTAAAACGTCAGATGGGAAATCGCTTTGAAACCCTCGAATGTCTTGTTGACCTCTTCGAGCATCAAAATAAATTCGGGTTTATGCCGTGTAGTCATTCGGATTTTGGAAGCGGCTTGGTCTCGTCCGCAGCCGGCAACGTTCTGCCGATTGTCGAATCTACTTCAGTGGCGGCAGATTTGACTGGAAAATATTTTTGCTTCAACACACGCAATTGCGCGGGCAGACCGACAATTCCTTTTGGCATGAACAGCGTGACAAAAATAAACAGCGCGCCGAGAAACAGCAGCCACGTATCGGGATACGCGCGCGTTAACCAGCTCTTCAACGCGTTGACAGCAAATGCGCCGATGATCGGGCCGATAAGTGTGCCGCGTCCGCCGACAGCGACCCAAATGACGGCTTCAAGAGATTTATCCGGGGCCATATCGCTGGGGTTGATGATGCCGACTTGCGGCACGTAAAGCACGCCGCCGAGCGACGCGATAAGCGCGGCGAGGACGAAAACGAAGAGCTTGAAATTGGCGGTTGAGTAGCCGGAGAAAAGCACCCGGTTTTCGCTGTCGCGGATGGCTCGCTGAATTTTGCCAAATTTTGTCATCGTGAGCCATTTGCAGAGGAGATACACCAGCAACAGCGCGACGCCGCTGCAAATGAAGAGTCCGCGTTGGGTCGCCGGCTCTCGCAGGTCGTGGCCGAGGATGAATTTGAAATCTGTGAAGCCGTTGTTGCCGCCCATAAGCAAGCTGTTCCGAAAAAACAGCACGCACGCCGCGTAAGTCAGCGCCTGGGTGAGAATCGCAAAATAGACGCCACGGATTCGCGAGCGAAACGCGAGAAAACCAAAGATTGCCGACAACACGCCCGGCAGCAGCGCCGCCATTGCCATCGCAAAGGCAAAGTGATTGAACGGTTTCCAAACATACGGCAGATTGCTCCAGCCGAGAAACACCAGAAAGTCGGGGATAGACTCATGATACTGGCCGAGGTTGCCGATCATCCGCATGAGATACATTCCCATCATGTAAGCGCCGAGAGAGAAAAACAGCGCCTGGCCAAGGCTTAACAAGCCGGTATAGCCCCAAAGTAAATCCACACTGATGGCCAGCATCGCATAGCAAAGATATTTGCCATAGACGTTGATGGTGAAATCGCTGACATGCAGCCAGCTTTCTGCGGGGGTGAAAGCGTTCAGGCACGGCAACACAACGATGATAAGAACCGCCACCGCGAAGACCACACATAGCTCAATGTTGATTGATTTGCGCGACATGAATCAGTCCAAGCTGCGGCTGCGAACGGCGAACAAGCCGCCTGGCTTCCATTGCAAAAACAAAATGATGCAAATCAGCACAACAATTTTGCCCGTGACCGGCGAACCGGTCAGTTGTTGCAGGACTTGATCCGCCGTGCCGATGCCCAGCGCGGAATAGACCGTGCCGATGATGTTGCCAACGCCGCCGACAACCACGGTCATAAAACTGTCCACAATGTAGGTTTGGCCGAGGCTGGGGCCGACAT
This sequence comes from Verrucomicrobiia bacterium, assembly GCA_035503995.1. GTDB lineage: Bacteria > Verrucomicrobiota > Verrucomicrobiia > Limisphaerales > UBA11358 > UBA11358. Next base: position 6,010 of record DATJSQ010000079.1, on the reverse strand, counting down.
TGCCGATTTGTGACAGGAACGCGCCGGCCAACCCGGCGAGTCCCGAACCGAAGGCGAACGTTAACATGTTGACGCGACCGGTGCGCACTCCCATGCAGGACGCCATGGGCCGGTTTTGCGACACAGCGCGAATCAAAAGGCCGAGCGGCGTTTTTGACAGCAGTAGCCAGGTGCCGATGACGATCAAAATGGCAAATCCGATGACGAAGATGCGATTGTAATCGAACGAAACGTCATTGAGCGTAAAGTGGCCGAGCAGCCAGTTGGGCGAATTGACCTGCACGTTGTTCGCCCCGAAAACCATGCGGAAGATCTGTTGCAGCGCCAGCGAAACGCCCCACGTGGCGAGCAAAGATTCCAGGGGCCGGCGGTAAAGAAATTGAATGACTGCCCGTTCCAATACTAATCCCGCCAAGGCCGCCATGAGAAAACTCAATGGAATCGCAAAGAGGAAATAGCTTTGATAAAACCAGCCGGTGGCATTGAGGCCGGGCAGGTTCAAGCCGAAGGCGATGGGCTTGCCCAGGAAACTGAACGGAAGGGTGATGTTGAAGCCAAACCCGGAACCGAAGAGATTTTGTATCACATAAGTGGTGTAGGCGCCTACGGCAATCATTTCACCGTGCGCCATGTTGATGATGCCCATCAAACCGAATGTAATGGCAAGACCGAGTGCCACCAGCAGCAAAACAGCGCCGAGGCTGATGCCGTGAAAGATCGTGCCGTAAAAGTTGACCCACCAGATATGGTTGCTGATTGAATCAATGGCATGCTGGATTGCCTTCGATAGTTGAGGGCCGTTATTCGTATTGGCGGCAAGCTGGTTCAGGTTGTCCAGACTGCCGATGGAGTTCAGTGCGGCCAGTTGTTCCACAGCGGCAATTTGCACCGCCGGATTGGTGTCGCCCAATTGCAACATCGCGATGGCTTCATTGATCGCCTTTCTGACATAGGCGTTTTTTTCCTTAGCCAGGCGGCTTTGCAAAAGCGGAACGTAGGACTCATTTTGCGAATTGCCGAGTTTGTTCACGGCCTCGGCACGAGCGTCCGGGTCGGGATCCGTCAGAGCCAGCATATCGAGCACGTGTTGAATCGCTCTGCGCAAGCGCAAGTTCGTGTTCGCCGCGTTGAGATCGCTTTCGCCAAAGCGCAATTCCTTGCCACTCGCGTCCTTGAGAAATTGTCCATCGTCAATGCGGACGGCCCGGGAACGGCCCTGGGCATCCTGTTGGCTTTCCAGCATCACGGGCACGGTGGAGCCGTCAGGAGCCACATACTGATAAACTTCCTCCATCGTCCAGGCGCCTAACACGTCACTGGCGAGCTTGGAACCGCTATCAGCCAGTTCGTTGAGCAATTTCTGCTGTTCCGTTCCAGTGCTTAAGATGGCCTGAACAAGTTCCTGACGAACGACATTAGTACCCGTCGTGTCAGGAGCGTGTGCGGCCGCAGTCCGCATACACAACAGCGCCAGAAACCAACCGGCCAGCAATTTGGAAGCAACCTTCATAATGTTGGAAAAATGGGTGGAGCAAAGCCCCACCCATCATTTTTTTATTTTGTACAGACCGGGCCGTCGTTATTTGCCTTGGGCGGCCAATTGCGCGTCGAGACTCTTGAGCATCCAGGGTTGTCCCACCACCTGGGGAAACTGCTTGACGATTTCGAACTGGCCGTTGGCAAGGGTGGTGCCAATGTACACGTTCTTGGTGGTGTACTGATCAGGCTGGACGGTGATTTTGCCGCCGGGGCCTTGAAAGCTGATATCCCCGGAATCAAGCACCTTGCGCACGGCATCCACGTCAAATGTCCCGGCTTTTTCCACCGCTTCCTTCCACAAATACACACCGTCGTAAGAAAGTTCCATCGGGCTGTCCACCACACGGTGTTCTTTCACCACTCCGGGATAATTTTCGGTTTGGAGCCATGCATTCCACTTGCTGAGGAAGTCCTTGTTCTCGGGGGTTTTCAAGGACATGAAATAACTCCAGCAACCCAGTTCGCCGACCAGGTTCCTGGTGGGTATGCTGCGAAGCTCATCTTCGGCCAAGCTGAATGAAACAATCGGACACTGATCTGGCGTCAGACCCGCGGCAACAATTTCCTTGAAAAATGGCACGTTTGAGTCGCCGTTGATGGTATTGACGACGCAGGCGTCACCGGACGCGGCGAATTGTTTGATGTCCGCGACGATCTGTTGGAAGTCGGTATAGCCAAACGGCACATATTTGCCGGCGGAAATCACGTTGCCGGAGTCATCCTTGGTGAAACCGCCGCCGATATCTTCGGGCGGGACGCCGTGCAGCAACAGATATTTGTAGAGAATCAAATTGGTAGTCCGCGGATAAACATAGTCCGTCCCTAGCAGGTAGAACTTCTTTACGCCCTGGTCAAGCAAATAATCTACCGCTGGTGTGGCCTGCTGGTTTACGGCTTCCGCCGTATAGACCACGTTTTCGGATTGTTCTTCACCCTCAAATTGCACGGGGTAGAACAGCAGGCCGTTGTCCTTTTCAAAGACCGGCAGGACGGATTTGCGACTCACTGAAGTCCAGCACCCAAAAACGACGGCAACTTTGTCCTCTTCCAGCAGTTCCTTGGCTTTTTCGGCAAAGAGCGGCCAGTTGGAGGCGCCATCCACCACAACGGGCTGAATTTGATACGATTTACCGCCAACGTTGATGCCGCCGGCGGCGTTAATTTGATCGAAGGCAAACAACAACATGTCGCGCAACGAGGTTTCGCTAATGGCCATCGTGCCGCTTAATGAATGCAACACCCCAACTTTGATAGTGTCTTGGGCCATTGCTGGTCCAGTCAGGGATAGAACGCAGGCAAATGCCATTAATTTCGAGATATATTTTTTCATACTTGGAGCTAGTCAGTTTTGGTTTGGTTAATGAGTTTTAAGTGAATGGGTTTGGTTTAAAACAAATACGATGCGCCGCAGCCAATGATGAACTGGTTGTCCTTGCCCGCAAAACCGCCGGAATACGTCGTGTAGTTGTAACGTATCTCCGGCTGGATTTTGATATTGGGCATCGGCATATAATTCAGCGTCAGCGTCAGGCTGCCGATACTGCCGGCGTAATCGGACGAGACTATACCCCCGCCGATCGGGGGTGCGGCAAGGGGATTGCTCTCATTGATACCCACACCGTTCGGGGCGTTGACATAATCAGCACGGAACGCGAGACCAACCTGAGAAGTGAAATTATACCAAATCCATCCGCCTACGGACCACAAGTTTCCGGCCGGCCCGCCATCCTCGGACAGATAAAAATAATCTCCCTCAAATCCGGTTCCAAGCTGCGGAGTAACTTGATATCCGGCCAAAACTTCGCCGCCATTGGCTTGCTCGGTATAAATTCCCTCACCCGCGAATCCGTTCAAATCAATCCAGAAGTCCTTACAAGGCGTCAAGCCAATGCTTGCCATCACTCCCTTGCGGTTCTCGGTTGCAATCGCGCCTCCGTAAAGCCCATTTTCAACGCGGAATTTGACGTCGAGCCAATCGGTAAACTGATAGTCGAGTTGCACACCTGCTTCTGGACCGTCCCCGGTGTAATACCATTGATACCCCTGCGAAAAGTTCTCGTTGGCCGCCCCGCCATCGCCGGATTCGTAGTTTAACAACGAAATCATTTCGCCTGCTTTGATGTTCAATCCTTCGCCTATGGGCACGTTCAAATCCACATAAGCCTCACGCAAGTAATCTAACCCGGCAACTCCACTGTCAGTATCGAGAATCGGCGCGTCCTGGCCAGCCATTAATGAAACCCGAAAACCAGCATCCCATTTGTCACCGCTACGTTCGGCAGGTGGGCTGGCAATAGTGATTTTAACCTTGTTGATGCTGAAGCTGTTGTTGACGGTATTCCACAAATAGCCTGCGTTCTCACCACCGGCAGGATGCTCTGTATTATAAAAATACGACGCCTGCACGAAGCCGCTGATGCTGATGTTGCTCAAGGCGGAGACAGGCGGATCGGCGTTGCCGCCGCTGGGCATGATCCCCGCCTTTTTGGCCATGTCTTCCAATGTGTTCAACTGTTGTTGCAACGCTTGGTTTTGTTGCTCTAATTGGGCGATTGCGACACCGTTGGTGTCCGATTGGGCATGCGCATAGCCCGTGCCAGCAATTACGCCCAGACAGATGCCGGTGGCAGCCAGTCGTTTTTTAGCTCGCAGTTTATTTTTTCGCTTTTGAAGTTTCATGTCAGTGGTAGTCACTTCTTCTTTTTGTTTTTCTCATGTTTATTCGGGCAAAAAGCTTCTTTGGCGTCGCAAATGCTTTATGGTAGTTCGCGGTAGCCGCAGCCTTCAGCTTTTTGCCATGTGCTTTGCGTCTAAGCAGTTCAGATACCTAAGGCGCGTATATGCACCGGCGTATTAATTGAAAAAAATTTGAAACATCTTTGAATGAAATTCATCAATGAAAGAAACCCTTGATAGCAGACAGTTGAAAGCCTTCACGGTGCTCGCCAAAACCGAGAGCCACACAGAGACGGCGAGGCAACTTTATCTGACTCCCTCGGCCATTTGCCATGCGATACATGCGCTGGAAGAGGAAATTGGGTGTCGGCTTTTTACCAAGATGGGCAAAAAAATTGTCCTGACCGAGGCCGGAGAAGCGTTATTATACCATGCCCTCCGCGCCCTCAATGAACTGGATCAAGCTCGCTGGACGCTAACCAATTTGAACAAATGGGGGACCCGGCGATTGCGAGTGGCGGCAGATGCAATTTTCCTTTCTAATTTTCTCGCGCCGGTCTTGTTGAAATTTCACAAGGAGTTTCCCAACATCTTGCTGCAAGTCGAATCGTTTGATTCCGATGAATCGTTTCACCTGCTGGAAAAGAATCATGTCGATGTCATCTTGACCGAAAAACCAACGGTCAATGATACTGTGGATTTTTTTCCAATAATAACCGATCGGTTTCACCTGATAGTTAAATCCGGGCATCCTCTCGCGGCTAAGAATGGCGCGCTCCGAGATGAATTCGGCAAATATCCCTGCTTCTTGATTAAGGATTCCAGTCAACGACGGAAACAAGTGGAGAATTTTATGTTAAGGCAAAAAATCAACTTGAACATCCTTGGGGAAATTGAAGATATGGGAGCTATTAAGGAATTGGTGAAGAGCACGCTCGCGATGAGTTTCTTGCCGCGCTGGAGCATCGCAATGGAATTGGAAAATCATTCGGTGGTTGCCCTGCCATATGGGCGCAGGGTTTTCGAGCGGACATGGGGATTGGTGTATTCCCGGAGCCGTCCACTCAACCTGACTGAATCGAACCTGCTGAAACTCTGTCGGAAGCACGTAGCGGGAGCGGAATTCAAGGCTAAAAATACTGTCAAGGTAGGAGTGCTCCACTCATTAAGCGGAACGATGGCAATCAGTGAAACGTCCTTGCGCGATGCTTTGTTGTTTGCCTTTGATGAAATTAACAACGCTGGTGGAATCAAAGTCGGCGACAAAACTTACACCATTGAACCAGTGGTGGTGGACGGCGCGTCCAATTGGTCATTGTTTGCCGAAAAAGCCAAGGAACTCCTGGTAGAAGACAAGGTGGCTGTGACCTTTGGCTGCTGGACCTCGGTGAGCCGCAAATCCGTGCAGCCGGTTTTTGAAAAGGAGAACGGATTACTTTTCTATCCCGTCCAATATGAGGGTCAAGAACTGTCCAAGAACTTCTTCTACATGTCTGAAACGGTCAATCAGCAGGCGATACCAGCCGTGGATTACCTGCTCGCCCAAGGCAAGAAAAAATTCTACCTGATCGGCACCGATTACGTTTACCCGCAAACCACGAATTTGATCCTTTACAAATATCTGCTCTTGCATGGCATTCCGCCCGAAGGCATTGGCGGTGGCTTCCGCAAGGATGATTCCGGCAAGGTCGTTTCCGCGGGCAAATACGTTCCGTTTGGCTACACTGATTTCCAGCAGATCGCCGCAGACATAAAGCGATTTGTTGCTTCCGGTGACGCCTGCGTCATCAATACA
>DATJSQ010000078.1:0-15476 GCA_035503995.1 Verrucomicrobiia bacterium | reverse complement strand
AAGGATATAGCGGGCACGGATTTTATGTATCTGCAAAACCGGACGAAAGTGGCAGTGACGGGCGTATGTCTGATCGAGACCGGCAACTCATGGGCAGCGGGAGGGGCGTGGCGGGCGAAGTCCTTCCGAATTCTGATGCGTTCGGCGGGGGACATTTCGGTTCTTCAAAGACCACCGTGGTGGGACCTGCAAAGGCTGCTCTGGATCGTTGGCGCCCTGATCCTGGTCATGCTGGCCGCATTTGCGTGGGTGGCCATATTGCGGCGGCGGGTCCGAAAACAAACGCAAATCATCCGCCAAAAACTGCAGACGGAAGCGGCGTTGAAAGAACGTTATGAGAACCTTTTTGAGAACGCCAACGACATTGTTTTCACTTGTGATCTTGGCGGAAGTCTTACCTCGATTAACAAAACAGGGGAACAATTGCTTGAATGTTCGCGTGAACAAATCGTCGGAAAAGAGCTGGTAAAATTCATTGCCGAAGAACAACGTCCCGCCGTCCGGCAATGGTTTGCCCGTGTTATTGATGAAAACGACTCCCCCACCGCGGAATGGGATTTCATCAACAGATCGGGCCAGCGGATTCGGCTGGAAATCGGCACGCGCACGGTCAGACAGGGCGGCAAATCCAAGGAAATCGAAGGCATCGCGCGCGACATCACGGAACGCAAACGGCTGGAAAAGGAAATCCTGGAAACGAGCAACCGCGAACAACAACGCATCGGCCATGATCTCCATGACGGCGTTTGTCAGCAATTGGCTGGCATCGCGTATCGGATTGACATTCTCGCCGATCAACTCCAGGAAAAGAATCTTGCAGAAGCTTCGGAAGCCGACCGCATTGGACGCCTGATCAACGATGCCATTTTGGAGACCCGGGGCGTCGCTCGGGGCTTATTTCCCGTGCGCTTGAAGGAAAGCGGGGGATTGATCCTGGCCCTCGAAGACGTGGTCGCCAATGCCTGCAATCTATTTAAAATCAAATGCGACCTGATTTTCGACGAACCAGGTCCTGCTTTGGAAAACGCCATAGCCGCGCATCTCTATTATATCGCCCAGGAAGCGGTATTGAACGCGGAGAAACACGGCAAGGCGTCGCAAATCACAGTTTCTTTGAAACGCACGGATGATCATTATACATTGAAAGTCGAGGACAACGGCATCGGATTCATGTCGGTCAATGGGAATAATCCGGGAATGGGAATTCGAATCATGCATTATCGCGCCAAAATGATTGGAGCCACTCTGGACTTGAAAAGCACCCCGAACCGGGGCACTCAGGTAGTGTGCGTCTTTTATCCGACTAAACCCGGCAAAATGAAAGCTGAAGACAATTAGTCAAAGAACAGCCAATTCTGTCATCACAAAATTAATGCATGGTTCCAGAGCCGCGCCCCCCGCCTCTTGAAAAATTAAGCGATCACGAATTGGAAGTTTTTCAAATGCCCGGCATGGGAAAAGGCGTGCGCCAAATCGCCGAGTAGATGGATGATCACCGTGTCACGCTGTCTGAAGGTTGGCAAATTCCCGGTGCAGCCGCGCATACACGCCTTCCTGCCGCAACAAACTTTCGTGCGTCCCTCGTTCCACGATCCGTCCTTGATCCAGCACCAGCACCAAATCGGCCGCCCGGATGGTGCTCAACCGGTGCGCGACGACGAATGCCGTCCGCCCGCGCAAAAGAATTTCCAACGCCCGTTGCAAACGTGTTTCGGTGACGCTGTCAATCGCGCTCGTCGCTTCGTCCAACACCACAATCCGCGGGTCGGCCAGCATCGCCCGCGCAAAACACACCAGTTGCCGCTGGCCGAACGACAGCGCTGTTCCGCGCTCGGCCACTTGCGTTTGCAAACCCTGCGGCAGGTCGTCCAGCATGTCCGCGCAATCCAGCGACCGGAGCAGCCTCCGCACTTCAGCTTCCGTCGCCTCCGGGCGGGCGAACCGGATGTTGTCCAGCACAGTGCCGGAAAACAGAAAATTGTTCTGCTGGACACTTCCCATTTGGGCGCGGAGTGAATCGCTCGCGATCGCATTTAGGTCCGTGCCGTCCACCAAAACCCGGCCGCCGGTGGGCAGGTGGAACTTTTGCAGCAATCCCACCAGGCTGGTCTTGCCGCTGCCGGTGTGCCCCACCAATGCCACCGTCTGGCCGTGCTCGGCGATAAAAGAAACATCTGTCAGCACCGGGCGTCCCGGTTTGTATTCGAAATAGACCGATTGAAATTCCACGCGGCCCAGGATTGCCGGCAGAGGCTTCACCCCGGGCGCGTCGCTCCAATCCGGTTTTTGGTCCAACATCCGAAACAGCCGTTCCGCGCCGGCCATGGCCATAAACGCCTGGTTCAATTGATTACCGATCACCTGCACCGGCTCAAAAAAGAGATTTGCCAGAAAAAAGAACATCACAAGATCGCCGACTTCCATGTGCAACCAGCCATGCCAGCGCAACGTCCCAAACGCCCCGAGCAGCGCCATCGCCCCCAGGAAAAATTGGCTCTTCAGTTGCAGCAACGGCACGAACACCGCCGACGCTTGGGCCACCCCCACGTTGTTTTCACCGTGAATGTCTATCAGTTTTCGGAAAAAGCCCGCGTTGATTTCATGCCGCACAAACGCCTGGGTTTCGCGGATGCCGCTGACTGATTCGGCGAGCGTCGAGGAAACACGGCTCCAGGACTCCTGGACCTTGCGCAACCGGCGGCTCATTTCCCGCCGGTAATTCTGGTTTACGACCCAGATCATCGGTGCCATTGCCGCCATCAACAAAAACAGCTTCCAGTCATACCATGCCATCAGCGCCGCCGAAACCGCCATCTGCAGGACCTGGACGACCAATACGAACGCGACGTCCTGTGCTCCCGCGCGGACACTGTCAATGTCCGACGTCAGCCGGCTGATGATGCGGCCGAACTTGGTTTGGTTGAAAAACGACATGGGCATCGTCATCAACTTGCGGAACAAATCCGAGCGCATATCATGCGCCACGGCTTCGCCGAGTTCGAGGGCGAACCGTTGCCGAAAATGAAACGTCACCACGGTAAAAACGGCCAACGCCAGATAGGCCCCCGCCCATCCATAAATGCCGGACAGATCGCGATGGGCAATCGGGCCGTTGATCGTGCGGCCAATCAGCCATGCCAGTGCCGGCAATTGCAGGCCGCGCGTAATTGTCAAAACGAACAGCCGGTTCCGTTTCACCGCATAGGGATTGGTATAATGAAAAATCCGGCGGATGAGGGTCATCTGCAGCGGCGCTTGGTCGGCCTCGCGTTCTTCCATCGGATCATAGAACGTAATTGCCTGCCGCGCCGAAAGGTCGTCCATGGGGTTTCCTTTGGGCTGCGGCTGGATGTCTTTTGGCTTCGTCATTTCCGGGTCACCGTTAATTCATTGTTCAGTGTCGGAGGCTTGCCGTGCCGGGGCCTGGGGTGCCGTTCGATGTTTCCATTTCCGCGATTTCCATGATTTGCAGCAACGCCGTCTCTCGATACGGACCCGGCCGATGCGCCAACTCGGCATGGGTTCCCGATTGCGTCAGTCGTCCGGCCTCCAGCACGAGAATCAAATCCGCCCGCCGCAACAGATTCAAACGGCCTGATACCACGAATGTCGTTCGCCCGGTCATTGCCTCGCGCAACGCCGACACGATTTCATTTTCAGTGCGCGCGTCCACCGAGGCGGTCGGGTCGTCCAATACAAGAATGGGCGGTTGCAGCAACAAAGCCCGGGCCAACGCCAGCCGCTGCCGCTGGCCGCCCGATAGATCCACGCCCGCCTCTCCCAGCACCGTGTCATAGCCCCTCGGCAGCGCCATAATGAAATCGTGCGCCGACGAGATCCGCGCCGCCCGCTCAATTTCTTGCAGGGTCGCGCGCGGATGACCGAAGGCGATATTTGCCGCGACGGTGTTCGAGAACAAAAAACTATCCTGATAGACGATGCCGATTTGTCGCCGGTAGGCGTCCATGTCCAAATCGCGCAAATCTCTTCCGTCCGCGACAACCCGGCCCGCGGACGGATCGTAAAACCGCGGGATCAAACCAAGCAGCGAGGTTTTACCCGCGCCGGTCATTCCGAAAATTCCGATGACCTGTCCCGGCCTGGCCTCGAACGAAACTTCCCGCAACGCCGGCTTGTCGGTGTGATAACCGAACGTGACGTTTTCAAACACGATGCTCCCGGTGAGGCCGTTCGGCTTGATGGCGCCGGGCTTGTTTTGAACGTCCACCGGCGTGTCCATCACCTCGAACACCCGTCGCGCGGCAGCGAGGCTTTGCTCGATGGAATTGGCGATGGTCGAGAGGCTCGCCACCTGTCCCGTGAATTGCTGGAGGAGTCCCGCGAACACGACAAGTCCGCCCCCCAACGGAATTTTTCCCTGCGTGTACAGCCAGCCGCCATAGGCGAACAAAATGACCAGGCTCATCTGCGACAGTATTTGTGTGCCCGGTGTAAAGATGGACAGGTCCCAAAAGATTTTTCGTTGCTGCCGCGAAACCCGGTCGTTCGACTCCTCGAAACGCCGCACCTGGAAAGGTTCGCCGGCGAACCCCTTGACCGTTTGCATGCCGCGCACGCTTTCACTGAACAGCAAGACCATCTGGTCCGTCAATTCCCGGTTTCGCAGGTAGCCCGGACGCAGGCGCGCCGAATAAAAATGCGCCAGCCACCACAACGGGACGGAAACCCAAAGGCATGCCAGTGTCAGCGCGGGATTGATACGCCACATGAACACCGCGTAAGCTCCGAGCGTCAGAAACATCGTCAAACCTTGCAACAGCACGCCGTCCACGAACAACCGGGTGTTTTGCACGTCCCCGGTCACCCGGTTGAAAATGGAGTTGGAACCATGGGTGTCGAAAAAGCTGAAGCTCAGGCGCTGCAATTTGGCGTAAACCTGTGCGCGGAGTTCGGGCACGATTTCTCCCTGGGTCAACCGCGCCGTAATCATATTGTAAGCGTAAGTGAGGACCGCGCGCAGGACAGCCTGCGCCACAATCGCCAGCGCCAAAGCCGTGACAATCTGCAACGCCGACCATCTTGCCGGCGGGCGCCAGCCGAATGGATACACCGGTGGAGGCACGGATGGATTGAGCGCATGGCGGATGACGTCAATCACCCCGCCCAGCATTTGAAGGCCGGCGATGCCCAGGAGCAGCAACGACAGGCTCAAGGCCAGCGACCACAAGCAGTCCGAGCGGAAACGCCAGGCCAGCGCGAGCAGGCGGCGAACGAGTTCTCCAGTGGAATAGCGTTCGTCAATGGATCGTTTGTCGTCATTACCGGTCATATTTCAGAACGAAGAAAATGCCGCAGACGGGCGAAATCCGCAATGGATTGCCCGCACCGATTTTTTGTCCGCGAGGTTGAAGCGGTCTAATGGAAATACGGTTTCCATGACCAATGACCGGCGGACTGGGGAATTACCAATGAGAAACCATAATGACGGGGAACTCCCATTGACCCGAGGCAAGGCAAACCGCAAGGGGTGTGGGACATGCGCGGCGGCGTGCCTGTATTGAAACCGCAACGGGCTGAATTATTTGGCCAATCTCCGGAAAATCGCGCCGAAATTGCCGTTTTTTATTTTGGGCTGAACGTTTGGCACCGACGGACCTTTCGCCTGCGCGAAGGCAACCTTCGAACGCAGCAACAATGTTCCGAGGCACAGGTCGGCCAGGGGCAGGACGACGTTGAAATTTTTGCCCATGTAGCGATGATGCAGCAGGTGATGGCCGTTGAGCCGGAAGAAAATTCCCGATCGCTCGACGTGCCGTTTTTTCGGCAGGTGCATGCACCAGTGCATATATTCGTACGCGGTAAAATACAATGAGCAGGCCGCCGCCGCACCGCACAAAAGTCCCCACTTTTCAAAAATGCACGCTGAAATCAAAAACGGCAGCAAGCCGATGGCCACCAGCACCGGTCCGTTCCACCACGCCATCGGGATGGTTTTTTTGTCAGGCTCGTGGATGAGATGATAGGTATGGTCGGCCTTGAAGATATGGTGATGAACGAGAGTGTGCCGTTCGAACGGATAGCGGAAGAATTTCACCAAAAATGAGCGGTGCATCAGATAGCGGTGCAGTGTCCACTCGAACAAAGAGCCGAAAGCAGTTCCGGCTACAATTCCGACGGCGCACCAAAAAAGAAACATGGACATAAAACAACTTTTCACTTTCTATTTGTAAAGACGCAGAGAACTTTAGACGAACGCCCGAAACTCAGGGTCTTACGGATTGGACGGATTTTAGCCCGGCCTGCTCATTCATTCAAGTCATATTTCCAACGCCGGCAAAAATAATCGCAGATAACAGTTGCATCTTTTCTCGAAACCGGCGATGCTGAAGGAGTCTTATATAGCTCATCTCTTTCATGGCATGGGAATCTGAAATGAACATTGTTCAGTGATGATTTTAAACCGATGTCCGGGGACAGTCTGAAAAAGCCAAGTTAATGCGGACAATAAACATCACATGAACAATAAACTATTTGTTGGAAATCTTTCCTTCAATGTCACCGAAAACGACCTGAACGACGCCTTTGCGGCGCACGGTACGGTCACCGAAACGAACCTAATGATGGATCGCACCACCAACCGCTCGCGCGGATTTGGTTTTGTGACCATGAGCACCGATGAGGAGGCCCAAAAGGCGATTGACAGCCTGAACGGAACGCAATTGGACGGACGGGCCATCACCGTCAACGTCGCCAGGCCCCGCGAAGAAGGTTCCGGCGGCGGTGGAAGACGCCGCGCGTTTAGCGGCGGAGGCGGAGGTTATGGCGCGCAGCGCCGCAATCGTTACTAAGCGCCCCAAAAAACTCGTGGCGGGGTTCGGGTGAACCGGACTCCGCCCTTTATTTTAATGAAAGAAGAAGCCATCGAAATCGAAGGCAGTGTGAGGGTAGTTCTTCCCGGCACGATGTTCCGCGTCGAGTTGGACAACAAACACCTTGTGCTTGCCACCATTTCTGGAAAAATGCGCAAGCGTTTTGTCCGCCTCACCGTTGGCGATCGCGTGAAGATGCAGATGTCCCCTTACGATTTGGACCGGGCGCGCATCGTCTGGCGGCTGAGATAAAACCGTCATTTGTCGCGGGTAATACTTCGCATTTCCGTCTGCAGTTTCTGCCTTATTGATCCGCGATTTGTTCCGAACCGCCGCGCGCCACAGATATCGTGCGGCAATGACTGTTGTAAATCCCGGCCGCGAATGCCTTCGTACTACCCAAGGTGTTGCAGGAACCAGTCGCGGGCCAGTTGCGCCGCTTGTTCCAAAGTTCCAGGTTCTGAAAACAGATGCGTTGCGCCGGGAACGATCATCAATTGGCAATGCGAGATCTGGTTCGCTGCCGCCTCATTCAAATGCAACACTTCGGTGTCCTCGCCGCCGACAATCAGCAAGACAGGACACTGGACCAGGCGGTTTTTTCGCGAAAGGTCAGGCCGGCCGCCACGCGAAACAACGGCGTGAACCCTGGCATCTTCCGCCGCGGCCTCAAGGGCGGCGGCCGCGCCGGTGCTTGAGCCAATCAAACCGATGGCATTTTGCGGAATGGATGTGTCGCTCTCCATCCAACGGAGTGTTTGAACCAATCGTTTGGACAGGAAGGGAATGTTAAAACGATGATGGCGGGTGAATGTTTCTTCGGCCTCCTCTCTTTCAGTCAGCAGATCAAATAAAAGAGTCGCCAATCCGGCGTCCTCAAACGTCTTTGCCACCGCGCGATTGCGCGGACTGTGGCGGCTGCTTCCGCTGCCATGGGCAAAGACGACAATAGAACCCGCTCCCGGAGGAATAATCAAGTCGCCGCTTAACGTTGCCGAATCCGTTCCGATGATGACGGGACGGCTTGTGACTGAATTCATCGTTTCATCGTAGAAACAGGATAATGTTTTTGCGAATCTATTTGAGACAGACTGGAGGGATGCCTTTTGTTTTTAGTGCGATTCCCCACAAGATTCAAATCAGGCCAGCACGGCCACAAATGCCGGGATTAAACTTTTGGCAGGGAAATCCGTTTATCCCGGGATGAACATTATTATTGTCGCATTGCTTTTTAATGAAAATCGTTCTTGCCTCCGGGCGTTCGGCAGGGTAGATTTCGCGCTCTTTTGCGATTGATTAAAATTTATGCGACGTCCTAAAGGCATCAAAACCAGGAAATCCGTGGCCAAACGGTTCAAAATTACCGCCAGCGGCAAAGCCGTGCGCTTCCCCGCCGGTCGCCGCCACCTGGCCCACTCCAAAAACGCCAAACGCCTGCGCCGCCTCGGCAAGGCCGCCGTCGTGGACCCCACCGATGCCTATCGCATCACACAAAATCTCCCTTTCAGCCACTGACCCCGGATATTTTGATCATCCAATTTTATGCGAGTCACCAATTCACCAGCTTCCCGCAAACGCCGCACGCGCATGATTCGCGCGGCAAAGGGTTTCCGCCTCAAACGCGGAAAACTTTATCGTTACGCTTCCGACGCCGTGGATCACGGCCGCCAATACGCCTATCGCGATCGCCGCACCAAAAAACGCAACTTCCGGTATCTCTGGCAGATTCGCATCAATGCGGCGGTGCGTGCCGCCGGCCTTACGTACAGCCGGTTCATGGAAGGCTTGAAGGCCGCCAAATGCTCCCTGGACCGCAAGATCCTCGCCGACATCGCGGCCCAGGACTCCGCCGGTTTCACAGAATTGGTGAACGTGGCCAGGAACGCCCTGAAAAACAAGCCCGGCGCCGCCTTGCTCAAGGGCTAGGCTGCTCCATCTGAGGAAGCGGTCAGGGGGCTGAGGACAATTTGCCCGGAGTTCCGCCCAGGTGCCCCATTTTTTTATTTGCTTCCTGTTCGATTTCTATTAATTGTTGGCCTTGTGAAATCCAAGGCTTTCCGTCCGTTCTTGTTGACTCTGCCAGCCATTTTTTTGGCTGCCAAAATCCCGGCGCAGACACCGCAAATTGATTTTCCCGCCGCGAGCCCCCCCTGCACCCTGAAACAACAGGTGGGGTTGACCGACATAACCGTGGTGTATTCGCGTCCGGGGATGAAGGGCCGGGTTGTTTATGGGGGAATTGTGCCCTATGGCCAGGTCTGGCGCACCGGCGCCAATCAAGCCACCACCATCACCTTCAGCACCCCGGTAACCCTCGAGGGCCACGATATTCCCGCCGGCACCTACGCGCTTTTTACCATTCCGGGACAAAGTGATTGGACCATCATCCTCAACAAGGACGCCAACCAATGGGGCGCCTTTAATTACAAACAGGCCGATGACTTCGTGCGGTTTGAGGTGACGCCCTTCGCCTTGCTATCGCCCATTGAGACATTCACCATCGAGTGGAACCGCATCCGCGACGAGTCCGCAGTCCTGAACCTCGTTTGGGACAGGACGGTTGTCCCGATTCATTTGCACGTGGACGTGGTGGACAAGCTGGTCCCGCAAATCCAGGCGGCCATGGCAGCGCCGGGCAAGAAATCGGACGCCTTTTATTTTCAGGCCGCGACGTTCTATTATGACCACGGCCTGGACCTGACCAATGCGTTGAATTGGGTCAACGCGGGGTTGGCGGACAATCCGTTCATCGCCTTCGAAATGTTGCACTTGAAAGCGGAGATTTTGGCGAAGCAAGGGGACAAAGCGGGCGCCATCGCCGCCGCCAAACAATCCACCGATCTTGCGATCAAAGCCGAAGGGCAGGGGAATTCATTCGTAAGAATGAACCAGGATTTGATCTCAAGCCTGCAGCCGTAATCGGTCATTCCCGCATTATGAACCCGGAACGGTGGACAGCGGTTGACGCCTACCTTGCCGGTTTATTCATTCCAGCTGATCCGGCTTTGGATAACGCCTTGGAGACCAGCGCCGCCGCCGGGCTGCCCCCCATTAACGTTGCCCCGAACGAGGGAAAGTTTTTGCACCTGCTCGCCAGGTTGCGTGAGGCGCGCAACATTTTGGAAATTGGTTCACTCGGCGGCTACAGCACCATCTGGCTCGCCCGCGCTTTGCCGCCCGGCGGGCGGTTGGTCTCCCTTGAATTGGACCCAAAACATGCCGCTGTGGCCCGCCGCAATATCTCCCGCGCCGGCCTGGCCGATGTCGTCACCCTCCATGTCGCGCCGGCCCTCGAAACCTTGCAAAAACTGATCGCCGAAAAACACCCGCCCTTTGATTTCGTTTTCATTGACGCCGACAAGGAGAGTTACCCCGCGTATTTCACCTCCTCATTGCGGCTGTCACGCGTTGGCACGTGCATTGTCGCCGACAACATTATCCGGCAGGGCGCGGTCATTGAGCCGGACAACGCAGACCCGCGGGTGCAGGGCGTGCGGCGGTTCCTGGACGCCCTTGCGGCTGAACCGCGGGTCACGGCCACCGCCATGCAAACGGTTGGCGGCAAAGGCTACGATGGATTTGCGATCGCGCTCGTGTCCCGGTAAACTGCTTCCCCGATGGCCACCATTCTCGACGACATTGAACCGCTGAAAAAAAACGCCTTGGGCGATTTGAAGAACGCGCCTGACCTTGCCGCGCTCGAACAATCCAAAGGCGCCTGGATTGGGCCTAATGGAAAATTCACCGCGTTGATGAAACAACTCGGCGCTTTGTCCAAAGCGGAACGGCCCGCCGCCGGCAAGCTCATCAACGCCGCCAAAACGGAGCTGGAAGCCGCGCTCGTCAGCCGCCGCGAGGAATTGGAGATGAAAGCCGCGCTGCCCAAGGAACCGACTGATTTCACGCTCCCAGGTCGGCGCCGCCCTCTCGGCAAGTTGCATCCGCTCGCCCAGGTCACCGATGACATCGTCCGCGCGTTCCGCAAAATTGGCTTTGCGGTTGCCGACGGCCCGGAAATTGAGGACGAGTATCACTGCTTCGACGCCCTCAACACGCCCGCCGACCATCCAGCGCGCGATACCCAGGACACCTTTTATCTGGCTGTTCCCTCGCCCGCGGGAGCGGGAGAGGCGGGCCCCGCGGCGAAACCGGGCGAGGGTCGTGCGGATAAACCGTTGCTTCTTCGCACGCACACGTCATCGGTCCAAATCCGCGTGATGGAAAAGCAATCGCCGCCCGTGCGCATCATCGTGCCGGGCCGCGTGTATCGCCGGGACAACGCCGACGCGACGCACAATCCCACCTTCCAACAGATTGAAGGGCTTTACGTGGACAAAAATGTCACCGTAGGCGACCTGAAAGGCACCGTGGATTTTGTCTTCAAGGAACTGATGGGTGAGGATGTGAAAATCCGCTTTCGTCCGCACTATTTCAGCTACACCGAGCCGAGCTACGAAATTGATTTCAGCAATTCGCTCGTCAAGAAAATGGGCAAGGACTGGCTGGAAATTGCCGGTTGCGGCATGGTCCATCCGCAAGTCTTCGAAACCGTGGGTTACGACCCTGAAATCTGGACGGGCTGGGCCTTTGGCTTCGGCATCGAACGCATCGCCATGCTGCGTTACGGCATCAATGACATCCGCCTCTTTTACGAAAATGACCTGCGCTTTCTAAGACAGTTTTAATCGTAGGAAACAACGTAGGAAGTCTCGAATAGTCACAATTTCTATTGGCGGAGAGGGCAGGGGCGCCCTTTGAGCCGAAGGGGCGTCCTAATCTCTTGCGCCGCCATCGCATTTCGCTATGATTATCGCGCCAAATCCGTGAGCACATTCCAAATTATCTTTACACCAACGGCCGCCGCCGAATTGGCGCGGATGCCCAAGGAATTGCAGTTGCAAATCCTCGGCGATTTTCGCGGCCTGCCGCAGCAGGTGGTGGGCACGGAACTGGACCAATTCGGCAAGCTCATCCAGGAGGGCCGCACGTTGCACCGTTTCCGGATCGGGGATTATCGCGTCTATTTCGAGCGGCACGAACTCGGCGTGCTGGTGCATCGCATCCTCAGCAAAAACACCCTCAAGGATTTCCTGTTTCGGTCTGGCCTTAAAACCCCCGAGGACGAAGCCCTCCAGGAAAATCCCAAGTTCTGGGAACTCATCGAATCCGCAAAACGGAAATAACCGCAGCGGACGATGCCCATCGTCTCCAACGTTTGCACATCGAAGCGTCATTCGCTTCGTTGCGCAAATGATATAAATCCGTCAGTTCGGCTTGCGTAAAAGGATGCCGGCAGATTTGCCGGCAAACACCCCTCTTCACCTGTTCATCTGAGTTTTTCTGAAAATGTTCTAATCTCTCACCAAACGTACGGAATGAGCCTGTACCGCGTGCCGCGGCAATATTCAGAGTACCCCGGCAGCTCCACGCGCAGGATCTTTTCTTCGTTGAGCAGGCGGAAGATAAACACCGGGATCAGGAGGGCCCCAACCGGCAACGCGACATATGAGCCGAGCGCTAATGGGATAAAAAGCCACATCACCATCGAGCCGGCATAATACGGGTGGCGAACCATGCGGTAAACCCCCGTCGAAATCACCGGCTGCCCGGTCTCCACTTGAATGACGCTCGCGGCGAATCGGTTGACGTTAATAACCCAAAGCGAGAATAAGTAAGCAACAAAAGCGACGGCCAGCGAAACCACTGTGAGCCACACCGGCACCGGCCTCAAAAATCGGCGCGACCAGCCAAACCGGTAATCCAGTCCGCATAACAATAAAGTCGAAAATAAGACCAGGACCATGAACATCCTGATGATTTTCTGTGCCCCGACTTTTTCCCTGGTCAGCAGCCTGCGCTCAAGCAATTGGGGATCGCGTTTGTATAAATAGATTCCCGAACCCAAACCCAGAATGAGCATGATGGCCAGATAGGCCCAGCCCTGCCAGAATCTCATCGAGCCGGCAGGGATAAACAAAATCGCGGCCATGCCGGACAGGCCGATAAAGGAATGGCGGATTAATTTTGATTTGAGGGCCATTTTCACGACCGGGCCACCGTCCGATTTCAGCCGTTCATGCCCTCGCCTTCAGCCTTTCTCCTTCAACCTCTTGCCGGGGCGAAGCAAAGCGAAGACGGGTCAGCCCCTGGCCTTTGGTTAGACATCTTCTCCCAACTCCACGTTCCAGTAGGCCAAGTCAACGAAATGCTTCCAGCTGTCGTGCCGGTGCAGGGTGAAATTGACCTGCACGAACGGCCGCCATTTCGGGCGCTTGGGCTTGCGGATGAGATGCAGTCCCGCCTCCTGCGGCGTGCGATTGGCCTTTTGCGTGTTGCACTCGACGCACGAGCAAACGATGTTTTCCCACGTTGTCGGCCCGCCGCGGTCGCGAGGTATGACGTGGTCCAGGTTCAAATCTTTCCGGTCGAAAACCCGGCCGCAGTATTGGCACATGTTCTTGTCCCGCTCAAAAATGTTATGGCGTGTGAACTTCACTTCCTTCTTCGGCAACCGGTCGTACATAAACAGCAGAATGATGCGCGGCACGCGAATGCGAAAAGAAATGGCATGAACGGATTCCTCATGGGGCGCATCGGCGGAAAGATCGCGCCATTCGATGAAATTGAAAGTGCGGAAGGAGCCGTCGTCGGCGCTGACGACGACCTGGGCCTGGCCTTGAAAAAGCAGCGTGAGAGCGCGCCGGGCGGTGCAGACATTCACGGCCTGCCAGAGCCGGTTTAACACGAGCACGTGCTGATTGAGTGCAGTGTTCATACTGACGGGGCGGAAATTATCAGAACTGATGACCGCGGTCAATGCCTGGGTTGGTGATGGCGTTTGCGCCGAAAATCCGCGAGTTTTGTGAAAGGACGCCGACCAGTTTACATCCTGCGCAATTCCCACCCCACCCGCTGCGCCTGCTGCCGGTTTTCCACCATCAACTTCGCAAAGAGATGTTCCATGTGCTTGTGGATCGTCCGCACATTGATGCCGGTGATGCCGGCAATTTCCAGGTTCGTCTTCGCTTCCGAAAGCCAGAACAACATTTCCGCCTCGCGCTGAGTCAGTGCAAAATTGCGCGCCAGGACCGCGTCAATCCATGCGCGCTCCCGTATGAGCAATATCAGAAATCCGCCATCCTCGGTCTTGCCAGAATAGACCAGCAGATGGCTGCCTGCCCCCGTTGGCATCTGTAGCTCGAAAAAATTCGGGACGCCGCCGTGAGCCGTCGTTTCCACTTTGTCGAGTCTGGCTTTGAGCGGCGGAGGAAGCTCCTGCACCACAGCGTGCCCTGGAAAGAATTCGTTCAGCCACGCCGCCGCCAGCGGACTTTGCCAGCCAATCTTGCCATCGGGATCCGTCAGCACCACCGCGCGCCGCAAATTGCCCAATCCTTCCCCAACCTGCTTGATCTTTGCCGCCAGTTCCCATGCAAGGCTCGCATGCCTCCAGGCCTGGCTGATGTGGGGCAACAGAAATGCCATCACCCTTCGATCGCCCTCGGAAAAATCGTGACCGTTTCGATACAACGCCAAGCTGATGGATGCGCCAGGCGTTTCGCGGAGGAAAAACAGCATCACCCGCATGGAGCCTTCCCGTTGGAAATATTCCTGATGGCCGAAGGAATCCGTGGATTGCCGGACGGGGATTGCGTGCGCGATTCTGCCTGTTTCCGTTTCCACGGGCGGTGTTGGGAAGAGAGGATGGGTGCGCAACCGATGGGTCAATTGCGGACAGCCGCGCTGAAGGTCAGGCGGCTCAGGAAACGATAGGGCGACACATCGTGGCGCGGATTGGTTGAATTCGTCATAACGGATCTGCTCCACGGGAATTAATTTGAATAAAATCGCCAGCAGATGCCGCGGAAATTCACTTGGCTCAACCGGCGCGTAAAGCCCGGCTAAAGCGTTGGCGCACGCATCGAAAGCACGATGCGAGAGGCGCCGGGATGCCGCCGCTGTTGGCCTCTGATCGGGGTCCATAGGATTCCTTGTCCACCGTCTTTGTAACAGGATTCCGCCGAATGCGCAAGTGTGCGTATAGACTTTTTTCGACTATCAGTCTTAATTATAGACCGGCAACGGAAGGTTAAGTTGGAAACAACGAATGACACCAATGACACGTGGCAGTGACTCCCGTACTGTGACGCGCCCTGGCAGGCGCCCGAAGCGGCCTGCCAGGGCGGCCAAATTCAGCATTTAAGGAAAGGAACGTTAGAATTTATGAAATCACAAATTAGAAACTCGCGTGGTACCAACATGAAAATGACCACTCCCAAACTGCTGGCCACCGCGCTGTTCGCGGCGGGCTTTGCCGTGACTATTTCGGCGCAAACGCCCTACTATGCCGCCACGGCGCAGGATCTGCAGAGTGATCTGACGGAAGCAGCCGCCGGCTCCAATCCGTCCGGCAGCATCATTTACCTGGAGAACGACCCAACCCAGGCTGGCGGCTATTTCCTGGGCAACTTCAATTACAACAGCGCCACCACTTATCCCCTCCAGATTCTGGTCAACACCGTCAACCCCAGTGGCGGCACTTTCAACGTGACTAATACGATTGATGGTGGGGGCACCGGGCGGGGCCTCAACATCACCAGCGGGGGAAGTGTCACCGTCAACGGTATTACGTTCATGCGCAATTGC
>DATJSQ010000077.1:0-5765 GCA_035503995.1 Verrucomicrobiia bacterium | reverse complement strand
TACACCATCCAAATCTCGACTAATTTGAGTTCCGCCGCCTGGACTGCGCTCTACGTCACCAACAATCCGGCGACTAATTCATTCATCGTCGTTGACCCCAACGCAACCAACAAGGGACGTTTCTACCGCGCCATGGTCGGGCCATAGCGGACGATGGTCCTTGGGCGGATGCCCTGTCACAGTTCCGGAAATACTGTAGTCGTTCGGCAGTGAACCCCGTAGGGGTGACAGATAGTAGCCCAGGGCAAGCGAGTCTGCGAGTGCGCCCTGGGTCTCCAGGCCCCAACGACCGCCGCGCGAAGCGCGCATCTTCCTCTTCGGCCACAGTTTTAATTGATACGACTGTTGACGTGTGATGAAAAGCTTGCAGGGCACGGTGATGCCGCGCAAGTGACGAACAGAGTGGGAAGCGGCGATTGATCACTTCATGAACCGGGGTGATCGGCGCGAGCGGGCAGGGGAGACCGGAAGAAAGCGAACCTGGCGGAAATGAATTGTGGACTTCTCCGGCGCGATGGACGACAATGCCCTGTCGTCGTTCAGTCACACCACGTCTCCGTTCGCGACCAATACATTTATGATCAAAAAACCCGCCGCCGCTGTTGCCGCCTTGCCTCCGGTGATTGAAACCGAAGCGCAGCGATTCGAGCGCATCCTGTTGCGCGGCGAATTCAAAACATTGAAAGCCCTGCTTGACCATCTTGGCAGGGAAAGCGCCGCCATGAACGCGGCCCTCATCACCACCAATTCCTACCAGATGTTTCTGGGCAAACTCGGCTATCGCGTCGTCATCGTGAAACAAATCCATGAAAACGATTGCTATTCGCGGTTGGGGCCGGCCGGCGGCATCCGCGCCGTGCTGCCCGTGCATGACATGGCCACTTACAGCACCCTCGTGACCCTCGTCAATTTTGATTCCACCATCACCACCACCACCAATGCCGTTGACTACTACGACGAACAGTTGGCCGGGTTCAAATCCCAGTTGATGAATAAATCCGGCGACGCGGCATGACTCATGCCATCGCCGATAGCTTTCCGGCGGCGGCTTCCCATTGCGGATTCAATTCCGCCAATCGTTCCTGCAAATGAACAATCTCCCAGTTCAAGTGCGCCGCGCGTCCCGGCTTCTCATAAGTCGCCGGATTTTCCAGTTCAGTCGTCAATTCCGCCAATTGCGCTTCCACTCGCTCGATCTCCTTTTCCAATCCGCCCACCAATTGTTGTTGCGCCTTGCGTTCGTTGGAACGCGCCTGGCGTTGCTGCGCTTCGATTCGCTTTTGTTCTTTCCGATCATTTGACGATCGGTTCGCCGGCGCGGATTTTTGCGGTGAAGCCGCCCCATTCGTTCCGCCCGACGTCAATGCCGCGCGTTCCGACAACGCCCTCGTTTTGTCCAGATAATATTGGTAGCCGCCCGGATAATGCGTCAGCCGGCCCGCATTCACATGCACGACGTGGTTCGCCAGCGCGCGGATGAAATAAACGTCGTGGCTGATGAATACCATCGTGCCTTCAAATTGCCCGAGCGCATACACCAGCGCATCAATGCTCGCCATGTCCAAATGCGTCGTCGGCTCGTCCATCAGCAAAAGATTCGGCGGGGCCAGCAGTAATTTTACCAGCGCCAGCCGGCTCTTTTCCCCGCCGCTCAACACGCCGACGCGTTTGAAAACATCGTCGCCGCGAAATAAAAAACTCCCGAGCAGCGTCCGGACGAATTGTTCCGTCACGCGCGACGGCGTGTCCATGGCCTCCTCAAACACCGTGCGCTGGAGATTCAGCATCTCCACCCGATATTGCGAATAATAACCCGCCTTCACGTTGTGCCCCGGCGTCCTCGTGCCGCCTTGCGGTATCAAAACGCCTGCCAGGATTTTCAGCAACGTGGATTTGCCCGCGCCGTTCGGGCCGACCAGAACTATTCGCTGGCCGCGCTCCGCCTTGAATTCCATGCCGCGATAAACCACATTGTCGCCGTACGCCTGCTGAATGTTTTCCAGCGTCATGACTTTGTGGCCGCTCCGCGGCGGTTGCGGAAACCGGAAACCGATTTTGCTCTCGTCATTCGTCGGCGCTTCAATTTTTTCCATCCGCTCGATCTGCTTCAGCTTGCTTTGCGCCTGCGACGCCTTGCTCGCCTTGGCCCGAAATCGGTCGGCGAACTCCTGCAACCGCGCGATGTCACGCTGTTGATTTTTGTAAGCCGCCAGAAGCTGTTCCTCGGACGCGGCGCGTTGAATGAGAAATTCATCGTAATTGCCCCGATACCGCATCAGCTTCCCCTGCCGGATTTCCACCACGCCGCTGACGATATGATTCAGAAATTCGCGGTCGTGCGAGATCACCATGATCGCGCCGGGATAACCCTTCAGATACTCCTGAAACCACAGCAACGCCTCCAGGTCCAGGTGGTTGGTCGGCTCGTCGAGCAACAACAAATCCGGCTCCTGCACCAGCAACCGGGCCAGATGCGCCCGCATCACCCAGCCCCCGGAAAGCTCCCGCGCCCTCCGATTGAAATCTCTTTCGCGAAAACCGAGGCCGACGAGAATCTGCTTCGCCTTGGCATCCAATTGATAACCGCCCAGCTCGTGAAAACGATTGTGCGCGTCGTCGTGAATTTCTTCCGCATGTTGCGCCTCAACGTGATGGTCCGAATCCCACGCGAGAATTATTCTCCGCAGCCTGGAAAATTCCGGCGAGATGGCCGTGGCCAGTTCGAGCACCGTTTCGTCGGACGCCGGCGCGCTTTCCTGCGGCAGATAGCCAAACACCACATTTCGTTCCTTCATCACCTTGCCCGCGTCCGGCGATTCCACCCCCAGGATGATGGAAAAAAGCGTCGTCTTGCCCGCGCCGTTCGGCCCGACCAGGCCGATCCGGTCCGCGCGATTCACCTGCAACGCCGTTTCGTTGAACAAAACACGTCCGCCGTAGGCCTTGCTGATGTCCGAAAGCGTCAACATGAGCCGCGCAGTTTACCGTGTGCGGAAGGAAAAACAAGGACGGCTTCGGGCAGAGCTTATCTCCGCGCCCGACGTGGAATAGCTGGTGGGTCGGGTCTAATGACCCGGAATTTTCGTGAGCCAAACGACTGCGACTTCCCTCTCCGCTCCCATCCGATCGGAGGGGAGAATATCCCTCGCCCGCGGGAGCGGGAGAGGGTGTCGCGATAAGCGCCGTAGGTGCGGAATATTTGTAGAAATCAGACAATCGTAATCTTCCAGCTCCGTAGGTGCGGCATCTTCTGCCGCGTAACATGGTATGCCAAAATGTGTGTGTTATGCGATTGACTTCTTACCTAAGCGCTATTCGGGCCCGGGTGAGGTGAGGGTCCCCAGGATTCATGGAGCCTTCCCTTAAACGCGATAGCGTCGTGGACCTTCGCATTTCACAATCAAAAAAATCGCTTCATGGACCACCCGACTCCGTCATTCCGACGGCGGATTGCTCAGCGGGACCGCGCGATAGAATCGGGACGGATTTCCCTGGGCATCCGGGTCAACAAAGTCAATGGAACCGTCAATCACCTGATTCGTGCAGATGGACGTCCAATTCACCAAGTCCGTCGAACACTGCACATAGAACCACGCCCCATCCGGCCCCGGCGTGACCAGATGGAAACAGCCATCCGGCAACATGCCGGTCGCCCGACACGGACCTTGGTCTATGATGATGGCGGCGGCGCGCGGCGGATAGCCCACGAGATAATCCGGCGGCGTGTTGGTGGACGGCGTCAGCGCGAGGATGACAGTTTTAACCGCGTCAGGCGGGTTGGTGTTAATTGGGATGATGGTGATGAATGCGCGGCGTTCGGCTGCGGGGATCGTCACGTAACCGGGAAGGGCGACATAATCCACCCCGTTGCTGGCAGTGCCGCCGATGTTATAGGTCACGGTCAAGTCATCGTTGGTTTCGCCGAAACGCTGGACCGTGAACGTCGCGGTCTTTGGTCCGCAATTGGTAAAGGTCCGGCAAACCGCCGCGGGCCAGGCGGCCCATGTGGCCGGCGAATTGGTTTCGCCGGGCCACACCCAGTCGTTTGTGCCTTCAATCGCCACCGGATCAGTCGCCACGATGTCCACAATCGCCGGCCGGTTGGTGGGCGGCGGTTGCGGCGGCAAAACCGTGACGTCAACCGGCGGCGAAACGATTCTAAAAGCGATTGCGGAAATCGTCCCGACAATCGTCGCCTGTGCCGTCAGGACATGATCTCCCACCGGCGCATTACTCCAGACCAGTCCCCAATAATTGGTCGGCTCGACAATCAGGATGGGTGGCTGCACGGGGCCGGGCGCCAGCAGCGGCGGCGCCGCCGTCACGGGCTGCCCGAAACCGATGCTGTTCGTTCCGTCTAAAAATTGCACCGATACTGTCTGATAGCCAGGACCGGCATTGACATAGCCAAAAAGCGGGATGTCCACCGGCGCGTAAAACACTGCGCCGTTGGGCGGGCTGACGATTCTTGCCACCGGCGGCAGGTTGGTGACCGGCGGCGGACCGGGTTGGATGGTCACGTTGACCGCGGCGGAGGTGGTGGACGCGCCGCCGTTATCGGTGGCCACGGCGGTCAGCGCATAATTACCAGGAAACGGATTGTGCCAGTAAATGAAATAGACGAGGCCGGTCACTCCGTTGACGCCCGGCGGATCAAGCACCACCGCCGAACCGGGGCCAAGATCGTTTGTGCCGGCAAAGAATTCGACGTTGGTGACCGAGCCGTCCGGATCGCTGGCCGTCGCCAACACCTCGATACTCGTCTCAACGTTGGTCGTCAAGAAATATACGGCGCCGTTCGTCGGCACGACGATGCTGACCACCGGCGGCAGGTTGGTCGCGCCGTTTTCTTCGATATAAACCGCCGCCTGACTCGGCGACCCGATTTCATAATTGACTGGATTTAGCAACGGCGAATTCGTCAGCGTCACCACCACAGTCTTGGCGGCGCTCGATGACGTATTGGGGAGCGGGCTGATGACGATGGTATTGGATGTCGCGCCGGCCGCAATGGACACCAAATGGGGGGAAATCGCCGCGTAATCCACCCCGTTGGACGCCGTGCCGCCCAAGTCATACCAGACATTCAACGTCGCGTCCGTGTTCCCCGCGCGAAAAACCGTGAACACGCCGGGATTGGTCATGGTCGCAATCGGTTGCGTCGCCTGAATCGTGACGACGGGAACGGTATTGGAGTCAGTGGTCTGGGCGGGAGCACTGGTCTCGAAAATCAAAATAGCAAGACACGATGCAAGGCACAGCCCGCCTCTCAAACAGCAACAAAACGTTTTCATACGCCAGGGTCCTTTCCGGCCCAAAGATGAAATTCAGGCCGATTGGTTTCCTTATCAAGCTATCACAAGTTATGGCCGAAAAGTACTCCTTCCGGTTGCGCTGTCAAGCGGAAGTTGGTGACATTTCGGTAAACACCCCCATCACTAAAAGCCGCGTTTCATGGCAGAAACGGCTCAGTGAAGACCGCGCACCCGTTGCCTGGCGGACAACCTGAATTCCTTGCCAGCGATGGAAACGGAAAGCCCTGCATAAATCTTGTGGACAAGAACGAAGTCGCCGTAGCGGCGGCCATCCCTGGCTGCCGTAGAGCCGGGCATCCTTGCCCGGCGGAAAAAACGTCATTACCTTCAAACCCGCGTCCAAATTTTATCCTTTGGTCGCTTGCGTCTTGGATTGCGGCAGTCCTCCGCCGTTTTGTTTCGTTCCCTTCTTATTCAAAAAATCAGCGCCGATTCGCGCCAATTCGCGTA
>DATJSQ010000076.1:0-10937 GCA_035503995.1 Verrucomicrobiia bacterium | reverse complement strand
CACCGATTAGATGCCACAATCCCTCCCGCGTTTGAAGTTATTTTAAGGAGGAAAAGGCAGTTGAGTGTTGACGGAATGGAACAGCAGCCAACAAATTGAACGAAGCCTCGGAGCACTGATCATTGCGTCGGGTCCGTGACCCGGCCAAGGAAAAGGATGCTGCCATCGCGATTGTCGCGAATGATAAAGAAAAACGGATGGTCGGCGCGAAAGACCGGTATTGGCCGTGGATTCATTGGCAACCCACCTTCTTCCATTACAACCGCTGTCGCTGCGGCCGCTTCCGTGCCCTCCTCGTTGACCTCCACAAATGCCTGATGCGCGACCGTGCTGACAAATAGATCCTTCCGGCCGTCCATGCCCGAGAAGTCAGCCCGGCCAAAGATAAACGCATCCGGCATTCCCATGTCGCGGAGCGTGTCCGCCAATGAAAATTCTGAGTGGACCTTGAATTTTGGGAGGAACACCGCCACTTTTTGATTCTGCAGGTTTGCGGTCCAGGCGGCCAGATTTTGCGTCGTCAGTTCGTTTTCCAATCCGCCAATGCCATCCATCTGTCGCGGCAACAGCACCACCATCGAAAGGTCATTTCCCACATACGGCAGTTCGAGAACTTGCAAGGCGGGAAATTCAGCATAGCGGTATTCGTGAGTTTGTTGCATCAGGGACGCCGTTACGGTCTTCCACGGGTTCACATAAAATGTTTTATCTTCGGTCAACCGGGCCTCAAATTGGCTTGCCCAATTGCCTTTGAAATAGATGGCGTTTACCAGCACCAGCCGGTTGCTGCTGTCAAGCATTCCGGGTTTCAGCAATTCGACAACTTTCCGGTTGGTTTTAGCCTCGACCCAGGCATTGATGGTTTTGCGCGCGGCTTCAGTGTGCATGATATAATCAACCGGCGTGACAGATGTATCGTAGTATTTTCGGCACAGGGCGAGATAGTCCGGCAGAAACGTGAAGCCCTTTTGTGGCCAGAGCGAGTTGGCCTCGGCAAGCTGGACCTGCCCTTTCTTCTGCACCGCTCTGAAATCCGCCCCGAGCAGGGCAAAAGCGCGATTCAGTCGGTCCGGCGGCAAATTAAAGCGCAGCGTCTGCGCCATCTGCGCTGCTGTCTCGCCGCGGGCGCCGCCGTAAGTCATCGCTAACGCAGTCGAGATGCTGTAGGGCGAAAAGCACAAGTTCCCGTCATGCCTTCGCAGTTGATCATACAAATCCACTGCAAATGCGGTATTGCCGGCAACCACCTCCTGCACCTCGGGCAAGGGCGCCGCGTAAGCGGTGCCGATTTGAATTGAAGATACGCCGCCCAAAACGAGCGCCAGGCAGAGGAGGAGTTTTGTCTTCATCGCTGAATTACTCGACTTTTAGTCCAATCATCTCCCATTAGACGGAGCTTGTCCCGATTTGCTCCCGCCGTTTTAGTGTCGAACCTTCGTGTGAATTCGTTTCCAGCTCTTTCCGCCATCGCTCGTGCGGAGAAGTTGGGTCAGGTCATGCTCGAGGGCGCCGAAAAAAAAGAGTCGAGAGCAACAAAACTGCCGCTCTCAACCCTCAACTCAAGTCTTCCCTGCCGCCCCTCATCCGCGCCATGGCGTGGCGACGGCGAAAGCCGGTGGTTTTAGGCTACCGTAATCTCTTTCTCCAGATAAACATCCTGGATCAAGTTCAGAAGTTTTATCCCGTCCTTCATCGGACGTTGAAACGCCTTGCGGCCCGAAATCAGTCCCGTCCCGCCCGCCCGTTTGTTGATGATCGCCGTCTTTACCGCGTCCGCAAAATCGTTCTTGCCCGATTCGCCGCCGGAGTTGATCAATCCCGCCCGGCCCATGTAACAGTTCACCACCTGGTAACGCGTCAGGTCAATCGGATGGTCCGTCGTCAATTGTGAGTACACCAACGGGCTGGTCTTGCCGAATTTCTCCAGCGCCAGGTAGCCCCCGTTGTTCGTCGGCTGCTTCTGCTTGATGATGTCCGCCTCAATGGTCACGCCCAAATGATTCGCCTGGCCCGTCAAATCCGCCGACGTATGAAAATCCTTGTCCTTGGTCTTGAACGCCGGATTGCGCAGGTAACACCATAGGACCGTCGCCATCCCCAATTCGTGCGCGCGCTGAAACGCCTTGCTCGTCTCGATGATTTGATGATGGCTCTCCGGCGATCCGTAATAAATTGTCGCCCCCACCGCCACCGCCCCCATGTTCCAGGCCTGCTCCACCTGTCCGAAATATATCTGATCAAAGCTGTTCGGAAACGTCAGCAGCTCGTTATGGTTCAACTTCACCAGGAACGGAATCCGGTGCGCGTATTTGCGCGCCACCGACCCGAGCACCCCCAGCGTCGAGGCCACCGCGTTGCAGCCGCCTTCCATCGCCAGCTTCACGATGTTTTGCGGGTCAAAATACTCCGGGTTCGGCGCAAAGCTCGCGCCCGCGGAATGTTCGATCCCCTGGTCCACCGGCAAGATGGACACGTATCCCGTGCCGCCCAGCCGGCCATGACCGAAGATCGCCTGCAGGCTCCGCAATGTCTGCGGGTTCCGGTCCGTCGCCGAATAGACACGATCCACAAAATCCGGCCCCGGCAGATGCAACTTGTCCTTGGTGACCGTTTTGCTTTGATGTTCGAGAAGGCCCTTGGCGTCCTCACCCAATAGTTTTTCAATTTCTTTGTTCATTTTTTTCGATGCTAACGATGTGTTGTTATGTTCTCCGCAAATTATATCAAACCGCCAGACAAAGATAGATGCCGCAGGCGGCAATCGCAATCCCCGCGACGCGCACCAACTTTATGGAATTCATCCTCTGCGCCGCCAGTCCGATCCCGATGCCAAAAAGATGCAGCATTGCCGTGGCCATGATAAATCCCACTCCGTATGCCAGCCCGCTCGCCGTGGCCGGCATCTCCGCCCCGTGCGCGTATCCGTGAAATGATGCAAACAGCCCCACCACCGTCATGCTCGACGGCAACGACCATCGCGCCGCCGTGGCAATTAAAATTCCCAGCGTAAATACCGACGCCGCAATCGCCTGCTCCGTCCACGGCAATTGACCCAGACCCGCCATCCCCAGCGCCCCGCCAATGCTCATCACCGACACAAATGCCAGCGGCACCATCCAAAGCGCCCGTCCGCCGCGTTGCGCCGCCCAGAGGCCCACCGCCGTCATTGCCAGTATATGGTCAAGCCCGGTCAATGGATGAGCCAAACCGTTCGCAAACCCATGCGTATGCCCCGGAATACCCGGATGCGCCTGCGCCAGCATTGGCATCAGGAGAATCGCCCCTGCCCACACCGCCCATCGCTGACTGCATATTATCCTTCCCAACCTGCCGCAACCCGCCCGGCGTTCGCGCCACAATGCTAATCCTATTCTTCTTTCATCATTCTTCATTAGGCGATTTGTCTGCCGCGCAGCTTCAAATTCACTTTTCATATCTACCAAAGTAACCAAACCCCCGCCCGCGACTTCGCCGATCTTGGCAATTGCTTCCCATATATTGTTTTTGGCCACTTTTCACTTTTAAGTTTTCCGATTACATGTTACCAATTCCTTAAAACAACTCTTATATGCTGGAAAACGCCATCGAAAAATTCCCCGTGTCGTACACGCTGCGCGACGGCACCCCCGTCACCGTCCGCCCCCTCGGCAAACGCGACGAATCCAAGTACCATAAATTCTTTCTCGCCGTCCCGGAGGAAGAACGGCTCTTCATCAAAAAACCGATTTTCGACCGTGCCCTCTTTCACAGTTGGTGCCGCAACCAGGACTTTGATCGCGACCTGCCGCTGTTGATGTTTCACGGCCAAAAAATCATCGGCGAAGCCACCCTGCACCAACGGCTCGGCGGCTGGAAACGGCACATCGGGCTGGTCACCGTCCTCACCCACCCGGACTATCGCGGGCGCGACGTCTCCAAAATCCTCGTCGCGGAACTGATCGAAATCGCCCGCAACTGCGGCTTGCGCCGGTTGGAGGCCGAAGTCAACGGCGAACGCAAAATCGCCCTGTCCGTTCTGGCGCAACTCGGCTTCAACAAATTGATGCACCTTCCCGACTACGTCCTGGACATGAAAGCCGTCCCGCACGATTACGTTCAGTTGGGCATGGAACTCAAAGTGGACGACGAATATGCCGGGGTAGGGGACTGAGATCGTGGGAAATGACGTCAGGAGTCTCTAATCCATTTTTCAAATGGTCGGTCATTGCCGATTTCGTCTGGCAAATGCATGACCATGAGGGCCATGTGTTACATCCGATAATATTCGTTTAGGATCTTTAACACATAAAATCACTTTATGCGCTCAATCCGATATTAACAGTTTATCGGATTCAGCGCATAATAATGCCATGAACGATCTGGCCCGCGACCCAAAGCAAATTGGCAAAAGCAGGGCTGCGTCAAGAAACGATCTCATTAATTGAGAGTCGCAATGGAGTGTTTTGATCTGCCGCGTGTTTTTTCGCGTCCTCACAGCCGCAGAAAGACCTTGCGTTGGTAGAGGAGACGCGCGAACCAAAAAACCAGCAACAATCCGGTGATCGCTATCATCAATTCGCCGAAGCCTTGGGCGACATGCGCGTCGAAAAATGCCTTGATGTTTCCACCCACGAGGCGCTGCGCGGGAGTCGCAAATCCGTCCAGGATGTTGTCGGCCATATAAAGCGTGATCGAATTCATCCCGATCCAGACAAAGGGCCGGCACCAGCGCTGCCATTTCCACACGTCCACAATCTGATAAAACGCGCCGAGCAGGAGGGCGCTGTAACCGCCGGCTACCAGGACGTAGGATGACGTCCAGATTTTTTTGATGACGGGAAACTGCAGACCCCAAAGCCAGCCGAGCGCGATGCCGGCTACGCCGAAGGACAGCAGGCAAACCACTTTGCGCCCATCCTTGATTTTTTGGTCCTTCAGGAGCAGCCCGGCGAAGACGCCAAGCAAACAGGTTCCGACCGCGGGAATCGTGCTCAACATGCCTTCGGGGTCCCACGTGCCGTCCCATTTGTAGCCGGGCAGATATTTTTGGTCGAGATAGTTGCTGAGATTCACGCCTTCGAGGAAAACTCCGCGGATGTAATTCGTGCTGGCCATGTTGAGCTGGCTCAAGTCCGCCAAACCGCTTTCCCGCCCGATGAATTGGGTTTGGGGCGTCGGCCGGACGTCGGGAAACGGCACAAACGTCATCAAAGCCCAGTAGCCGATGAGGAGTCCCGCGCAAATCGCCACCAGCGTGCGCGGGCGGAAAAAGCAAAAGCACAGCCCGGTGAAGAAATAAGCCAGAGCGATGCGCTGCAACACCCCCAGCAGCCGGATGCCGGGCCAGAGATGCTCGAACCCGCCATATTCAAAAATTCCCAGCGCGTAGAGGAGGAGGCTGCGGATGAAGATGCGCTTCAGCGCTTGGGCGCGTCCGGCGCTCGCAATCGTTTTGCCGAGGGAAAAAACCATGGAAACGCCCGCGATGAAAACGAACAACGGAAAAATCAGGTCGTAGAAACGGAATCCCTGCCATTGAGAATGGTTCAATTCGTAGGCAAAAAAGGCGGCCGTCTTGCTCTGGCTCATGGCATGCAACGAGTAAGCCAGCGAGTCCGCCCCAAGAATCCAGAACATGTCGAAGCCGCGCAAGGCGTCCAAGGACACCAAACGCCGGTGGGCGAAGGAAGTTTGAATCGGCGCATTTTGCGCCGCCGCCGATGGGGCTGGTGATGGCATGGGCATGGCACATTATTGCGCGCCTTTGGCGCCGCCTGACAACTGGAAAATGAACAATTCGGAAAAGAAAACGACGGGCCGCTGCCTACTGGCTTCCCGCGTATTTTTTAAAAAGATTGCTGCTCATCAAAAAATAATCTCCCCGTGGCCGTACGGCATACGGCCCGCCGCCGCTCGCCGCAAATTTCAAATCGTGCTCGCGCCACGCGTTTTCGAGCGCCTGACGGTCAACCGGCTTCCCCCCTTTTAATTCCGTCAGCGTGGCATCAATCAATAACTGCCACCGCGGCAGATAATAATCCCGCATCAGCCCATTCCACTGCCGCCCCGCGTAATCCGTCAGACCTCCGCCCCAGACAGTGATGATGCTGCGCGCGTCCTCTTCGTAATACGCCTGTTCGTCCTTGTTGGCCGCCCATGATTCCGCGTCGCGAGTCCATTTGCCCAGCATAAACTCGCTGCGCGTGCCGAGAAATTGGTCCAAGTCGCGCCCCAGGGCCATGAATCGGCTGGCGGCTTTCTGAAACGCCGCCGCGTCTTTCCGGTCGTAGGCCGCCGCCATCTGGTCGCGCAACGTCAAGCCGATGTTCCCCAATGCCTGGCGTGTCGTGTCCACCAGGTCCCGCTGAAATGCGCTCGATTCCCGCGCCGCGGAACCGGCCCGCAAAAAATATCCCCAGGCGCGAATCAAATCCGAATTGTCATAGGGGATCTCCGCGGACAACATTCCATCGGGGTCGCCGCGTAACGACGGATTGCGTTCCTGAAAAATGTCGCCATGCCCGCCGATGGGATTGACATTATCCACCAGGACTTTTTCGCGAAGAATGTCCCACGCCTGCTCGACATTCGTGTCCGTCCCGCCCGCCCGGGCGCAAGCCTCGTCGCGCACCCAGTCGGCCAGATTCAATTCATCGCCCGCCCATACGCGGTCAAAGAGCATTTCATAAACGACCGGGTTGTTGAGGCCTTCCAGCGTCGCCCCCACGCCAATGAAGTTCGTCAGCGCGCCGTCATTCATCGCCGCCGTTAAACGCCGGTTGATTTTGTTGAGCGGCCCGACCAAATCCGTATTGCCGCCGAAGTTCCCCAAATAATCCCAGATAAACGGCGCGCCATAAAACGATTTTGTCGCGCGGAACAATTCGCCGTTCTCGCAATTGTAATCAATCAGGACCATGCGCCCGGGCGGAACCGCGCGAATCATTCCCCCCAGACGCGCCTCGTTCCATTGGTTCACGTCTTGGAACGTCCAGGCCATCTGCAACCAGACCGCGTCCGGGTCAACTTGGGACATGCCGCTATAAATCGCCTTCGAAACCCCCGCCAGATATGCCGGGTCCCAACTGGGTGGGCTGATTTCGTTGAAGGGGTCCGTGCCGTAATAATGGCTGGTGCCGTACTCCTTCCGCTGCTCCTCCAAAAATTTCACCTGGATTTTCTTGAATTTGGGGTCCATTGGATCGAGAAACCAACAACCGTATTCGCTCGAAAATCCGGCCCAACCCGGCGGAATCTCTTCAATCTTCATCGCCGGTTGTTTCGCCTTCAGCGCCTCGGGCACGTGACCGGCAAAGGCGCACAACACCGGCGACATTCCCAGCTCGCGTTCCCGTGCCACGATTTTCTTCTGCAAATCATGTTGGCCGTCAACGTAACTCTGCGGCAGCGGCCCGCCCCAATGATCAATGTTCACCATCCGATGCCACGGCAAATACGCCGGCCCGGTAAAATACGCGCGAATTTCCCCGTCGCTCAATCCGTATTCACGCCAGACTTTCTGCCAGATGTATTCATTTCCCGTCTGCGCCAGCGGCAGATTGATTCCATTGAGCGCCATCCAGTCAATGCACCGTTCCCAATCGCGCCACCGCCAGAACGGCATCGTGTAGCCAAACGTGCAGTAATTGAAAAAAAACCGGTCCTCGATTTTGGTCGCCTTGCGGACGCTCTCCGTGGGTAACGGCAGCCTTTTCGGCACGCGTACGGCGTCGTCCGCATACCACGACACATCCGCGAAGGCGTCGTGCTTCAAATACCAGTTGAACGCCACGGCCTGCGACAGGGGACCATCGCCCCGCAAAACAATTTTCCCGTCGCGTGTCCCAACCTCGAAAACATTTTCGCCGGCGGGCGCTGGAATCGTTTCCACGATAAAATCGCCGGCATGGCCCGGCGCGATCCGCTCGATCAACCCGCCGATCGGTGTGGCGATTTCCACCGCGCCGGTCTTCGCAACGGGCAGGAGCAGCGCCGCCAAAAGGGCCGTCACAAAAGCATGTTCCTTCATCATGGTGCCGCCGCCGAGAATAGCCAACTCCAGACCCCTTCGCCACTTCCATTATAAACGGCCTCCACGGCTATGTCGCGCATCGTGACCATGAACCCGGTGTTTTGTGAGTCAAACGACTCCCTCTCCGCTCCCATCCGATGGGAGGGGAGAATATCCCTCGCCTGCGGGAACGGGAGAGGGTGGCGCGACAGCGCCGGGTGAGGGTCGTGGGGAGATGCCAATTCCATGCCGCCAGGGTGTGGGTCCGCTGGGTTCACATAGACTCTATTTTCGTGACACAATTGTTCGTGGTTTCGAGCAAGGCGCAATAAAGCGGCATTAGCGACTCGAAAATGGCGTTCGTTACCACCTCCTGCGCATGGGAAAAATCCGTTGGATCGGCATCGGCAACTGTCATGATCACATAGTCCGTCCCGACGCTCGTGCTGCCGACAGGCGGTGGTGGTGTCGGATCGCTCGCACATTCACTGCGCAGCACAGCAGTGATGTATCCGTTCGTCACCGCCCCGCCGGCCCGCACGACCATGACTGGCAAAAACTGCAGCAACAGCGCCGCAAACAAGCGCCAGATCAGGCGCGGAGTTTGCGATGGATATTTTGGAGGATTATTGGAGACGAACATTGGCTTTCTGTCCACCCACCCGGGGCGCCTGGAAAAGGTCGGTTCCATTTTAATCATAAATTCGTCGGACTTGTTGATTCACCCAAATTGCGTCGCAGGTGCGCTACCAAATTAGGCGATGAAAGCTCCGCAAACTTGATTCCCGCCTGACCGGCTATTTCTCGTCCGGCACTTCCCGGACTTCCATTTCGAGATACCGTTCGATGTGCCGGTCCAGGTCGGACTCGCTGCCGGCGCAGGTCGCATTCTGGACGCGCTCCACCATTTCGGTGGACCAATCCTCTTCCTCCACCTGTTCGCCTATGAACCAGTGCATCAGCACCTGGGCCGGATGATCTTTGGCCGCAACCGCCGCCTCATAAACCGCATTGATCCCGATCGTGTTGGCGTGTTCCTGCGCCTGCGCCTTTTGCGCAACTTCCAGCAGCGTCCTGAATCCCTGATCGGGAGCAGGCAGGGCGCCTACTTCCGCCGTCACCCCCCGGTCCGTCAGATGTTTGATGATCTTCTCCGCGTGCCCGCGCTCCTCGCCCGCCTGCTTGACGAAAAATTTGCCGAAGCCCTTCAGGTTTCGGATATCGCACCACACGGACAACGCCAGATACGTATGCGCCGCCGCCAGCTCCTGGTTGAACTGCCGGTTGAGTTCTTCGGCCACCCTTTGGGGTATTTTGGTCTTGGGCATAATGATCCTTTCTGCCACTAATGCCACCGGGTCCTTTCGCCGTCAAGCCGGGACTTTCATCCCTGAATTGGGGCACCAGTCAGTTTTTGAATACTCTCATTATCACCGCGCTTGAGCACGGGGGGCCTCGCTGACCACGGAATCCAGCCGTTTCAACCCGGATATTGCATCGGCTTTCGCATCCTCGTCCTCGAATTTCCTTTTCAGCCTTTCAGCTTTTATTTAATCGAGCCTGCTCTTCATGCTCAGGCCCTCAGCAAGCCCGTCAGGGGCGGCATCGTCTGACGATTGCATTACAACGCGATTTGAAGGCAACGGAATGCAACGGCGCAAAATATTTTAATCTTACCGCTTGCCAAAATTGTCCGACCTCCGCACTCTGTCCCCATGAACCCAATGGCATCATTTTGAATCCACAGTCATCCATGAGCCTGGCTGCTTTTGATTATGACGCCCGTTTATGAAAAAACACAAATTGCCCGACCACCGGAAACAAGTGCGGTTTTTTGCGGTGCTCTTGGCCATTCTCGGAACGGGGTTTGTTGTTGGAATTTTGTGGTTGCTCAACCTGCGGGATTGACGACCGACTCAGCGTTCTGTTGCGAACCCATTTTTTAATGATGAACTCGCATGAACAAAATAAAACCAAAGGCCCTCACTCCGCTAACACCTTGTGAGATAAATAAAACTGTAAACGCGCCGTTCAGTGAACCGTTGGCCCATGCCACGGTTTTGAAAAATCGCACGGTGATGGTCCTTGAGGATAACGAAGATTTGGTCCGGAAATTCGAGAGAGCAGTGGCGGCTCTGGGTTCGCAGTTCAAATTGCGCTTATGGCGGGACGCGCCAACAATGAAGGCGCAATGTGGCAATGCGCTCGCGGAGACTTGTCTAATTTCCCTGGACCACGATCTGGTGCCGTTGAATAACCGGTTGCCAGACCCCGGCACTGGCCTTGAGGTGGCGGAGTTTTTGAGCCGCCATAAGCCGGTTTGCCCGGTGATTTTGCACACCAACCACGAACGGCGGTGGTCAATGCACAACGAATTCCGTTTCGCCGGTTGGAACGTCGAAATTGTTCCCCCGATAGGCGACGATTGGATCCAGAATTCATGGCTATTGAAAGTCAGAGCTTTGATTGGATTATAACCCTTCAAGCTTCCTCTCCCCATCGGGGGAGAGGATTGAGGTGAAGGGGCACGCACGGAAGTACCAGAATGTTCATGGTCATTGCCTCACCGGATGGCGCGTCCGCTATTAAAACTTCCTACTCGTCAGTCATTCTACCGTACGCCGTCCTCAAGTTCCACCGGTTCAATAACTCGCCGGGAATTTCACCGAGGAAACGAGACGGACGCTGCATGGCGTCGGCGGCAGACTGCCCGAAACCCCTCCGGACCATTGGATAACTCAAATACAATTCCTTCTTCGCCCGCGTAATCGCCACGTAAAATAACCGCCGCTCTTCCTCCACTCCCTCGTTCTTACGATCGTCCTCCTCTTTCCCAATCGAGCGCGCGGAGGGAAACAATCCCTCGCACAGCATGATCACAAAGACCGCCTCGAATTCCAGTCCCTTGGCCTGGTGTATCGTCGAGAGCCGGATCCGCTCGTCGTCT
>DATJSQ010000075.1:0-4503 GCA_035503995.1 Verrucomicrobiia bacterium | reverse complement strand
TCGACATGACAGGGAACTTTCTGCCGCGTTACAAAAATGTAAGCTTATGGCAGGACAGAGGTGGGGTACTCCGCGTCCATTGAATGCGGAAACCTGTCGCTTCGACGGCTCAGTTTAAAAGCGAAGATTGAGAAAGACTCGGCAAAATAGGAAGACCGCGCCGTTGATCCGGCATAGGGTCAGGCTTTGGAATGGCAGCGTTAGACAAGTGCGTTCCATCTGATTCGGGGAAAAGTCTGAGCGGACTCACGTCCGCTGCCATGGTTTCCGATTTTGCGCCAAGCAAAGGCGGAACTTCAAACGGGACCAGGGCCGCGGCTATTGAAGGTCCAGTCCCCTGCCCTGCACGTTCGTTTGCGTCAACAACGCGCCTTGATGGCCGCTGACGTGAATGTCGCTGAGGAGCGCATTGGTGACATTGTCCAGGATAATGCCGCGATCGCAGGCGCCGGTGATATTGGACAGGATCAAACCGTCCAGCGGGCGTTCCGCGGAAATTTTGCTGACATCCGCCAGCACCTTTACATGGTCCAGACGGATGTTCGTAAAGCTGAAGTTCCGTCCCGCCGGATAGCCGGCAAGTCCCGGCACGGGATCGTCCACGGTGTTCGAGTTGCCCGAGCTGACCAGATTGACGCGCAGAAAGCCGCCGCCCGCCGCGTCGAGGTCGTCGCCGGAAATGTTTTCGATGACACCGCCGCGGCCGATACGTGTCTTGATATAAATGGCGGTGGAATAGGCGGTGAGCTTGCAGTGCGTGATGCGGACGTTTCGGATGCCTCCGGAAGTTTCGCTGCCGATGCCGACGGACGCAAAGCGGTGGTCCACGAGCGCGCAGTTCGTGATGACCACATCTTCCGTGGGCCGGTTCATGAGCGCGGCCTGCGCGCCGCGCCCGGATTTAAGGCTGATGGAATCGTCGCCGGTGTCCACGCTGCAGCCGTCAATGAGCACATGAGCGCAGGAATCAATGTCAATGCCGTCGCGCCTGCCGGTGATCGTGACATTGCGGATGAGGACATTGGAACAGCAGGCAGGATGCGTTGCCCAGTTGCCGCCCTGGGTCACGGAAAAATCCTCCCAGCGCACGCCGTTGCAGCCGACTGGTTCCAACACGACTGCCCCGCGCGGATTTTGGGGCGCGGCGACTTTGGCATTTCCCTCGATTACACCCGGGCCGACAATGGCGATGTCATCCGCATTGGTGGCGTAAATCAGGCCGCGGCGTCCCGGCTCCCACCGGCCTTCCCATCGAACGGGGATCATGGGGTAATCGTTCACGTCTCCGCTGCCGATGATCACGCTGTCCTTTTGAAGGATGAGCGTGGTACGCGCGCCCATCTGCACGCTGCCAATGAGATAGCGGCCCGGCGGGACAAGGACTTCCCCGCGGCCCCCTGCCGCGCAAGCATCCAACGCATTTTGAAATGCGACGGTGTCCTTGTTCGTGCCATTGCCAACCGCGCCGAAATCGCGGACGTTGAAAACGGTCTGTGGCGGACGGCCCATGCGCTGGCATCCGCTGAAGAAAAGTCCGGACAGGGCGAGGAAGACGATTAAAAGAATCGTCCGAAGAACTTGCGCACTGGCGATGAAGCCGGCGTTTGGAGTCCCGGGCGCCGCGGCGCCTGGGGCGAAACTCTCCAAAGACCCCGTGGCAGCGGGCATCGGTGCGCTCCATTTGAAACCTTTGGAAGAAGTCAGAGCCGACTGACATCGGCTGCCACGATTCCTGGTAAAAAATATTTTCACCGGCTGACGCTGTTCGTCGAGACTTCGTCCGGGGGGAAATTGTCGAAGGCGCGATGGTGGTCAATGCCGCGCAGTTGTTGGTCGGCGAAATCAAGGGCGGCGTTCCAATCATCCGCGGTCAACATGTGCCGGTGCTTTTCATAATTGGCGGCGACGCGGTTGGTGCTTACACCGAGAAAAGCATAGACGGCTTGCGCAGCCAGGACGGTCTGTTTAACGGCGTTGGGCACGCAATTTTGGTCGTCGGTGCCCTCGATGGAAATCCACGGGCGCGGCGCGGTGAGGGCCACGTACCAATACGCGTCGAATGGCAGCTTATCCATCTGGCCGGTGAATTCCTTCAATCGCGGCACGAAGTAATAGGGAAATTTTCGCGTCATGTCCTCGACGCCTTCCTTGCCCCCACGGCCCGGCCCGCAAAAGCGGTAAGCGCCCGTGCCCGCGCCGCTCGAACCGGCGGGCGCGCCGAGGGAAATGCGATCGTCAAACGCCGTGGCCACCATGGTGAGTTTGCCCAAACGCGAATGGCCCAGGGCAATCAATTTGGATTTGTCGGCAAACGGCTGTGTTTCGACGTAATCCACCACGCGGGAAAGTCCCCAGGCCCAGCCCATTAACTCGCCCCAATCGTAACCCGGATACGCGGGATAGAACGAATTGGTCCGGAAGTTGGGGTTGTCCTCGCCGCATTGGGTGTAGCGATACGTCACGATAGCGTAGCCGCGCGAAAGAATATTCGAGAAACCGAGCGCCGCCCGCGCGGGGTCCACCGGGATCGTGAATAGATGCACCGGCCGCTTTGTAAACGCCGCCGCGGCGGCCGCACGACCGGCGGGGGTGTTCGTGAAATTCACGCCGGGCGTCATAAAAAAAGAGGGATTGATGATGGTCGGGAACGGACCCGGGCCGTCCGGCGTAAAAATTGCGATGTCCATTCCCAATTTTTTGCGCGGCCCGAAGGACAGATGCACGAGGCGGAATTTTACCGCGCCGTCCAGCAAGCTTGCCGATTGAAGGTCCGTGCCACTGACGTTGCGGGGCGGAGGCGGCGGGTGGCCCAACTCATAATACTCCAGGATGGCCTTCATTTCCTCGCGGCGCTTGCGCCATTGCTTCAGAGTGGTGACGCGAGTGCCATCGTCCATAGTCATGACATCGGGCATTTGCATTTGGACGGGCAGGTCGTTGACATCCGGAAAAGACCGAGCCGCCCGAAGTTCCGGTGAAAGAGACGGTGAAAGCGCCGCGAAAGCGACGGCGGAAGTCAGAAATGCGCGCCAAAATTTCATGTTTTCCAAACAGGAGAGGTGAGCAAAGGCTCACGCTGAAAGGAAGGAAAGTAAAGAAGAAACCGTTGAAGCGGTTGGCGGTTCGGATGCCGCCTTCACCGTGCCAAAGCGCGGTGTTGATGAGAAAACGGTTCCGTTCAAAATCGGATTTGCGCCCGGAGACAAGGCCGGGCGCGATAAACGCGGAGTTGCGTTTGGGGGTAAAGCCTGTTAAAAAAGAGCCATGAAATTTGCTTTGGGAATTTTGGTGTACATCCTGATGGGACTGGTCCTGTGCGCGGGGATTCTGCTGCTCATCGCCGGCAAGCCCTGGCTGTTCATCATTGCCGTGATTGCCTACGTGGTTTCCTTTGGAAGAATCGGTTGCTGGACGCAATGATATTCGCAAGGGCCAGCACAGCATCCGCGTGAACGACCAATGGCGGATTTGCTTCCGCTGGCAGGGCGAGGATGCGTTTGACGTGGAAATTGTGGATTATCATTGACGAACATGAAAAAGAACAAACTGGCTCCGATTCATCCGGGGGAAATTCTCCGCGAAGAATTTATGAAGCCGCGCAACCTGTCGCAAAATGCGTTGGCGCGGGCATTGAACGTCCCTCCGCGCCGCATCAATGAAATTGTCATGGAAAAGTGGGCCGTCACGGCGGACACGGCCTTGCGGCTGGCGCGGTATTTTGGCACAAGCGCGGAAATGTGGACTGGTTTGCAGGGCGACTATGATTTGCGGCTGGCACGATACAAAAAGCAGGGCCAGATTGAGCGCGACGTTGAACCGTTGGCACTGGAACCGGCGATGGCATAAAAGTCCAAAAAATGGGGAAAAGCAATTTCAAATCAGGACGCCGCCCAGAAAAATCCCTGGCGCTTGCAAAACGATGAACGCAAACCTAAATTGCGGCCATGAGTTAAACGGAAATTCTGGCGGAATTGCCCAAGATTGAATTGGCGGACCGCAGCGAAATTTTCGACCGCATTGGCGAAATGGAAGAACGCGACTTGCTCAACGGCGGCGCGACGGATGAGGAAAAGGCGATGCTCGACCGCGAAATGGAGGAATGTCACGGCAATCCCAAAGCAGGCTCAAGCTGGAATGAAGTTGAAGGCCGCATCCGTAAAACATCCCGCTCGTGATTTGGCGCGTCATCATGCGGCCAAACGCGGAGACGGATTTGCGGGAAGCCTGGTCATGGTATGAATCTCAACGCGCCGGTTTAGGCGCTTCCAAAAGGCAAAAGGATAAAATTATACGAATGCCGCAAACCGTCGCAATCATGGCAACGGATATTTCCTCTTTAGCGGCTTCCGAACAGCCGCATCAGCAAGTTCAGCCTTGCCGGTTTGGCGGGAATTAGCCTGAATGGCGGCGCGGGCGGTTTTAAGCGCCTCGATTTTTCGTTCCATGGCGCGAATCACTTCCGGCAGACCTTGCGTCAATGCGAGGCGAAGGGCGTCGGAGCGA
>DATJSQ010000074.1:0-4510 GCA_035503995.1 Verrucomicrobiia bacterium | reverse complement strand
CGAAGCTACCAAATCCGAAGTGGTCGGCAATTTCCCGGAACGTGGGTATCATCCCGGCGTCCCGATGCCGATCCTCGATGAAATCGATGATTTGTTGTTGACGTTTGGTCAATTCGAGCATACCGTTCATATGAACGGTATCATACCGCCATGGCCTGTCAATCCAGATCGACGGTTGATGTTTGGATGTCTCACGGTCACGCTGGACGAAAAACAAGTGTGTTTGGCCGTCGAGGGCAAGCGCACGGGCAAAGCCATTGAGCCGGTCATTCACGAATCGAATCATGGACAATCAGAAGTGCTCAAGCGCATTGCCAAGCAGTTGCGGCAGAAATACAGTCAGCGTGTCTATTTTGAAAAATCGCTCTTCTTCTATGATCACGGGCGCATCCTGTTTTTCAAACCTCGCCGCCGCATTGAATGGAATGTACGCCAAGCGGTGCTGGATGCCGACGATCTGATTGGGGAACTGCTGTCCGTCCGCGATTAAACCCGAATGGAAAATAATCCTCCAGCGCCCGAAGTGGAATTACGGATCGAGCACCAACAAGCTCTGCGCGGTCACGCCATTGAATTGTTGAAACTCGGTCACGGAAAACTAAATGCGGCTTCATTTGCGGCGTCAGAGGAGGAAGACATCACGGGAAAACTAAAAGAAGCCATCGAAAATGTCATTGAAGCGGCATCCGATGCTCCATCCTGGGTGGATCGTTACACCGTTTATGATGAGGAAAAACCCAGCGGCACCCCCAAGCTGGGCAAAAAACGGCCACGCATAGACATCACTATCAAACGACAATGGAAATTGCGGGAATTGCATCCGCGTTTTCGGTTTGAAGCCAAACGACTTAAAGCGGACAACCGGATCTCGCCCTATTTCGGAAAAGAAGGCATCGGGTGTTTCCTGCGCGGGTTTTATCCGTTGT
Organism: Verrucomicrobiia bacterium; assembly: GCA_035503995.1. Classification (GTDB taxonomy): domain Bacteria; phylum Verrucomicrobiota; class Verrucomicrobiia; order Limisphaerales; family UBA11358; genus UBA11358. The sequence continues at coordinate 3,584 of DATJSQ010000074.1, read as the reverse complement.
CGCATCCAGAGGCGGGAATGATTGGGTATGTGCAAGCCGGGAATCTCGCAGATTGGCAGCAGCGTCTCGGTAACTACGCGATTAAGAAATCCAGTCGCTTGCGTATCGTGTCAGGTGGCGAATGGAAAAACTATGAGTGCGTGTTACCAAATTCTTCGATTACGGAGCACATGCATCCCTCGTATCTCAGGGTGAGCATAATCCACCTGTTGCTCCCTTTCTGTTGAAATTAGCTTTGCCATACCCACGCTCACCGAGACCGGCTCGTTGCCAGCCCGATTTTTCACACGTGCGTGCCGCAAGCCTCGGTCGTTGACCTTAGCTAGGCTTAGTATCACTCGAAGCACTGAATTGGACAGCGTCACCCCGTGTCGGACAAGTTGAATTTTCTCAACTTGTATTCGTTGGCCCCGGCGTCCCTTGTGAAAGGCATTTTCGTCACGTATTCCACCCAAGTGCGGGAGCGGTCGAACGCCCGATGGGATTCCACATTACGAAAGGCTGACCGTCCTGCCGGTCCGGGCCGACTCATAGATCGCCATCATGATTTTCACGTCGCGCAGGCCCTCCTCCCCGGGGACTTTGGTGGGCCGATTCTCCAAAATACATTGGGCAAAGTCGTCCATTTCGGCGGCAAATTGGTCAATGTCCGTAAAATTAATCTCCTCCCCGTCACCGCGCACTCCGTGGTTGCCGTGGTATTGAAAGGCCGGATCCATTTCAAACCAACCCTGGTCTGCCGACACTTTGAAACTTCCGAGGCCGTCAGCGTTATAGGTTGAACTGCAATTGGCGATGATGCCGCTTGGAAATTTTGTGTCCCAGACGACGGATTCTTCGACCTGGCTGAATTTCACCGGATCGGTCACGGTGGTGATGGCCGAGACTTCAATCGGTTCTTCACCGGACAAATAGCGCGTGGCCTGCAACGCGTAAATCCCCACGTCCATCAGGCATCCGCCCCCGGCAAGGTCCTTCTTTAACCGCCATTGCGTCGGGTCCCCGATATGGAACCCGAATCCGGCTTGAATCAATTTCACGTCGCCGAAAACTTTCTCGCGGCACAGCCGCACGCATTCGAGATTGTTCGGCTCAAAGTGGAGGCGGTAGCCGATGGCCAGTTGCCTTCCGGCCTTTTTGCATTCGTCAATCATCTGCTGGCATTTTTCGACCGAGACCTCCATCGGTTTTTCGCTGAGCACGTGTTTGCCGGCGCGGGCGGCCTTGATGGTATGCTCGGCGTGCAGCCCGTTCGGCGTGACGACATAGACCACGTCAATGTCCGGGTTGTCCCCCATTTGTTCCATGGTGTCGTAATTGTAAATGTTTTTGTCCGGGATGCCGTATTGCGCCTTCCATTTCTCGGCTTTGTAAGGATGGCCGGTGACAATGCCGGTGAGCCTGCAATATTTCGTTTGTTGCAGCGCGGGGGCAATTTGAGTGGTGCTCAACTCGCCGAGACCCGCGAGGGCGAAGCCGATTTTTCTCGTCGGCGCGCTTTCCTGCGCGCAGGAACTGAGCGCGCCGATAAAGGGCAGGCTGGCGGCGGCGACGGAAGCGGTTTTAATGAAATCACGGCGGGATTGGCTGGCGGCTTTCATGCGGGGAGTATTTCTCACTGCATGGAAAATACAACCCGGAAAATGCTTTTTATCGCATTCGCTTGACTGGCCGTTCTTGCCATGGGCGGGGACGTTCAGTTCGCGGGACAGATTGTGAATGGTGACAAACTCAGCCTAATCAACACGCCGGTGGCACAGAGAGGCTGGCCAGACGAAGACAGGCAGGCAGACAAGGGGGTGGTACAGTTTACCCCGGAAAATGCTCGCTGTTCGGGGGATTTGCGATTAAATGTCGGGATGCCGCGTCTTGAATCCGAAAAGCTTTTTGCCGAGGCGCTGAAGTTTATCCCGGGCGGGGTCAACTCCCCCGTGCGCGCATTTCGCGCCGTGGGCGGGACGCCGTTCTTTGTCAGCCGCGCCAAAGGCGCCCGCCTTTGGGACGTGGACGGCAACGAACTGATTGATTACGTCTGCACCTGGGGCCCGGCCATCCTCGGCCATGCCCATCCGAAAATCATTTCCGCCGTAAAGTCCGCCGCCGACAGCGGCACCAGCTTTGGCATCCCGAATCCATCTGAAGTCACGATGGCCAGGTTGATTTGTGATTTGGTCCCGAGCATCCAAAAAGTCCGCATGACCAACTCCGGCACGGAAGCCTGCATGAGCGCCATCCGGCTCGCGCGCGGATTCACCAGGCGCGACAAAATCATCAAGTTCGACGGCTGCTATCACGGGCACGCGGATTCGCTGCTGGTGAAGGCCGGCAGCGGCGCGTTGACGTTTGGAAATCCCGACAGCGCGGGCATTCCCGCGGATTTCGCGCGGCATACGATTGTGCTGCCGTTCAATGACCAGGATGCCGTGCGCGCGGCGATGGCCGCGAACAAAAATGAGATCGCCGCCATCATCGTGGAGCCGGTGCCCGGCAACGCCGGATTGTATTTGCCCCGGGAAAATTATTTGGAGTTCCTGCGTGAAATCACGGCGGCCAATGGCGCCTTGCTCATTTTTGACGAGGTGATGACCGGTTTCCGCCTGGCCAAGGGCGGTGCGCAGGAACGTTTCGGAATTTCGCCGGATTTGACATGCCTGGGAAAAATCATCGGGGGCGGACTTCCAGTAGGCGCCTTCGGCGGCCGGGCGGACACCATGGATATGCTCGCCCCGATCGGGCCGGTTTATCAGGCGGGAACTCTGAGCGGAAATCCAATTGCCATGGCGGCCGGAATCGCCGCGCTTGAGGAACTGCAAAATGGCCGGGCGTATGGTCTCCTGGAGGAACTGGGCGCGCAGCTTGAGGCGGGAATGCGCGAAGCGGCGAAGGCCGCCAAAATCCCGGTCCAGTTCAACCGCTGCGGCTCGATGTTTTGCGCCTATTTTGCCGATGGGCCCGTCCACAATCTGGCCGGGGCGATGAAGAGCAACCGGGAGCGGTTCGCGAAGTTTTTCCACGGGATGCTGGACCGGGGAATTTATCTGGCGCCATCGCAATTTGAAGCCGGTTTTATTTCGACCGCCCACACCACGGCGGACGTGGACCACACAATTAGCGCCGCTTCCGCGGTTTTGCGCATCGTGTAACCTTTTATCATTTAACCCGTCTGATTGATTACTCCGCGCGCCACACCGACGCGGCCGTTAAATTGCTCTAAAACTAAAAATATGAAACTGAACAAGGTTCAAATCATTGCGCTATTCGCGGTCGGCGGCTTGCTGGCCTTGACCACGACGCTGCTCGCACAGGATTCCACCAACACGCCGCCGGCGGCCGGACCGCCGGCAGGAGGACCCCCCGGGGGCGGCAGGATGATGCGCGCACCCAATGTTGACAGGATTGTGGATCGGCTCACGATGCAGCTCAACCTGACCAATGACCAGCCAGCGCAGGTCAAAGCCATCCTCGAAGCTCAATACCAACAGATAAACACCGTCCGCACCAACACCTCTCTCTCCATGGAAGACCGCCGTTCCCAATTCATGGCGATTCGAAAGGATTCGATGGACAAGATGCAGGCCGTGCTC
>DATJSQ010000073.1:0-6763 GCA_035503995.1 Verrucomicrobiia bacterium | reverse complement strand
ATTTTAGGGCTTCCAACGCCGATTTTCTCCCGGATGAGAAGACACCTCCTCCAGGGTCGCTGGTGTTTTGACATGATCGGCCTTCATCCTGATGCCGCCGTTGTAAATCTCAGCGCCCAATCCCTTCCAGAATGGCCCGGAACAATGCTCTCGGCCGTTACAGCCACCTTGGGCCGCCTGGCCCGTCCGGCGTAAACGTTATCGGCAAAACTCCCGATGGTCGCTTTTTGTCCGGTCAGGGTGCGTCAAGAACAGGGTTCCATTTTAGACCATTGGCTACCGCCAACGAGGCCGGGCTCAAATCAGCCGTGTTTTGATAAAACCAAAGACTGTTGCCCGCAGTCCAAGTCGTAAACTGGTACATAGTCTCCACCTTGCACCACTCGACTGAACAATCCACAAACACCTCATTTCCCCCTGCCATATACGGAGCACTCCCTTTGCGATGCGGCGGCCAGTACTTGTAGGTCGCGTCAATCACCGGCGACGTGACCAGAGTCTCGGAGCCGCCCCACTTGCCGTTGATTTTGGCGTCCAAATCCCCCGCCAGGCACCAATATGAATGAGATTGGCTGAGCTTGACCGGACTGTGGGTTCCCGGGATGGCGCCGACAGTGGCGCCGGGCGACCATTCGTCGATGCCGCCAAAATATTGGTAGCCAATGATCCATTGCGGGTAATTAACGTAATCAGGATACGGCAATCCTGGAATTTCGGGACACGACCAAACAGAGGGAGCATTAGTTGTGAACGGGATCCCCGCCTGTTGGACCGCATTGGTGTACCTCGAATCAATGGCGTATTGGACGAACGGCGGGTTGCCTGGGACGTTGTTGTCGTTATCGGAGGGTTTGGCAGGTATTACGTAATCCTGGTTGTCGCCGGCATAATTCACCACGCCGATGGCAAGTTGGCGCAAATTGCTCATGCAGTTGGCCCGTTTCGCACGTTCCTTGGCACTCGCGAGCGCCGGCAACAGCAACGCCGCCAAAATCGCAATGATGCCAATAACAACTAAAAGTTCAATCAACGTGAAGCCGCTGCACAGCCGTCGGGTTGTCAAAGGGTCGCCCATTTTTTCCGTCGTGTTCATGTTGTTAATGTATTTTTTTCGGCATTTCAGGACGATGCCGTTATTATCGGTGACATAATCACAAATGCCGGACAGGCAGCTCATCATTGGTTCTGTAGAATTTTATATCACACACAATGGATAAATGTCAATATTTATTTTAAGAATTTTATTTAACATTTCCCATTTGATTTCATGCCCACAACCGCGAGTGGGCCTTTTTCGTAATTTTCGTCCTGCTCCACAGATTTTCAAGTCCTTTTTCCCGTCGTCTTGTCCGGCGTAAAATTCACTGTTTCCTCCGTCCGCCCGTCAGTGGACCGGCGCAAAACGCATCCACGTTTGCGTCGTTCTCTCACCGCGACCGCGCAAAGCCGGCTCTCTCTTGCGTCGTTTCGGCGGGCAGGCGACGTAAATCTGCGACGATCCTGCGTCCGCACGGCGAGCAAGCGGCGCAAAGAAACTGCTCGCAATAAAAGCAGAATTAAATTTGGATGATCATCGGAAATTTTTGAATAAATCGTTTGCGCCCTTCGCGTTCTTTGCGTGATGCCATTTTTCGACCGAATTGTTCCGATGAAATGAGAAGCGGAGCATGGGAGGCGGCCGATTTCGGCCAAAAAAGCCATATTTTGTTGGTTAAATTTGAGTAAAAAAAGTTGTTGACAAAGTCGGCCAAATCATAGTATTTTATATCACGTTATCCGCAACCATCACAATCGAAACAACAAAAATCCTATGAAATTGTTACGTCAAATTGGGGCTGTCAGTATCGGAATGGGTGCCATGCTGGCAATCAATGCGCAAGCTCAAAACCTGCTCAGTGACCCCGATTTTGCCAGTGGCGCATTTGTAGCTAATGGATCTGGAGGTTGGACGGGCTTTGGCAATTCCAGTTTTTCCACCGCTTACACCTACGGTCCAACAACCTATTCGATGGAGCTCTCGGGTCCCGGAGGCTACACCGTCCCTGGAACTTACCAATACGTTGCCGCCACCCCAGGCGCCTCGTATCTGCTGACGGGATATGCCTATGTCCCGATAGCCCTGGCCGATACATCAGATCAGGGCTTTTTACAGCTCACATTCGATAGCAGCTCATACGCCAATCTCGGCACCGTCCAGACCAGTCCAGGTAATGCTTTGGCTTCTACGCCTGTTATTACGAGTACTTCGCCGACCGGCGAATGGATTTACACGTCTGAAATTGCCACAGCGCCAGCTGATACGGCATACGCTGAACCGTTCACTTTGGTGCTTGATGCAGACGCCCCCACAACCGTATATTTTGACGATTTAAGTCTTACGGAAGTTCCTGAACCGACGGCGCTCTGCTTGGCCGGCTTGGGTTTGGTAGGGATGCTGGGCCTTCGCCGCCGAAAGGTTTGAGCCAAGATTTTTGGACAGCTGGGGACCGGCGCGATCAACACAACTGGGGCATCATGGAAAGCCGCTTGATAATTTCAGGCGGCCTTTTATTTGTTACGGACTGGCTGTTACAAGGCCCCCCACCGCCCTGCGGAAAGAGCCCGGCCAACAATTCGGCCCGGGAAGAGTTGTTGAAAATTCGGGAAAAATATCATCCGGGTGATTGATGCCACCGGCGTGTTCGTTCCCGCCGGATGTCTGATGCTGGCACCGCGCTATTTTGAAACAGTTGAAGGGTCGCGGGCGTCAGTCGTCCGAATTGAGTCAATGTATTTCAACGCGGATGGGTCGCCAGGGTCGAGTTGCAAGGCCGTTCGAAATTCGGAAAGCGCTTGATCGGGATTTGCCTGGCGGACAAGCATGATGCCAAGGTTCAAATGCGCCATGGCAAAATCAGGACGGTGGCGGACGGCCGCCAAAAATTGCGCGCCGGCTTCGTCAGTGTTTCCTTCGGAAGCGAATTCAATTCCGAGCAAATAATGCGCCTGCCAGAAATCCGGGTTGAGTCGAATGGCAGTCTCAAAATCTTCGATCGCCTGCGGATGAAAACCAAGCGCGGCGGCGGCGGTTCCCTGGTTGAAATAATCCGCGGGGCCTTGTGGCTGTAAACGCGCGGCGCGTTGGTAATAAATCCCGGCTTGTTTCGAATCGCCGATGCTCTGTTCGAGAAATCCGAGGTCAAGGCATGTGTCCGCGCGATCGGGTTCGGCGCGCAGCGCATGGCGAAAATATGCGAGAGCTTCATTGGTCTTTTGCTCGTTTTGCAAAATCAATCCCATCCCATCAAGCGCGTTCACGAAATCGCCTTGAACCGCCAGTGCGCGCGAAAAATAATCCGCGGCGTCGGCGATTTTGTCCTGAGCGATGAGCAGATTGCCGACATCGTAGAATTGTCCCGGCTCCTGCGGCAGCAATTCGCAAACTCGCTCGGCCTCGCGGGTGGCCCCCGCGAGGTCACCGATCTCACCGAGAAATTCCGCGAAGTTCCAATGCAAAAAACCGTCCACCGGCGATTGCGCGAGCGCTTGCTGATACAGTTGCCGGATTTGGTTGGTGTCAAAGTCAGAGCGGGATTTCAATTCGTCAATCTTTACCTCGCATAAATTGACCAACGCGGCGTGACTGGCCTGCGCCGTGTAAGGCGGCGCCGCAATGCGGCTGGAAATGTCCTGCCAAACGCGGTAACGGTCCCAGGATGAAAGGGCCAGGCGCTTGTCGCAAAATTCCTGCGACGCCCAATCGCCCGTGCTTCGTTTGATTACTGCGGCTGGCAGCAATTTCGCGGTTTGTTCGGCAAATGCGCGGCCCAACAAATAATTGCCTTCGAAGTTCAAATGCACGTGCTCAAAAAAGAATTCGTCTCCGGGGATTTTATCAGGTGATTTTTGCGCCAACATCGCGGCGGCGTCCAAAACGTGAACGCCCTTGCCGGAGCAGGTCCTTGCTTCCTCTCCGATGATTTGGTTGATGCGGCCATCCGCGCGGAAAGCGAGGGCGTCATCGTCCCGAGCCAGCTCAAATTCGCGGGCGGCCCGGTCCACATTTTTCAAAGCCAGGTCGCAACTTCCCATGCGGAATTGCAATTCGGCATAATGCGAATCAATCGCCGCCGCCTCCTTGAATTGATCTAGCGCGCCGTTATAATTTCCGATGGACTGGAGAGAGATTCCGCTTTGGAAAAGTCCGTCCCATTTTGCTTTTTGGATTTCCCCCATAGTCGTCGGATGCAACGAAGCGAACGGCGCGCAATCTTTCAAGTTGCTGGCGACGGTGCTCAAAATGATCGGCACGCCGGCATCGCAACCGGCGCGTAAAATATCGGCGAGATTTTTATTGAAATTTTCATAGGCGCGCAGGCGGTTCGGATCGTCGGGTTGCAATTGTTGTTTCTGGAACATATCCAGACCCCGCCACGATTTTGGCATGGATGAATAAGCGCCCGACCGTTGCATTAAACTATCAAGCAATTGGCCGATCTTCGTCGCCTTCAATGCAATATCGGCGCGGATCAAGCCGGTTCCCGGCGCGCGTGAACCAAATACGGTGCCGCCGCCGAACGGCCCGACCATTTCGTTATTGCCCATGTAAATAATCCACAAATCCCCGTCGCGCCCGGCGCATTCGCGGGCGATGGGCAAAATGACGTTTGAATTGATCGCGGTCATGGCCACACAAATCACTTCAAAATTTACTCCAGGAAAACGCTCGCGCAACAAGACCTGCAAATAACGCCAGGCGCCAAAACTTGGATCGGGATCGCCCATCGCCGCCGATTCGCCAAAGACAAAAATCCGGTACGTGTTCGGAGTTTTTTTTACAGCCATGCGCTGGGCCGCCGGCGTGCGGGCGAGAGCGCGCGGAAAAAACCGGCAGCCAAATTGGTCGTTGGGAACGTAATAATCCACCCCGCCGATTTTGGTTTTCAGAAAAAAACTGGTGGAATAACCATAACTGGACAAGCGCAAACCCAATTCAAGGCCGCCGAGGGCGACCAACGGGATTAAAATGGCGGCGCAAAACCGAAACAGCCAGAGGCGATGCGGGGAGATGCCGGTCTTAGGCTTTTCCGGCGGGGAATATTTTCCACCGGTTGAAAGTTTTTCACGGCGAAAATGGTTTTTCGACTTCAAACAACTCAATTGTAGCAAGGCAAAATCACAGGGCAAATATGAATCAGGCCCCCTGTTTTGTTCCTGTCGGGTACCGCGCCGGGGCCGATGCCGACGGCTGGCAAACACCGGGCAATATTCAGGTGGATTTATGTCAGAATTTATGATAACGTGACGGCGAATTCAGCAGGCATTTGACCATCGCCGGTGCGTTTGTTTAAGAAGGCAATTGTGAGTCGAATAATTTCATTTTTTATTGGTTATTATGAAAGTTCGCTTTAAACGGGCTGCGCGGAAATGTCAGGCGGGAATCAATATAATCGGGCGTGTTTTCTTATTGGCGAGCCTGCCAATGTTTTTCCATTTGTCTTCGGCAGAAGAACTGCAAACGGCTGAACAGATCAGGCAACTGACTTCAGACCAGGCGACAAACCATTATCTCGTCCACATCAAGGGCGTCGTGACGTTTTATGATCGGACCAATTTCTTCAGGTTCGTCCAGGATCAAACGGCGGGAATTTACCTGCAATTTAATGATGCCGCGGAGGACCCACGGTTGGCGTCGGGCCAATTCGTGGACGTCCGCGGGGAAACCGATCCGGGAGAATATGCGCCCGTGGTCATGGTGCATCACATCGCTATTTTAGGACGCGCCACGAATTTTCCCGCGGCAACGCCGGTTTCCTTTGAGCAGATCGCCAGTGGCCAGGAAGACAGTCAATTTGTGGAAATTCGCGGCATTGTCCGGGCGGCACGCTATGACGATGAGAGCCGATACTTTTTGGTGGAAATCGCGACGGGTGGCGGTGAATTGACGGCGTACGCAAAGCAATTGCCCGTGCCCGGTGGCGAACTGGTGGACAGCACGGTGACCGTCCGGGGAGTCGTTGTGTCACAATTTAACGGGCAGCGGCAACTGTTCGACATCCGGCTTTTACTTCCGCGACCCACGGATCTGGTCATCAATACGGCCGCTCCGGCCGATCCATTTGCAGTACCGGCACAGCCGATCGAGAAGCTTTTGCAATTCACACCCCACGGGCCTTTCGGACATCGTGTCAAAGTGACTGGCACCGTCATTTACCAGAATGGAGATAGTTTGTATATCGAAAATTCGACAGAGGGTTTGTATGTTGAAACACAGCAGCCGGGGCTATTGCTTCCCGGCGATATTGTCGAAGTCCTGGGATTTCCCGCCAAAGGCGAATATACGCCGATGTTGCAAGACGCCATCTTTCGAAAAATCGGTTCGGACCTCCTGCCGGCGCCGGATTCGATTACAACCGACGAAGCTTTGAAAGGGACGCACGATTGCCGGCTGGTGCGCATCGAGGGCGTCATCCTTGATCGTGCCCGGCATAGCCAGGAACAATTTCTCGTATTGCAAGCTGCGAGCGGTTTCATTTTTCACGCCGACATGGAAAAGGATATATCGGGCACGGATTTTATGTATCTGCAAAACCGCACGAAAGTGGCCGTGACAGGCGTATGTTTGATCGAGACCGGCAATTCATGGGCGGCGGGAGGGGCGTGGCGGGCGAAGTCCTTCCGGATTCTGATGCGTTCGGCGGGGGACATTTCGGTTCTTCAAAGACCGCCGTGGTGGGACCTGCAAAGGCTGCTCTGGATCGTTGGCGTCCTGATCCTGGTCATG
>DATJSQ010000072.1:0-4567 GCA_035503995.1 Verrucomicrobiia bacterium | reverse complement strand
GCGATAAAAATGGATTCTTCTCAAGTTATTCAAACCGCGTGTAACGGGCTGCCAACCTGTCATGGTCGGACCTGCCCCCCGCCATTTCCCTGTGTCCATCTCCATCCGACTTGGAAGTGGGCGTTACACAGGCTCCGGCGCCGGCTCTCGCAGTTTGACTGACACCTTGACCATCGTCCCTTGTCCGGGTTTGGTCTCAAGTTCCAACGTGCCACCAATGGCGGCGGCCCGGCGCCGCATATTTCCCAAACCATTTCGGCGTCCCTCGGCGTAGGCTTCCGGCTTAAAGCCCTTGCCGTCATCTTGTACCCCGATTTCGAGCATGCGCCCGTGGACCTTTGCATGGACCTGCACCTCGCGCGCTCCGGCGTGTTTCAGCGCGTTGGTGAGCGCTTCCTTCACAATCAGGAATATATTGTGCCGCATGTCCGGCAGCAGCGGCAACGCCGGCAAATCGTGCGGCAGATCCAGCCGGCAATGCGTCGGATTGTCGGCAAACAGTTCGTTCGCAAAATGGGCGATATAGTCCACCAAGCTCTGCAATGTGTCGCTGCCTGGCCGCACCGCCCACACGATTTCCTCCAGCGCGCGCACCGTCTGGTCCGCCGCTTGCGATAATTTGCTCGCATGCGCCTCCACCTGGTCGGGGTTGTCCTTGTCCGCCTTCACCAATCCGCTCAACAGCGATAGCCGCGTCAACGATGACCCCAGATCGTCATGCAAATCCTGCGCGATGCGCGCGCGTTCCTGCTCCAGAGCGTGTTGTTGTTCGGCCAATTGCAATTGCGCCTGATACCGCCGCCGCTCCACCATTCGTACGGAGCCGCCCACTGCCGCGAGCAGCACCAGCGCCATCGCGCCGCTGAACCACCACGTCTGCCAAAACCGCACGATGACAAAATCATTGAACGACGTCGCGATGGCCATATCGCTGAATATCCAGCCGTTGCCGCCGTCGCCCCCGGGACCACCAGTGCCGTCGTGATGCAATTCGATTTCATCAAACGTGGCCCTGGCCTTGAATTTGGTCGTGATATTGGCCGGCTGGTTCTCTTCCGTGGCCCCGTGGGTCAAATTCGGGTCCAACCACACCGTCACCAAATCGTCCCCACCCGGAACGTATTGCACCTTGAAGACGATCGTGCGCGGATGATCGTGGCTCGGCAATTCGTATGGCCGCGTCTCGCCCATCGGCCCGGCTTCGGGATGCGCCGAGCGCAAATTGAATTCGTCCGAATCAGGTATCCGGACTCCGGTATCGACGCCTGTATCTGTAATAATGTCCAATTTGTTGGACGGACCAATTTCTGAGGCATAAGCCGCCGAATAGCCCCAGGCTTCAAGCGCATTGCCCACGCCGAGCCGCATCTGGTTGCTCTCCACCAGTTGAAACAAGGCGAGATAGGGTTCATCCGCCGGATCCGAAAGCGGGTCAACGTGAAATTTGAAATACAGCGCGTCGTTCGCCTTGTCGTCCCGTTTTAATTTGCCGACCAGAATGACCATCGGGGTGTGATGGATCACGCGTGAGGCGGGATCGCTCCACAAGATTTCCCCGCGGGCGGTCGCCGCCAGCAATAACAGCAATGAGAAAGAAAGAATCCGACAACGGAACATCGCCTGAATATGGCTCCGGTCCCCGCTCAAAACAAGCCGTTTGACATATTCATGCCGTTGTCAAAGGCCGAAATTTCTGGCAATAAATACGGATGATTCAATGTTATCGCACTGCTGCGCGCCGGATATTTCCTGTGTTGGCGGTTTTTCTGCTCGTGGAATCGTCCCCTGCCGCCACCCAAAGCGTCATCGTCGGAAACGTTCGCGTCCAATGGCTCTCCGATTCGCTCGTGCGTCTCGAATGGAAAGGTCCGGAGGGATTCGAAAATCGTAAAACCTTCCACATCGTCAACCGCAATTGGCCGGGAACCGCTTTCTCCATCCAGACTAACAATGGCGCCGCGGAAATCCGCACGGCGGATTTTACTGTCCGCGTTCCGCATGACGCCGGTTCCCTGGACGACATTTCCATCTCGTCCGCCAACGGCCAGGTTCTTTATCAACACACCGGCGACTTGACGAACAGCGTCTGGCTGCCCGCGCCCTCGGACCACGTCCAGGCATGGTCGTTTGCCGATACCCCGCGCATCGTGCCCCCACCCTGGGGCCTCACGCCGGGACCGGACAAGGACAACCCGGGCGGCGGTTGGGATTTGAGCAATAATGCGCCGGATATTTACGTTTTCCTGCCGCATGGAGACTATTTTCGGTTGCGCAAGGATTTTCTCAAGTTGACCGGTCCCACGGAACTCCCGCCGCTGTTCATGTTCGGCGCGTTCGACAGCCGCTGGTATGATTACAGCGAGGCGACCGCGCTTAAACAAATCCAGGATTATCGCTCGCGCAGAATCCCCCTTGATATATTGGTCGTGGACACCGGCTGGCGCCAGGGCGCTTCCACCGGCTACGCGGCCAATACCAATCTATTTCCCAACCTGCCACGGTTCTTTTCCGAGGCGCACGCCGCAAATGTACGCGTCCTGTTCAATGACCATCCCGAGCCGCTCAATACCAATGTGAGCGGTCTTGACGCCGCGGAAATGACGTATCGCTTTAACGGCCTCGCCGGCCTCCTTCGCGATGGCCTCGATATCTGGTGGTATGACCGCAATTGGTGGGTGGCCCTGGTGCCGCCGGCTCCGGGTCTGCGGAAGGAAACCTGGGGCATGCGCCTCTACCACGACACCACACAACGCGTCGAGCCGGGACGGCGCCCGCTCATCATGGCCAACGTGGACGGCATTGATAACGGCATCCGCAACCGTCCGATGGATGTTTCGTCTCATCGCTACCCTTTCCAATGGACCGGAGACATCGGCCCCGGCTGGGATTATTTGCGGCGAGCGGTTGAAAATGCGGTTTATTCCGGCGCGCAATCGTTGTTTCCCTACGAGAGTGACGACCTGGGTGGCCATACGTCCAACCCCACCACCGAGGAATATATCCGTTGGATCGAATACGGCGCTCTCTCGCCGGTTTATCGCCCGCATTGCACCCATAATTTGGAGCGGATGCCATGGGTATTCGGGCCGGAAGCTGAAACGGATGCGCGCAATTATCTGAACATGCGCTACCGGTTGCTGCCGGTGTTCTATGCCGCGGCGCATGAAAATTACGAAACCGGCGAGCCTCTGTTGCGCCGGCTCGATCTGTATTTTCCGCAATACCCGGAAGCCAGCCGCGACGACGAATATCTGCTCGGCCAGGACATCCTCGTCGCCCCGGTTCTCCACGGCTCCATTCAGGTTGTGCCCGCGGATTGGTTGAAAGGAACCAATGGCCAGCCTGGTCCGCGGGGAGACTATTTTGCCAATGATGCCCTGTCCGGCACGGCGGCGTTCTCCCGCGCCGATGCCAACATTGATTTCTATTGGGATAAAATAAGCCCCGCCACTGGTTTCCCGCGCACGCACTTTTCCGTGCGTTGGCTCGGCACGATCGAAGTGCCTGCCTCCGTCGGCGATGTGCAGTTGGCAACGCTCGAAGACGATGGCGCGCGCGTTTGGATTGACGGCAAATTGGTGATTGACGCCTGGGGGCCTCACGACTCGGTGATTACCGATGCAAATGGCGTCTTGACAGCCGGCGTGCCCCATCAAATTCGAATCGAATACCAGCAGCTCGACTACAACGCCCGAATCCAACTGCTCTGGCAGCCCCTGAATTCCAGCGGCGCCACGCGCGTTGCCTGGATCCCCCCGGGAAACTGGATGGACGCGTGGAACGGAACTATAATTTCCGGCCCGGTGATGGTCACCAATGATATGCCTCTGGATCAAATCCCGATTTTCATTCGCAGCGGCGCCATTCTGCCCCTCGCGCCGGAAATGCAATTCACCGGCGAGAAACCGTGGAGTCCCGTCACTCTGGACACATATCCCTTTGCCGGAGAAACAAACACGGCGACTTTGTACGAAGACGACACGCTGACCCCGGCGTATCAGCACGGCGCATTTCGCACCACGGAAATCACCGCCTCGGTGGACGACACCCAAAAGACTGTCCGCGTGGACATCGGTGCGGCCAAAGGAAAGTTTGACGGCGCGTTAATGAGGCGTGGTTGGATCCTTCGCATCCATCGCCCCGCAAACTGGCCGGCGGATTTGCAGCCAACGCAAATTAAAATCAACGGCCGGCAAATGGCGATTTTGGATTGGCCGATTCGCCGCCTCATCCGTGCGGCGAACGCCATGCCCTTTGGCGATTTGGCCGGCGCGCCCGATGGAGACGTATTTGAAATCACCCTGCCCGCCGCGCCGGTTTCAAGAAGACAAGTGGTCGAGGTTGCGTTTACGTCAGGTGCAAAAAGCCCGTAGGGCTGGCATCTTTGTAAATGCTATCCATCCTCCATTTTCAAGCTTCAATCTTCGTTTCCATTATTTTACCGCATAAAAATGCGCCAATTTTTACTGGCAGTTCACCTCCGTTGGGCGACAGTATCGGGGTTCATGAAATTGACGTTTCGTTTGCGTTATCATACGCGCGTCGGGCAATCACTCTGGATGACCGG
>DATJSQ010000071.1:0-18318 GCA_035503995.1 Verrucomicrobiia bacterium | reverse complement strand
AGCGTAATCTTGGTGACTGTCCTCATGACACAAATCACGTTTTTGCGCGTCATTAATGACGGAAGGCGGGACGGTCAGGTAACCGCCCAACCCAAAATCGCCTTTTGCACGTGCAACCGGTTCTCCGCCTGCGCAAAAATCGTCTCCGCATTTTTCTCGAACGTCTCCTCGTCAATCTCCTCGCCGCGATGCGCCGGCAGACAGTGCATCACCAGCGCGTCCGCCTTCGCCAGCTTCACCAGCTTTTGGTTGATCTGATAATCCTTCAAAATTTTCAGCCGCTCCGCCGACTCGGCTTCCTTGCCCATGGATACCCATACGTCTGTGTAAAGCAGGTCCGCGCCCTTGGCCGCCTTTTCCACGCTGTCGGTGCAGACAATCTTCCCGCCCGCGCGCTCCAGAATCGCCTTCGCCGGCTGGAACTTTTTGGGCGCGGCGATGCGCAACTCGAACTGCAGTTTGGATGCCGCATAAATCCACGAGCGCGGCACATTGCAACTGCCGTCCCCGATGAACGTCACCACCTTGCCGGCAATCGGCCCCCGCAGCTCCTTGAAGGTGAATATGTCCGCCAGAATCTGGCACGGATGCTCGCCGTCCGTCAGCGCGTTGATCGTCGGAATCTTGGAAAATTCGGCGAATTCCTCCACGTCACTTTGCGCAAACGTGCGGATGACCGCCCCGTGAATCATCCGGCCCAGCACCCGCGCGGTGTCCTTGATCGGTTCGCCCCGGCCAAGCTGGATGTCATTTGAATTCAAAAACATCACCCCGGCTCCCAGCTCGCGAAGGCCCGTCTCGAACGATACCCGCGTCCGCGTCGAGGACTTCGAGAAAATCAGCGCCCACATCTGGCCGGCCAGCGGCTTGCGGTCCACCCGCGCCCGTTCACGTTTGTAGATCGCCGCGTCTCGCAGAATTTTTTCGATGTCCGACAACGGCAACTTTTCCAATGACAACAGATTCTTCATTTTTACTTTTTTACTTTTGGGAATATCCGCCCCAAAGGGGAGTTTGTAACCAAAACCAGCCCTCTCGTCACTTCTTTTTCTTCATCGCGTCGGCCACGCACCACAAATACCACGACGCCGTCGTCCGGTGCGGACGCCAAAGCTCGCCGTGGGCGAGGATTTCCTTTGGCTCCGGCAAATCGCGTCGCTTATAGGCATGGCGAAAACCGGTGCGCACGCCAAAGTCGTGCGCCGGCAAAACATCATGCCGCCCAAGCTGAAAGATCAACAGCATCTCCACCGTCCATTGCCCCACGCCCCGCACCTGCGTCAGCCGCGATATGATTTCGTCGTCCGCCAGTTTCGCAATTTCACGCGACGTCGGCACCATGCCGGACAACGTCTTCTCCGCAATGTCCCGGATGGCCTTGATCTTGGCGAACGAGAAACCGCACGCGCGGATTTCCCGGTCCGTCACGCCCGCCAAATCTTCCGGACGCGGAAATTTTCTGCCGGGAAAGAGCTTTTTAAACCGGGCGAGGATGGTATTGGCCGCCGTTCCGTTGAGTTGCTGGTGCGCCACGGCCATCACCAGCGATTGAAACGGCGGACGCCGCGTTTCCGGCTCCAGCCCGCACCGCCCATGTTCGCGGATCAGCCGCCGCATCACCGGGTCGCGTGACGATAGATGTTTGTGGGCCGCGGGCGTCATCGTTCAGGCCAGGGTCTTGATGACCTCCTCGAGTTTCGCTATCCCCTCGCCGGCCTCCTGCGGCTTCAGGTTCAACGGCGGCAACAACCGGATGGTTTGGGTCCCCGCCGGAATGACCAGCACGCCCGCTGCCTGCATTCGGTTGGTGAATTGCACCGCGGCGGATTTTTCGCTTTGGGCAAAGGCCGGAATCCTCTCCTTTTCCACCAGCTCAATGCCCAACATCAGCCCCAGGCCCCGCCCGCTCTTGATCACCGTCGGATAAACCCGCGCCAGTTGTTCGAATTCGTCGAGCAGCCAGCCGCCGAGTCGCCGGGCGCGATTCGCCAGGTTTTCGTTCTCAATCACTTCAAAAATTTTCAACGCCACCGCGCAGGCCAGCGGCGTGCCGCCAAACGTCGTCGCGTGCGTACCCGGGCCAAGCAAATCCGCATACGGCGCGCGCAGCCAGAACGCCCCGATGGGAAATCCACCGCCGAGCGACTTTGCCATCGAAAGTCCATCCGGCATGAACTTTTCGCCGCCGGGCGTTGCCTCGAATATCCGCTGGAAGCTTTGGAACGCGCCCGTGCGGAAATGCCCGTCCTGCACGCCGTCCATGAACAACAGCAAATTCTTTTCATCGCACAATTTCCGCAGGCCCATCAAATAGTCCGCCGTGGCCGGCGTCACGCCGCCCTCGCCCTGGACGCCTTCAATCAATATCGCCACGGTCGCCGGCGACAGGGCGTTTCGCGCCGCCTCCAAATCATTGAACGGAACATGCCGGAAACCCGGTGTCATCGGTTCGAACCCCGTCTTGACCTTCTCCTGGCCGGTGGCCGCTATTCCCGCCAGCGTCCGGCCATGAAACGAATTCGTTGCCGTCAGTATCTCGAACCGGCCCTCCTCATGGCCGAATTTCCGCGCCGTCTTGAACAGACCTTCATTCGCTTCCGCCCCGCTGTTGGCAAAAAATACTTTCCCCGCGCCAATCCGCTTCACGATTTCCGCGGCCAGCCGCCCCTGGCCTTCCGTGTAATACAGGTTCGACACGTGAATCAGTTTCCGCGACTGTTCGGCCAGCGCCTCCGTGATGGCGGGATGCGCATGGCCCAGGCAATTGACCGCAATGCCGCCGCCCAGGTCCAGATAGGGCCTCCCCGCGACATCAAAGACGTAACTGCCCATGCCGTGGCTCAACGCCAGGTCAAAGCGGCCGTAGCTGGGCACAACGTTCTTCGCAAATAAATTGCGGATGGTCTCGAACTGGTTCCGGATTATGGGCGGCGCCGATGGAACAATTTCATTCATCTGCAAACTGTCTGGCTGCACAATCGCAGGTTATTTCCCCTTTTGCAACGCGTCCTGGTTTCAGCAAGGTTTTCGCCGCGCCAGGTACGCGTCATTCAATCCCCTTCCCTCCAGAATTTGCCGCGCGCATTTTTCAACCCTTGACTCGCGGGTCTTGGATTGCTTCGGCGCCGAAAAGTAAAAAATATACGCTCTTTGCCGTCCCGGTGTCAGCGCGTCAAAAGCAACTTTCAAGGCGCGGTTTTCATCCAATCTTTTTTTAAATTCCTCGGGAACGGGTTTCGGATACTTTTTGATTTTCACCTTCAACCCGGCCTTTTCCACTTCAATCGCTTCCTGAATATACGCCTTCAAGATGGGTTCCATCTCGACGATTTCCCGCGCGCGGGTGAACCGGATCTGCCGCCCCACTTGCGTATTCTCCCCGGTCTTTTTGAGAACGCCATCGGCATCTCTTAACAAGGCCCCTTTGAAAAACAAAAGCGCGCAGTATTTTTTGAATCCTTGGATGATCACGACGTTCTTTTCCTGAAACGTATAACAAGGCTTGCCCCACTTCAGTTCTTCGCCAAGCCCGCAGTCAAGAAGGGTCCTTCTCAATTTCCGCGTCTCGTCCTGCCACCTTTTGGCCTTCCTTATGTATCCATCAATCTTCGGATTCATTTTGTCCTCATAAAATTATCTCCGTCCCCACGCCTTCGTCCGTAAAAATTTCCAGCATCACCGCGTGCGGCACCCGGCCGTCCACAAACGACACCTTTTCCACGCCGGACTGGATCGCCGCCACCGCGCTGTCCGTCTTGGGAATCATCCCCTTGTCTATCACGCCGGACTTTTTCAACGCCGTCACTTCTGCCGTTCTTATCTGCGGCATCACCGAATCCGGCTTCTTCGGGTCGCGCAACAGTCCCGGCACGTCGCTCATGAATACCAGCCGTTTCGCCTTGAGCGCAATCGCCAACTGCGCCGCCGCCACGTCCGCATTGCAATTGTAGATCTTCCCGTCCGCGCCCCGCGCCGTCGGGCTGATCACCGGCGTGAATCCGCACCAGATGCTTTCCTTGATCGGCGCCACGTTCACCTCCACCACCTCCCCAACGTATCCGATGTCAACTTTTTTGCCCGGATTCTCCGCGTCATCCAGCAAAAGCTTTTTGCATTTGAAGATGTCCGGCCCCGCGAACCCCACCGCGTTGCCCCCCAAAGCGTTGATCGTCTTCACCACCTCCGGATTGATTTCGCGCGACAGAACATCGTCCGCGATTTTCGCCGTCGCCTCGTCCGTGACGCGCTGCCCCTGGACGAAATTCGCTGCCAACCCCGCTCTTTCCATCGCCCGGGTGATCGCCTTGCCGCCCCCATGCACGACCACCGGATTGATCTCCACCGCTTCGAGAAACACGATGTCGCGCGCCACGCTCGTCCGGATTTTCTCGTCCGGCGAATCCATGAAACTGCCGCCGTATTTGACCACGAAAGTTTCGCCGCTGAATTTGAGGATATACGGCAGGGCTTCCAGCAACGTATCGGCCTTTGCGATGAGGTCTTGCACGCCGTATTCGTATGAGAAATAACCGAAAACCGAAAGCAGAAAACAGCAACCTGCGCTGCGGAAAATCTTTAACCGCGAAATACGCGAACGAAAAAACTGCACACTTGGGCGACTGACCTGCCGCGGTCCTCCATCCCCGCTTTGCGCTTTTCCGCCTTTAGCCTTCACCCTTTTACCCTTAGCCTTCTCTCCATGTTTGACGTCCTCAAGACCGACCCGCACACCCGGGCGCGCCTCGGCAGACTCTGGACCGCCCGCGGCGCCGTGGACACCCCCGCCTTCATGCCCGTCGGCACCCAGGCCACCGTCAAAGCCCTCGACCCCCGCGAACTCCGCGAGATGGGCGCCCAAATCATCCTCGGCAACACCTACCACCTCAATCTAAGGCCCGGACTCGACATCATCCGGGCCGCCGGCGGCCTCCATGAATTCATGAATTGGGAACTCCCCATCCTCACCGACAGCGGCGGCTTCCAGGTCTTCAGTCTGGCCAAAATCCGCAAGATTAAATCCCACGGCGTCGAATTCCGCTCCCACCTCGACGGCTCCCTTTGCTTCCTCGGACCAAAGGAAGCCATGGAAGTCCAGCGCACCCTCGGCTCGGACATCGCCATGGCCTTCGACGATTGCCCCCCGCACGACGCCCCCGCGCGCGAACAGCGCTCCGCCGTCGAACGGACCATCCGTTGGGCGCGCGAATGCCGCGAACAACCGCGGGCCGATGGCCAGAAGGTTTTCGGCATCGTCCAGGGCGGCTCAAACCCCGCCTTGCGCGAGGAATGCGCCCATGCCCTGGTCGCCCTCGACTTCGACGGCTACGCCATCGGCGGCGTGAGTGTCGGCGAGCCTGAGCATGAGATGTTCAAAGCCATCGAGTTGACCGCGCCGTTCCTGCCCGCAAACAAGGCGCGTTACGCCATGGGACTGGGGACGCCCGCCCAGATGCTCGAACTCATCGCGCGCGGCGTGGACATGTTCGACTGCGTATTACCCACCCGCGTGGCCCGCAACGGCACCGCCTTCACCAGGCGCGGCGCCTTTGGATTGAAAGGCGGCGGTTACAAGGCCGATTTCCGGCCCATGGACGATACTTGCGATTGCTTTGCCTGCAAACATTTCACCCGCGCCTACCTCCGCCATTTGCTGAATGTGAACGAGATTCTCGGCCTGCGCATGGTCAGCGTCCACAACTCGCATTTGTTCTTGCGCATCATGGCCGACGCCCGCGCCCATCTCGCCGCCGGCACCTTCGCCGAATTCTACCGCGCCTTCATCGCGAACTACGTTCCCTCCAAAAAGGTCCTCGATGCCCGCAAAGCCGCCGAAAAGCCGGAATGAGGCCACGGCGGGAGCGAAAACGAAGTCAAAAGCCAAAACAGATCCGCTTCTCCTTTTCCCCAGCCGAATCGCTACAACTTTTCCGAAAATGCTTTAGTGTTGGTATTGTCGTTGGTCGCCCTTGAGCGGCACCGTGTGTCCGTTGGCGTCATGCCGGTAATTCAGATTTCGCGTCGCATGTGACTTCCAGTCGCCATGGCCCTTTTGCCACGTCTGAAACCGCGCCAGCCGTGTCTTGTCCATCGGCACCCAACACTTGTGCGAGTTCAGATAATAATACTGATTGCCCGCCATTCCCACGTACTCGGAGCCGTCGTACACGTAAGTGTCCGGCACGGCGTCGTATGTGACGCTCACCCCGGGGACCTGCACGTTCACACTCACTCCCGACGAGGCCATCATCGGCAACGCCGCGATACTCGTAATCCCGATTAACAATGCTATTTTCAACTTGGTCTTTTTCATGCCTTTTCTTCAGCTTTAGCCATGCCATCGGGAAGAGTGACTGGCAAAAAATGCGGTCTCGCCGGCAATTTTTAGTGGGTTGCTCTCTCCATGCGCGGCAAAAAAAGGCGGCGGCCTGACTCGCGCCGCCGCCTTGCCCCTACCGCAACCTTACTTGTAGTTGTTGTTGTTAATATTGTCCGCGGGCACCTGCGAGCGGAATGATTTTCCCTTCCGCGTTCTTGCGGAAGTTCAGATTTTTCGTGGCATGCGCCTGCCAATCAGGATGGCTCCGTTGCCACGCTACAAACCGCGTCGTCTCCGTCCGGTTCATCGGCACCCAGCATTTGTGGACGTTAAGGCAATAATACTGCTTGCCCACCAGGCCCACATAGGTGGATCCGTCATAAACGTAAGACGAAGGCACAGCGCCCGCTTCCAAACCCGCCGCCGGCGTCGCTGCCGGTACGGTCGCCGCCGGCACCATTGGTGTCTCGGCGGCCACAATCGGCGATGCCATGACTGGCAACGCCGCGATACTCGTAATACCCATTATAATGGCAATTTTAGATTTAGTTTTCATAACTTACCTTAAGCTTTAACCATGCCGGCCGGCCCATGCTTAAAATTGAAAGGGAGGATTGCGATTTGCAATTGGATTGGGATTGGGATTGCATTTTAGAAAGGGATGTGGGGGGTTCATGGAGCCGGAAGCGCGGTCAATTTTGGAGGGTCAAAGCCAGAAAACGGAAAGGGCCTGTGATAAGACTTGCCAAACTTTGGAACAGGAAGAAAATCACAAGAAGAAGCGCAAGCAGTCATGACGATAATATGGGAAATCTCAACCAAGCAGCATGAGAACGATCTTGACGCTCCTTTTTCTTGTCTGTGTTGTTGCCGTTCATGCTGATGACGAACGTATTTTTATAGATGCCAAAATTAACGGTAAACCTGTTCGTCTCGCCTTTGATTCCGGAATGGGTGTTGACTTCGCACTCTCGTCAACAACGGCACAAAAACTGAACTTGAAAGTTACGGCCCCACCCGCGGATACGCGGATTGGCCCCGGCCAAACTCTCGTGGAGTGGACTGCCCCGCAAAAATTAGACCTGGGATCTACAAATATTGAGACCGGATTCGCGGTTTTAAGCGTACCTCCGGGCACGAAGCCGGATTTTGATGGCATCATTGGATGGCCGGCGGTACGTGACAATGTCCTTCATTTGGACTGCGCATCTCATCTATTCGGTCCGTTTACAAACGCTCTCAGCGAACTCAGCGGCTGGGTCAAATGCCACATCCAATCGAATCCGGATCTGACGTTGGAATTGCCGGGTGAAAATCCTCCAAACGAAATTATAGCACTGGATTCGGGAACCATTTATGGAGTCAAATTCAACCGCAAAAAATGGCGTGAATGGAAAGCAGCCCATACACATCAGCCAATGACGTTGACGGCATATTATGCGATGAACACAGGTGGTCTGGTGGTGTCAGAAGAAGCCTGGGCAGATGAAATTTCACTGGGACCGCTGACACTGACTGATGTTCCCGTTACGGAAGCCACTTCAGGGGATATTGCGTTGCACTCGTCGTCGACAGCACAATATGAGGCAACGCTTGGATTCGCGGCTTTAAAGCGGTTGGATGTCGTCATTGATGGAATACATGGGGTCGCGTATCTGCGACCAAAGGATACGCCCCCAATGCCTTACGAATACAATCGCCTTGGCGCAGTTTTTGCGCCGAAGGATTTGCAAAGTCATGACCTTCTCGCTCACGTCATTAAACGCAGTCCGGCTTATGACGCCGGAATTCGCAACGGCGACGTGTTGCTCAAGATTGACAATCGCGATGTCACGGACTGGCGCGACGACCCAAATGTGAAAATTAATAGTGCCTTTTGTGATCAGCCATCTGGAACCAAAATTGAATTGACCTTGAACCGCGGTGGCAAAATTTTCCGAACCACCGTCACACTGCAAAACATTTTTCCCCCGGATTCAGCAGCGAGATCGAATTGACTCTCGAATTACTGACTGTCCATCTTCCGTCTTCTTCGCCGATGATTTCGCTCCGATGGAGCTTTGAATCCCATCGAAATTGAGTTCTACAAAGATGCCGTGCCTACGGCGCTACCATCGGAATGAAGCCAGGCCATTCCCACCGTCCTCGCGTCAAGTTGCAGCCGCCACGTCCCGCTCCCCATGCGCGAGGCATAAAGCAAATTGGCCTTAGGGTCCCACGCGATGCTCAGAAATTCCCCCGGCAACTTCGGCGCCAGTCCACCTTGAAACGGCGGCAGCGGCGCAATCCGCCGCCACGTCTTCCCCCCATCGGACGTTTCCAGGAAACCTCGAAAGTCCGCCACCATGATGTGTTGCGTGTCCTTGCCAAAGAGCGGGCCCCAGCCCGCGGCCAAGGGTGCTCCGATCGTTTGCCAGGTCGCTCCCCGATCCTGGCTCGTAATCAAACCCTCCCGGGCCAGCCAATATGTTTTCCCATCGAAATAAACCGCCACCCGGCCCACCGGATGCAGCGGGGAAATGTTGGTCCAGGTCTCTCCACCGTCGGTGCTGCGCATAATGCCGTCCTCCGTGCCGGCCACCAGCGTCCGCGCATCAAAAATGCCTGACGACGTGAATTCCGGATGCTTGCCGAGGAACCGCCAGGACGCCCCCGCATCGTCGGACGCATAAATCTCGCCGCCACTTTCATGACGAGCCGCAAAAATTGCCCTGGCTCCGGGGTCGGACCAATCCACCGCGCCGTAATCCCAATTGCGGCCCATCGGCGCGAAGGGCTGCCACGTCCGGCCGCCATCCAAGGTCATGCCGCATTTTCCGTCGAGCATCAAACACGCCATCCGCCCGCCGGCCGGATCACAGTTGAGCGCATAACCAAATTCGCACCGCCCGCTGATCTGCCCTTCGGCGACGCGCCGGTAGCTCTGGCCGTGGTCGGTGCTTTGCCACAATCCCACGTTGCACACATCCACATAAAGGATGCCGCTGGTCCGGTCCACCGCCACCCCGGCGGTGTTTCCCGGCCAGGGAATGACCGTGCCTGCATTCGTCACCGCCGCCACGAGCGCGTCGGAAATGTTCACCCACCCCGCCGTCCCGATGTTTTGATCCGCCGCGCGGGACACTTCGATTGCCCCCGCTAGGAGCGCGCCGATGACTAAAACTCTTGAATTCATGGTGTTATGTCTTGACGAAGCATCCAATTCAGCCGCCCAACGACGCCGGATCGGCCACGTCTCCTTTGTTAAATTCCACATACGCTTCCGTCAAATCCGCCGCATACATCACCGCCTCAGCCTTTCCCAGATTCAGCCGGATATGCAAATCAAATTCCTTCGGCGCCACCGCCGCGCACAGTTCCTGAAACGTCGCCTTCGTCGGCTGGCCCCGCTTCAGGCTCCATAAAATTTGGGATGACCCGCCGGCGCTGTATCCAATGTCCACCTTCTCCTCCACGATTTTGGCCGGCGAATAACCGAGCGCATCAATGATCCGGCCCCAATTCGGGTCGCCCCCGTGCCAACTCGTCTTCACCAACGCGCTGTTGGCCACCGCCCGCGCCGCCGCATCGGCGTCCTGAATGCTCTTCGCGCCGCTTACCCGCACCGTCACCACGCGATGCACCCCCTCGCCGTCCCTCACAATCATCTTCGCCAATTCCAAACAAACATCGCTCAAGGCGGTTTTAAAAATTTCCAAATCCCGTGGCAGCCGGCGCGCGTCGGCTCTCGTTTTTCTTGAGGACTTGAAACTCGCCGCCTCGTCTCCAACAATATTATTTCCCGCCAGCCCGTTCGCCAATATCAGCACGGTGTCATTGGTGCTCATGTCGCCATCCACGGTGATGCGATTGAAACTGCCCGCCACGGCCTCCCGGAACGCGACCTGCAATGCCTTCGTCTCAATCGCCGCGTCGGTGGTGATAAAACACAGCATCGTCGCGTGCAATCCGCCGTGGGGCAACGCGGCCGGTCGCGCGCCGGTCGCGGACATTCCTGGCTGAATCATTCCCGCGCCTTTGCAGATGCCCCCGATGCGCGCCGTCTTGCCCCCGAGCGAAAATTCAACGGCTATTTGTTTTGGCCGCGTGTCGCTGGTCATGATGGCTTCCGCGGCATGGGTCGCGTGTTCGGCCGTTGAGCCGAGCGCTTGCGCCGCCGCCTCAATGCCGCGCCGCACATTCTCCATTGGCATCGTCACGCCAATGCGCCCGGTCGATCCGACGAAGATGCTTTCCGCGGGAATATTCAGTTCGCCCGCGGCCATCTCCGCCATCGCTTGGGCATCCCGCAAACCCTGCTGGCCGGTGCAGGCGTTCGCGTTTCCCGAATTGACGACAATCGCCCGCCCGACGCCTTTTTTGACGCGTTCAGCGCAAACCTTCACCGGCGCGGCGCAGACCTGGTTGGTGGTGAACATCCCCGCAACCGTTGCGGACACGTCGGAGACGATGAGGGCGAGATCGCGTTTTTGGCCTTTGTCCGACCCTTTGCCCGTGCCAAGTTTTTTAATGTCGCAAAATACTCCGCTCGCCCGGAACCCTTTGGGCGCGACGATGGAACCGGATATCTCTTTGAACTGAATTTTCATTCCGGCGGATTGAACCAAGAAACACGCGAAATGACACGAAAAGATTGGCGCCCCGCAGGGCGGACGGCCGCGGCGCCCTGAGCTCCACCCGCCGCCAAGTTGACCCGCGCGCCGCGAATTTGAGAGCCGGACGCGGATTTTCCGGGGCAGCAGGCTATCCGGGTTAAAAATCAGATGAAATAGGCATCTGGATTTCCACGCCAATTTTGTGTGCCATAGACAACGCGCAAAATTTCAACCTTGCCGCGATGGATCCGATAAAAAATAAGCCAGCGATTAAACGGCGGTGGCAAGACGCTAAACCTGATCCCCGCCAGCCGGCGATTTTTGAATCGCGCCTGCGGTCCAATTTCTGGAAAGTCCGTCAGCCGGTCAAAAGATTGGAACGCAGCATCCAGAAATCGCCGCGCTGCTTGCGGGCTGTCCGCGTATATCCATCGCGCGCCCTCAATCAAATCCTCCTCCGCCTTCGGAAGCGTCCAATAGCGGCTCAAGATTCCTCCAGCGCCTGCTTATAGATTTGTTTTTTCCGGGCCGCGGTCATTGGCCGGCCGACACCGCTGCTCAGACCTTCCTGCAACAGTTCCTCCAAATCCTCGCGTCCGGCGAAAGAGGAGCCAAGGGGGCCTGCGGCGCGTTGGAGGGAATCCGTCAACCGCAAGGAGTGACGAATGACTTCGCTTTCATTGTTAAAACGGCCCGTGGCAATCTGCCGCCGGATGATTCGTTTGTAATAGGGCGTCAGGGAGTGACTCATAACAAACGTACTCTCCATCTATCCCCAATAGATGTCAACGGAATCTTCCTTCCGGCGGATGGAACGCCTTCTCCGCCTCGATCTCCAACCGCACCATCCTCACATGGACCCTGCCTTCGTGATCCACCGGATGCCTGGCCACATACCGCTGCGTTACCGCCGCGATGAATTCCTCGCGCTCTCCCTCCGGCACCCGCTGCACGTACGGAATCCACGTCGTCCGCAGCCACGCCGCAAACCCGTCCCCGCCCGGATACGTCGCGTCCTTCGGCGCCAGCTTGAGGTCCTGAATCTTGAACCCGAACTTTGGCAGCCATTTTTCGTAGTCAGCCGGGCTGTGGAAAAAATAAGGCCGCGGCATTTTGCGGAAGTATTCGCGCCAGCGCTTCAACCGCATTTCCGGCCGCAACGCCAGGAACACATCATGCGCATTGCCCCGTCCGCCGCAGGAAACCACCAGCCGCCCGCCTGCTTTGAGCGCCCGCGCCGCGCCGCGCAATATCTGTTGATGGTCGTCCACCCAGTGCAGGGCCGCGTTGGAAAATATATGGTCGAACTGCCGTCCAAAGTTGATTTCCCGCGCGTCCATCACCTGAAACTCCAGGTTCGAAAATTTGCCGCGCGGAAACATCTTTTTCGCGAAGGCAATCATCTCCGCCGAGGCGTCAATTCCCGTCGCCGAGCCGCGCGGAAGCGCCCGGGCAATTTCCGCCGTCACTTTGCCGTCGCCGCAGCCCACGTCCAGGATATGCTCGTCGCCGCGGAGCTGAAGCCGGGCAATCAATTCGCGCGCCCAGCTTTGTTGCACCACCGAGTTGGCCGCGTATTCGGCCGCATTCCATCGGGCCGATGGAACGGCTTTTCCCGGGCCGGCCTTTTTCAATGAGGTTTTCACCGTCACAAAAGTAATCGCGCGAGGTTGAAATAAAACAGCAGCGTGCAGATGTCCGCAACCGCCAGGGTAATCGGACCGGCCGCGATCTTTGGATCGAGTTTCAACGCGTGCAGCAACGCCGGAACGCTCAAGCCCGTCACGCACGCCGTCAGCAGGCAAAACGTGACGCTCGCGCCGATGACCAGCGCCGCCATTCGCGCGTGTTGCCAGATGAGCACGACGAATCCCACCACCAGTCCGCACGTCGCGCCCAGCAACAACGCCGTGAACGCCTCGCGCCCCAGTGACACCAGATACCAGCGCCAGCTCAGACGCGTCGTCCGCAGCGATTGAATCGTGACCGTCATGGATTGAATGCTCACGCTTTCGCCGAGGCCAAGGATCATGGTCAGAAAAAATGCGATCACGAGGCTTTTAGCCAGGGTCACCTGGTAAAATCCCGCCAGCACCGCGCAAAACGTTCCACTGAGGATCGTCGTTACCAGCCACGGAAAGCGGACGCGAAAGGCCCGCCAGGGCGAGGCCTCGCGCACCTGCGAAACCTGAAATCCGAGCGTCTCAAAGACCTCGGACATCTGTTCGCGCTCGGCGATGTCAAACACCTCCTCGGCGAACAGGCTCACATCCACCAGTCCGACCACGCGACGTTGTTCATCTACTATCGGGAAGGCGAAAAATTTATGCAGCACGAAGACTTCGCACGCTTCCAGCACCGTGGCGGTGTGCGGAATGGCAATGACGTTGCGTATCATCAGTTCGCCGAGCGGCTGTGTCAGCGCCGCCATCAGCAATCGCCGCGTCGGCACCACCCCCACCAGTTTCTCCTCGTCGTTCACCACGTAAAAATACACGATCTTTTCCCCGACACCGCGTTGGCGGATGGACATCAGCGCCTGTTCGATCGTCAGGTTTTGGTTCAGCGTGGTGAAATCCTGCCGTGCGAATCGCAGCACAGGCTCATTCAAATGTTCCACAGGCGGCTTAATTTGCATGGTAACAACGATTCCTGGAATTGCCCCGCCGCAGCCAGGCGAAGGCGGGCTGCGCAAACCGGAGCACTGGCTCGTTCAAATGTTCCACGGACGGTTTGATTTGCATCGCAAAAAGTGGTTCCTACGGCGCCTGCGGTGCGAATCAAACCAAACCCGCCGTCTCCGGGAAACCGCATATCAAATTCATGCTTTGAACCGCCTGGCCGCTTGCCCCTTTCACCAGATTGTCCTCCGCGCTCATCACGATCAGCCGTCCCGTCCGCGGGTCAAGTCGCCAGGCGATTTCAATGACGTTCGTACCAGCCACATTCTTCGTGTCCGGCAACTGCTTCCCTTCGAGCAGCCGGACGAATGGCTCGTGCCCGTAATGCTTTTCGTAACAGGCGGAAATTCCCTCGCCCGACACCGGTTCCGCCAGCTCCAAATAGAGGGTCGTCAGGATGCCCCGATTGACAGGAATCAAATGCGGGGTGAACTGGATCGTAACGGCTGTTTTGGCCGCCACCGAGAGTTGCTCCTCGATCTCTGACAAATGCCGGTGCTTCGGCACGCCGTAAGGCCGCGCGCTTTCGTTGCATTCGCAGAAAAGATATTCCGTCTCCGCCTTTCGTCCCGCCCCGCTGACGCCGCTCAGCGAATCGGCGATGATGCCCGAGGACTTGATCAGGCCATCCTGGAGCAGCGGAATCGTCGGCAACAAGATGCTGGTGGGATAACAACCGGGTGAGGCCACCAGGAGCGCCTTCCTAATCTGCTCCCGGTAAACTTCCGGCAATCCATAGACGGATTTTCCCAGCAAGTCCGGCGCCGGATGCTCGTGCCCGTAAAATTCCTTGTATCGCTCCCCGCTCTTGAGCCGAAAATCCGCGCTCAAATCAATCACCACGCACCCCACATTGAGCAGCGGCGCCGCAAATTCGGCGGCCACACCATGCGGCAGCGCCAGAAACACCACGTCCGCCTGCTTCGCCAGCACCTCAACCTTCGGCTCGGTAAAGCGAATCGCCCCGGATTTCGGATGGCTCGCGAATTTTGGAAATACCTGCGCCAGCGTCTGCCCGGCATTTTGGCGCGACGTCACCGCCGCCAATTCCGCGTGCGGATGGCTCAAAAGCAACTGCACCAAAACTTCGCCGGAATAACCCGACGCCCCGACGATGGCTATCTTTTTTGATTTCATTTTTCTTTCAGATTCTTGTGAATACTGTCTCTCCGGATTTCCATGTAATTTTGCGGCTTCTTCGGCGTTTCAAAACCAAAAGGCCGATACAACTCATTGCATAAAAAATGCCGGATAAATTGAACAACAAACAAACCAGCGAACAAAGTTTTTAATTACGCGCCGTCATGAACCTATCCGTCCTATCCGGCGTGGCAGCGGACGTGAGTCCGCTCTGACTTTTCCCCGATCCGCTGCCTGGCTTTCCCGCCCCTTGGCCCCCGACTTCAATCAGCTCCATCTCAAAAGGCGCAAAATCTTTTGGAAAACCTGATCTTCAGCTCCGTTCCCCCTCCCCGTTGATCGTTCGCCCAAAATAAAACCCCGCCGGCCGGGGCCAGCGGGGTTTGGAAAGTTCGCGTGCGATTAACGCTTCGAATATTGGAACCGCTTGCGAGCGCCGGGCTGGCCGTATTTCTTGCGTTCGCGCATGCGGGGGTCGCGGGTCAGGAAACCCTCCGCCTTCAATTGCGGACGCAGATTGATGTCAAATTTCAGGAGGGCCCGCGCAATGCCGTGCCGTGCCGCGCCAGCCTGCCCGTTCGGGCCGCCGCCGCTGATATTGATCCGTACGTCTATCTTCTCCGCCGTCCCGGTGACCGTCAACGGCTGGGTCACGGTGGACCGCAAGGTCTCCAGCGGAAAATAATTTTCAAACTCGCGCCCGTTCACGGTGATTTTTCCGTTGCCGGAGGCGAGGCGGACGCGCGCGATGGCGGTTTTGCGCCGTCCGGTTCCAAGAAATTCAATTTTTGCTGCTTTTTCGGCGGTTGCCATAAAATAAAAATCAAGCCGCGGCTTTGAGCGCTTCGGGCTTCTGCGCCGCGTGCGGATGTTTGGGGCCTTTGAAAACTTTCAGCTTGGTCAGCAGCACCCGGCCCAGCCGGTTCTTGGGTATCATCCCTTTGACGGCGTGCTCGATCAATTTCTCCGGGTGCCTCGCCCGAACTTCGGCCACCGTCCGGTACTTCTCCCCGCCTTTCCACCCTGAATACGTCATGAATTCCTTGTCGGATTCCTTCTTGCCGGTGACCCGGACCTTCTCGGCGTTGATCACCACCACGAAATCACCCGCATCCAGGTGCGGCGTGTAAACGGGCTTGTTTTTCCCGCGCAAAATGTCGGCGACTTGCACGGCCAGCCGGCCGAGCACCGCGCCATCGGCATCAATAACATGCCACTTGCGCTGATCTATATTTACTTTTGGCAAATGCGTTTTCATTCTTTCCAAACAAAATGGAGGCGGAATCTATCAAATGCAGCGGCAAAGTCAACGGCTTTTCTTGGGGAATTTTGGTCCCTTCGGCGGGAAAACCATCAGCCTTCCCCTAACCCCTTCCGCGTGCCTCGTCGCAGCGGACGCCAGTCCGCTCCATCTGGAATCGGCGCGAAGTTTTTTACGGGGAAATCTAAACTGAACCACCCACTCGTCATCTCGCGCCTTCCACCCCCCGTCGGCCATCAGCCCTCAGCCGTTAGCCTTTCGCCTTGCCCCCGCCGCCCAATCCCCCGAAACTCTCCGCCGATGAATCTGTTCGCCCGACGAAGCATGGCCGACCTTCAGGCCGAAGTGCTGAAGGACCAGAAACTCAACCGCGCGCTCGGTCCCATTAACCTCATCTCACTCGGCATCGGTGCCATCATCGGCGCGGGCATTTTTGTCCTCACCGGGCATGCGGCGGCCGAATACGCCGGGCCGGGCATCGTCATCTCGTTCATCCTCTCGGGACTGGCCTGCGCGTTTGCCGGCCTTTGCTACGCCGAATTCGCCTCCATGATCCCGCTTTCCGGTTCAGCCTATACCTACGGTTACGCCACACTCGGCGAATTTGTGGCCTGGATCATCGGCTGGAACCTCATCCTGGAATATCTCTTCGCCGCCTCGACCGTCGCCGTCGGCTGGTCGGGCTACGTGGTTTCTTTTTTGAAGGATTTCGGCATCACTTTTCCCGCCCAGTTCATTAATGCTCCCTACGACCATCCCATGCCGGTGGGCGCGCATTGGTGGGACCTTGGGCAACTCTTCATCCACGGCTGGGTTGACACCGGCGCGGTGCTGAATGTGCCGGCCATGCTCGTCATCGCGGTCATTACCGTGCTGCTGGTGATCGGCATCAAGGAATCGGCGAATTTCAACAACGCCATCGTTGCGCTGAAACTCACGGTCATCTTCACCTTCATCGCCGTCGGCATCGGATACATCAATAAGGCCAACTGGCACCCGTTTGTGCCGCCGGTGGACGCGCACGGCAACTTCGGCTGGCACGGCGTGGTGCATGGGGCCGCGGTTATTTTCTTCGCCTACATTGGTTTTGATGCCGTGTCCACCGCGGCGCAGGAGGCGAAAAATCCCCAGCGTGACATGCCCATCGGTTTGCTCGGTTCGCTGGGCATCTGCACCATCCTGTACATCGTCGTCTCGTTGGTGCTGACGGGCATCGTCAATTACAGCCAACTCAACGTCCCGGCGCCCATCGCCATGGCGGTCAGTTCCATCGGGCCCTCGCTGGCGTGGCTCACCTATTTCATCAAAATCGGCGCCATCGCGGGCCTCTCGTCCGTCATCCTTGTTCTGCTCTTCGGCCAGCCGCGAATCTTTTACGCGATGTCCAAGGACGGTTTGCTTCCGCCGTTTTTCAGCATTGTGCATCCTAAATTCCGCACGCCGTGGATCGCGCAGATCATCGTTGGCGTCGTCGCAATGTTGATCGCCGGGCTGTTTCCCATCGGCCTGCTCGGCGAACTGGTCTCCATCGGCACCTTGCTGGCGTTTGCCATCGTTTGTGCGGGCGTGTTCGTTCTGCGTTTCACCGACCCGCATATCCGGCGGCCGTTCCGCACACCAGCCTTTTGGCTCGTCGCTCCGATGGGCTTTGCCTCCTGTTTTTTCCTGATGATCGTCGGCCTTCCAGCCGATACCTGGGCGCGCCTCATCGTCTGGATAGCCGTCGGCATTGCCGTCTATTTTCTCTACAGTTGCCGCCATTCCGAAGTGCAAAAGCGCCGAAGGCTGGCTTCCCCCTCCGGGGATCCGAAACAGGGATAGAATATGAAGATGGTGGCTCAAACTCCCCGTGGCCGGAGAGCGCGGCAAGGATTCGGGTGCCATTGACCCGATGGCCGGCCAATGGCATGTTGACTGCATGATTGGCGCGTCAGATCCAAACATCCTCATTGGCGATATTGCCCTGTGCGGCCTGGCGCTGGCCGTGTTTTGGCGGCTGATCGTTTGGATTCGCGACGCCCCGGCGCGCCCCGATCCGTGGGACGCCGACGTGGAGCGAAAATTATCCGACGCGGTGGAGGTCTGTCCGCACTGCCTCACCGAGCAGCCGCCCACCGCGTGGTTTTGCAAAGGCTGCGGCCGCGCCGTCGGCCCTTACAATAATTTAATGCCCTATCTCCAGGTTTTTTCCGAAGGCGAAGTGTTCCGCAATGGCGCCACCGGCCAATTTCGAAATCGCCCGCTGATTTTGGCCGGCTATTTTTTGGTTCTTTTGGGAATCTTTCCTCTTCTCGCGCCGCTTTATTTGCTCTGGCTTTTGGCCGG
>DATJSQ010000070.1:0-44760 GCA_035503995.1 Verrucomicrobiia bacterium | reverse complement strand
CCAGCACGAGCGGTTCGCCGCCTTCCATGACCGCCATGCACGAATTGGTAGTGCCTAAATCAATGCCTAGAACTTTTGCCATAAAATCGTTTTGTTAAATGCTAACAACTATCCAACTCCTCACTGCAATTACGATGCCGTGTGCTGGAAAATCGGAAAACGCCAAAAACAAGGCGAAACAGAAGAACTGGGCATGCTTGGCGACGTTGCAAACTGCGCCAAAGCGCCGTTATGACGCAGTTGGGGCGAATCGTGGCACAGTTGGCTGGAATAATTCAGCCGCGTCCGATGACTGCTTGTGTCGTGAAGCGCGTGCGGCAAGCGGGCGCGACGCCGGTTTGCGTCCAGGTGTCGAGAACCCAACGGAAAAACGCGGCTAAAAGCCGGTTACCCCGAAAGTCGTGTAATATGTGCTATGCGGCATATAGGTATGGTCCCATAAGCAGAGTTGCGCGCATGAGCAAGCAGCCACTTTCATCCGAAGTGGTATCCCTAAAAAGGGATGGGGGATTCATGGGGAGCTTCCACCTCCAACATTGGACGCGCATTGTGACCCATGAGCCGGGAATTTTTCCGAGTCGAACAATTCTGACTTCCCTTTCCCCCCTGTCGCGCCGAAGCCAGGCGGAGGCGGATCAACGGGGCGACGCCACCCTCTCCAATTCCGATTGGAGAGGGGCTGGGGGCATAGGCGCTAACTTATGCTCCGAAAACCGTTGCGGCTGGGCTAACGCGCAGCGCCGTAGGCGCGAAATCTTTGTAGAAACAAAAACCAGACAAACTCATAGCCCCGTCAGGGGCGGCATCGTCCGAAATTCATTCGCCAGGGGATTTGAATACGTATCGCGGATCAAATTCCACACCGAAATGCTCCAACAATTCCCGGGATTCATCCCGAAATGTCTTTTTGAAATGGGGAGAGAATTCCTCGAAGAAATTCGCGCATTGAACTCCTGAACCCGCCGCCGATGGCTGGACATCCATGCGACAGTTGGCATCCGCTTGCTGCTTGTCGCGCCGAAGCGCAACGAAGGCGGATCCTTTCTCCGCTCCCATCGGATGGGAGGGGAGGGTCAGGGTGAGGTGAGGGCCCCCGGGGTTCATGCGGAGGGACCGAGGGTGAGGGGTGAGAATGGCAGTCGCCCGACCATTTTGTCGTCGGCGGTTCATGGAGATGCAAAATCCGGACGGTTGACCGGGAAGACTTCTCCGTAGATCGCGGGCATGGAAGACAGCCGGTGCCGCGCGTACTCGCCCGGAGTAATCTACCTGCTCCCCGGCTTTTCCGCGGGAATTGCTTTCAGGTCCGGAGGCAATTTGTCCGGCTCGAAGGTTTCGACTTGCAAGGAGAGCAGGCTGACGAAGGGCACGCCAAATTTCACGGCGCCGTTCGAGCGGTCCACAATGGCGGCCACGCCCACGACATAACCGCCGTTGGAATGGACGATATCAATGGTTTCCCGCACCCGCCCGCCTTTGGTGACGACGTCCTCGACGACGAGGATTTTTTCTCCACGGTCAATCTTAAAGCCCCGGCGCAAGACAAGATTGCCGTTTTCCTTTTCAGTAAAAATAAAGCGGGCGCGCCGTTGCCGGGCGATTTCCTGACCGATGACCAATCCGCCAATCGCCGGGGCGATGACCGTGACGGTCTCGAATTTTTCGACCTTCTTTGCCAGGGCGCCCCCGATTTTTTCCACCACCGGCATTTGTTGGAGCGCGAGCGCGCATTGGAAGTATTCGCGGCTATGCAGGCCGCTGCGCAGGATGAAATGGCCCTCGAGCAGCGCGCCGGTGTCCCGGAAAATCTGCAGAACGTCGTCTGGTGTCATTGGAATCAGTTTTCAGTTTTCAATTGCGAGTTTCAAGTTAATCCGAGACCGTTCCATAAGGGTGCGGATTCGTCAATGTTACGCGGTTTCAGAATTGACTCGCCAACCCCCCTCCCTTTTCCGATGCTATGGCGAGATGTTTACTGGAACCTATACTGCCATCGTCACGCCATTTCGCGCCGGCGCGATTGACGAAGACGCGCTCGAAGCCCTCATCCGCATGCAGATCAGGGGGGGAGTGGATGGCATCGTGCCCGTCGGCACCACGGGCGAATCGCCCACGGTGGATTGCGAGGAACACATCCACATCATCGAATTGTCGGTGAAATTCGCCGCCGGAAAGATCAAAGTGCTGGCCGGGACGGGCGCCAATTCCACCAAGGAGGCGATTCACCTGACACAGGCCGCCGAAAAAGCCGGCGCGGACGGTTCATTACAGGTCGCGCCGTATTACAACAAACCGACGCAGGAAGGTTTGTATCAACATTTCAAGGCCATCGCGCGGGCGACACAATTGCCCATCGTGCTTTACAGCATTCCGGGCCGCTGCGGCGTGGAGATTGCCATCGAGACGGCGAAACGGCTCGCGGCCGATTGCAAAAATATCATCGGCATCAAGGAATCCGGTGGAAGCTGCGACCGCGTTTCGCAATTGCGCGCGGCGGCCGGCCCGAAATTCATTATCATGAGCGGCGACGATTCATTGACGCTGCCCTTTATGGCCTGCGGCGCCAACGGCGTCGTCAGCGTGGCCTCGAACGTGATTCCGCGCGAGGTATCGCAGATGGTCAGGGCCTTCACACGCGGCGACATAAAAAAAGCGTCGCAATTGCACGCCAGATTTTATGCTTTATTCAGGGATTTGTTCATTGAGACGAATCCGGTGCCGGTGAAAGCCGCGCTGGCGATGATGAAATTGATTGAAGAGGAATATCGTCTGCCGCTGGTGCCGATGAACCCGAAAAATTGGGACGCGCTGCGCACCACCATGAAACGCTGCGGCATTCTCGAATAGCCATGACCCGCGTCATTGTCACCGGAGCGAAAGGCCGCATGGGACAGGCGCTCGTTGCTTGCGCCCCGAACTTTCGCGACCTCGAAATCGCCGCCGGGATTGACATGGGCGACGATTTAAGCGCCGTCATTTCCAAAGGCGACGTGGTGGTTGATTTCAGCCTGCATTCCGCCACGCGGGAAATTGTCGAACTATGCGCGAAAAATAAAAAAGCCGTGCTGATCGGCACCACCGGACATTCCGAAAAGGAAAAGGCGCAAATCGCGGGCCGGCAAAATGAAATTGCGATGGTATGGGCATCGAATTTTTCCACCGGCGTCAATACGCTCTTCTGGCTCACGCGCAAGGCGGCGGAAATCCTTGGGCCGGATTTCGATTTGGAAATCGTCGAGATGCATCATCGCATGAAAAAGGACGCCCCCAGCGGCACGGCCAAATCGCTGGCCGAAATCCTGGCGGAGGTGCGGAAGTTGCAATTGGACAAAGCCGCGCGGCATGGCCGCGCCGGCATCGTCGGCGAACGGACCCGGTCCGAAATCGGCATTCATTCCGTTCGCGGGGGCGATGTCGTGGGCGATCACACGGTGATTTTCGCGAATGCCGGCGAGCGCCTGGAACTGGCGCACAAGGCGTCGAGCCGCGAGACCTTTGCCAACGGCGCGTTGCGCGCCGCGCTCTGGGTGGCCAAACAGCCGCCGGGACTATACGACATGCAGGACGTGCTGGGGTTGAAATAAATCCCCGTTGGCGTTCCAGATTTCCACCAAAAACAAAGGACAAAATTCATGCTCAAGCTCGGGGTAAACATTGACCATGTGGCGACTATTCGCGAGGCGCGCTATCGCGCCCGCGGATTTGGCGAGCCGGATCCCGTCGCGGCGGCGAGGCTTTGCCAGGCCGCCGGCGCCCATGGCATCACCGCGCATTTGCGCGAAGACCGCCGGCACATCCAGGACCGGGACGTGTGGCAATTGCGCGAAGTCGCCAAACGCTTGAACCTGGAAATGGCCAACGCGCCGGAAATCATCGCCATTGGTTTGAAATTGAAGCCGGAGATCGTGTGCATGGTGCCGGAGCGGCGGCTGGAAGTGACGACGGAAGGCGGCTTGGACGTGGCGGCGAATGAAAAGTCGCTTGGCGAGACGCGGAAAAAAATGAATGACGCCGGCATTGAGGTGAGTTTGTTCATCGCGCCGGACCCGGCGCAAGTCGAGGCGAGCGCGCGTGTGGGCGCGCAGTTCATCGAACTGCACACGGGTCAATTTGCGGAGCATTTTGCCGTTGAACGCGGGCGCCAGACGGAATTGCAACGGCTGGTTTCCGCCGCGCAACTGGCGCGGACACTGGGCCTGCGGGTCAACGCCGGGCACGGATTGAATTACGAAAACCTCACCGCGCTTTTCGCCGTGCCGCACCTGGAAGAATTGAACATCGGCCACAGCATCGTCAGCCGGGCCGTTTTCGCGGGCATCGAAAGCGCCGTGAAAGAGATGCTGCGTTTGATGGAACACTACGGCGACGCAAAATAACCGGGTGTCCCGCCTTATTGAATGATCGTCGCGGCCATTCAGCCGTCCGTTTGTGAAAACCCGGTTGTTGTTCCCACGCTCAACTCTCGCCAAATATCCTGTCAACTGTTCTTGCGCATCGTCCGCAAATCGTCAATCGTAACCACAGCCAAATGATTCTCGGCATCGGCATTGACATCATCGAAGTCGCGCGAATTAGGGCGTCGCTGGAAAAATTCGGCGAGCGATTCGGACAGCGGATTTTGTTGCCGGACGAAATGGCGTATTGCCTCTCGCATCAATATCCGGCCCCGTTTGTAGCGGCGCGATTTGCCGCCAAGGAAGCCATCTCCAAGGCTTTCGGCACCGGCATCGGCGCGCAACTGGGGTGGCAGGACATGGAGATTGCGCATCGGGAAAGCGGCGAGCCGTTCGCCATCCTTCATGGCAAAGGAAAGGAATTATTCGAATCGCGGCACGCGAAAAGGTTGCTGGTGAGCATCAGTCACACCAAAGAGTACGCCGCCGTGACGGCCATTTTGGAAAATTAGAGGAAGGTCAGATATATGAAGAGCATTTCGCTGCCCCCGACGAACCATCAGGCTAAAAAATATTCCGGCCCGACCGCCGCCGAAATTCTGGCAT
Organism: Verrucomicrobiia bacterium; assembly: GCA_035503995.1. Taxonomy (GTDB): domain Bacteria; phylum Verrucomicrobiota; class Verrucomicrobiia; order Limisphaerales; family UBA11358; genus UBA11358. The sequence goes on along the minus strand of DATJSQ010000070.1, from coordinate 39,760 downwards.
TGCGCAAGCAGTACATGAACCCCGGGATTTTTCTCTATTACAAAAATCCCATCATGATGGTGGAAGGCTCCATGCAATATGTCTGGGACGATACCGGCAAACGTTATCTGGACGGGCTGGCCGGCATCGTCACCGTCAGCGTGGGCCATTGTCATCCGCACGTGGTGGCGGCGGCAAACAGACAGAATGAATTGCTGCAACATTCGACGACGATCTATCTGCAGCCGAACGTGACGTTATACGCCGAAAAACTTGCGTCAAAGATGCCGGGCGACCTGAAGGTCTGTTATTTTGTCAATTCCGGCTCCGAAGCGACCGATCTGGCATTGCTGATGGCGCGGGCTTACACGCAAAATTACGATGTGATTGCGTTGCGAAACGCGTATCACGGCGGCAATGCCTCGGGAATGGGCGTCACGGCGCACAGCGCGTGGAAATACAATGTGCCGCACAGTTTTGGCGTGCATCATGCCCTGGCGCCTTACCCGTATCGCGGCGTCTATGGCTACGACGACGCGGATGCGGGCAGGAAATACGCGGAGGACGTGAAACAATTGATTGATTTTGCGACTCCGGGAAAAGTCGCCGGTTTCATCGCGGAATCCATCCAGGGCGTCGGCGGTTTCGTGGAATTTCCACAAGGTTACCTGAAACATGCTTACGAATACGTGCGGGCGGCGGGCGGCGTCTGTATTGCCGATGAAGTGCAGACCGGTTTCGGCCGCACCGGCACGCATTTCTGGGGTTTTGAAACCCAGGGGGTGGTCCCGGACATCGTGACCATGGCCAAGGGGATCGGCAACGGCGCGCCGCTCGGGGCGGTGGTGACCACGCCCAGGATCGCGCAGTCGCTCGTTGGCAAGGTCCATTTCAACACGTTCGGCGGAAATCCCGTGGTGAGCGCCATCGGCAAGGCGGTGCTCGAAGTGATCGAAAAGGAGAATCTCCAGGCCAATTCGCTCAAGCTGGGAAATTACATTTTGGCCGGGCTGAACAAGCTCAAGGACAAACACAAAATCATCGGTGACGTCCGGGGCCGCGGTTTAATGGTCGGGATTGAGATGGTGAACGACCGCTCGACGAAAGCGCCGGCCTCGGCCGGCTGCCAGCAGGTCCTGGAAAATGCGCGCGAGCTTGGACTGTTGATCGGCAAAGGCGGCCTTTGGGGGCAGACCATCCGTTTCGCGCCGCCGATGTGCATCACGCAAGCCGACGCGGATTTCTTGCTCGAGGTCTTCGACGAATCCTTTTCGGCGGTTGGGTGAAATGAAATGGGGAACGGCGCAGGGGTTCGGAAATCCCGGTCAAAATGAAAAAAACACTTTTTCTGCTGTTGACGTTATTTGCGCTGGGCCGGCTGCAAGCCGAATTGCGGGTTCCGGCGTCCACCGCGTATCTGGCTCCCGACCCGAACGGTGCGGATGTTTCATCCGACGGCATTACCGGCTGGAACAATCCCAAAATCAACGTGCTTTGGTTTGGCGATATTAGAACTCCCGGCAAGCTAAACTGCGCTCTCTCGTTGCTATTGCCGGCCAATTCCACGAGCAAACTTCGCCTGACGGTTGCCAGCCAATCCCGCACCGTCGCCGTCAGGGCAATGGGCGACGATCCCGTCCTGGCAAATTTCGGCGCGTTTGACATCGCCACCGCGGGTTACCAGTGTTTCACGCTCGAATCGCTCAACGCGAACGGCCAATCGGCAGGTGACCTCAAGGCGCTGATTCTTGATGGCCCAGCTGCCAAGAACGCGCATTTTAATCTCGATCCACGGCGCAACGCAGCCTCGGTGCATCTGTTTTATGTTACCCCCGATGTCACCAACATCGAGGCCTTCTATTGCGAAGTGACCGCGGTGGACGCCCCGGTCTGGAGCTACTTCATGGCGTGCGGCTGGCAGCGTGGTTATTTCGGAATGCAGGTCAACAGCTCCACCGAGCGGCGTATTATTTTCAGTGTGTGGGACAGCGGGAATGAAAAATTCGACCGCAACAAGGTGGCTGCGGACAATCGTGTCGCGCTGGAGGCAAAAGGCGAGGGCGTCTTCGCTGGCGGTTTTGGGAATGAAGGGACCGGCGGCCACAGCCACTTGGTTTACGACTGGAAGACGGGCCAAGAGCAGCGATTTCTTGTCACCGCCAGGCCGGTGGACGCAACACACACGATTTATTCGGGTTATTATTTCCGCCCGGACCAAAGGAGATGGATGCTCATTTCCAGTTGGAAGGCGCCGAAGGACGGCAATTGGCTGCGCGGCCTGTATAGTTTCAACGAAGATTTTGGCGATGCCAACGGCTGGATGCGACGCAAGGCGCTCTTTGGCAATCAATGGATTCGCACGGCTGACGGACGCTGGATCGAACTGACCAACGCGTCATTCAGTTGCGATGAGACCGGCCGGAAAGACCGTCTGGACCGCTTCATGGGTGTTGAGGATGGACAATTCTTCCTGTCCAACGGCGGTTTCATTCCCGGTTGGACAAAATTCGGCGAAACGTTCACGCGCCCGGCTGCCGGCCAGCCGCCATCCGACCTAATCCTCCCGCCGTTGACTCCGTGAGGGGTCACCCAATAAGGGGTCAGTTAATGATATTGTACTATTTAATTGACGTATTAGCGAGCGGCGATATCGCGGTCATCGTGAAATTCGCAAGGCAGTTTCAGTTGCGAAAATTCCGGGAGCGGCGCGGGGATGATTTTCGGAATCGTAGCGGCAGGCATCTTGCCTGCCGTAAAGGGCGGCATCCTGCCGCCCGGCGTCGCGTTGAAAATTTTAGCGCCCGTGGACCCGTCGGCAGTTTGTTCGCTGGGCCGGATGCCTGCCTTAAAAACCGCGTCCGACGCGGTTTTTAGGAGCAGCGGTCAATCTGTCAGAAAATAAGCGAATTCCATGCCTGTAATATGCTCTATTTGTCAGAAAAAGTAGGCGGCATTTCTGACAGAATGCAGAACAAGAAATGTGTGAAAACCATTGATTTCAAATTGAAAAGCCGCATTTACGGCAGTGGGAGGGGTTCGGCCTTCACCCCGACTGATTTTTTGGACATTGGCGGGCGGGATGCTGTGGATAAAGTGTTGTCGCGTCTGGCGGTCAAGGGGACGATCCGTCGGCTGGCATGGGGGCTTCCACGCCTGATCATACCCATATCCAAACTACGCGCTCAAGCGCAGCGCATTCATATATCGGCCCGTCACCACATCAAAGCCGCTCTCCACCCCCGGGACCGCCTTCAACTGCCCGATGTTGTCATCCGACGAATCATTTCAATTCCTTCCGGATGGCCAGCAATTCCTTCCGCCGGCCCTCGCCCACCTCCGGATAGCTCATTTTCAATTCCTTGAGCGTCTCCAGGACGATTTGGGAAATGATCAGCCGCGCATTCTCCTTGTCGTCGGCGGGCACAATATACCATGGCGCATAATCAGTGCTGGTGCCCGCCAGGCATTCCTCGTAAGCCGCCTGATATTCCTTCCAAAGCCTCCGTTCGGCCAGGTCGCTCTGGCTGAATTTCCAGTTCTTTTCCGGGTCATCAATCCGCGCCAGGAACCGTTTCCGCTGTTCCTCTTTGGATAGGTGCAGGAAAAACTTCACGATGCGCGTGCCATTTCGATGCAGATGCTTTTCATGTTCGGTGATCGAGCGGTAGCGGTGCTCCCAGAGGTTTTTGTCGTCGAGACATTCGGCCGGCAATTCCTCCGCCTCCAAAAATTCCCGATGCACCCGCACGACCAGCACCTCCTCATAATAAGAGCGGTTGAAAATGCCGATCCGCCCGCGTTCGGGAAGGCAGCGCGTGGTGCGCCACAGAAAATCATGCGCCAATTCACTCGCGCCGGGATGTTTGAAGCTGAAGACCTGGCAGCCTTGCGGGTTGATGCCCGACATGACGTGCTTGATGGCGCCGTCCTTGCCCGCGGCGTCCATCGCCTGAAAAATCAGCAACAAGGCATAACGGTTGTTGGCGTATAGCAATCCCTGCTGCCGGCTCATTTCCTTGATGTGCTTGGCGAGGATTTTTTTTGTATTGCTGGTCCGATTTGTAAAAGGACTTCCCCCGCGTCGGCCATTGCTTCAGCCGGACTTTTTCATTTTCCCGGACCCGGTATCTTTTTGGTTCAATTTTCATGGCTGCGATTGTTTGCCCGTGCGACGGATGCCAAAACAAGGCATTCCTCTCCAATCAAGTCGCTTGCCTCCGGCTTTTGGCGGCTCCAGACCGGACCGAATTGGCACTTGACGCCGGGGTCGCGAAAATTTATCCTTTTATCCAAGAATGGTAAAGTCTGCTGGTTTGGCCAGCGCGCGAAGTCGGAGGTCACTCTTCCGGCTTTTTTATTCGCCGCGTGCCACCCGGTGGACGTTGTGGAAGTTATGAACGCAGATTTTTTGGCAGTATTGGAATTTTGGGAACGCGAGAAAGGCATCAGCCGGGACGTCCTGGTTGGCGCCGTTCAGGACGCGTTGTTGTCTGCCGCCAAAAAGGCCGTCGGACCCGCCCGCGAATTGCGCGTGGAAATTGACCAGAAAAACGGCGACATCAAGGCCTTCGCCAAACTCGTGGTCACCGAAAGGGTCATCTCCAAACACGACCAGATTTCCGTCTTCGACGCCCGCCGAATCAAGGAGGGCGCCAACGTCGGCGATGAAATCGAAAAGGAAGTCACCCCCACCGGCTTCGGCCGCATCGCCTCGCAATATGCCAAACAGGCCTTGATGCAAAAAATCCGCCAGGCGGAAAAGTCCCTCATCTTCACCGAATTCAAGGACCGCGTCGGCGACATCGTCAGCGGCTCCGTCCGGCGGTTCGAACGCTCAGATGTCATCCTGGACCTGGGCAAATACGAAGCCACGCTGCCCAACCGCGAGCGCGTCCCCACGGAAGAATACCAGGTCGGCGAACGCATCCGCTGTTACGTCAAGGCCGTCGAAGAAGGCGCGCACGGCCCCGAAATCATTTTGTCGAGGTCCGACCCCCGCTTCATCATCAAATTGTTCCAGGTGGAAGTTTCCGAAATCAGCGACGGCACGATCGAAATCAAGGGCATCGCCCGCGAACCGGGTTTCCGCACCAAGATGGCCGTTTATTCCCGCGATCCCAAGGTTGACCCGGTGGGCGCGTGCGTGGGAATGCGCGGCCAGCGCGTCAAAAATATCGTCCGGGAACTCAACAATGAAAAAGTGGACGTCATCCCCTGGTCATCGGATATCCGGGCCTTTGTCACCAAAGCGCTGGAACCCGCCAAACTCAAGTCCATCGAGGTGGACGAGACCAAAAAACGCCTGAGCATCCTGGTCGCCGAGGACCAATTGTCCCTGGCCATCGGAAAGCGGGGGCAAAATGCCCGCCTCACGGCAAAATTGACGGGATGGGAGGTGGATATTGACGCCGAGGAAGTGGTCACCAAGGGTTTCGAAGAAAAGGTCGCCGAAGCCATCGAAGCCCTGGCGGCGATTCCGGGAATTTCGCGCGAGCAAGCCGACGCCATCGTGCATGCCGGCCTGACGCGGATCGAGGATTTGATGTCCGCCGAAGAGAGCGACTTGAGCAGCATTCCGCAAATTGGCGAGAAAGCTGGAGAGATCTTGAAGGCCGTGCGCGCCCACGCGGAAAGCCGCACGCTGCCGGTCAATAGTTGAAATTATGGCGCAAGCCGGAATAAACTTTATATTTGCGATTTAAGCCATGAAGGCCAATTGCACATTCCGGCTGGCGAAAAAATATATATATGCCCGTTCGTATCTACGATATTGCGAAAAAGTATGGCCTGGAGAACAAGGAAATTATTGCCAAGGCCAAATCGCTGGGCATTGCCGCCGCCAAAGTCGCCTCCAGCTCCCTCGATAAAATTTCCGCCGAGTGGCTCGAAGGCGAACTGCTCAAAGACCATCCGGATATCGCCCCCAGAACCCCCGCGCCCCCCGCCGCGAAACCTGCGCCGCCACCCGTCGAAGAAAAAATTCAGATCATTTCCGCGCCACCGCCACCCGCACCCAAACCGGAAGTCCTCGTCGAGCCGAAAGTCGAGACGCCGCCGCCACCGCCAGTCATCGAAAAACCTAAGCCGGTCGCGCCGCCGCCGCCGCCCAAACCAGCCGGACCACGCGTCGGCGACAAGGTGGGATTCATCCAGTTGCCCACCCGCCCGCAACCGCCCCGTCTCGGCGAAAAAGTCGGCTCGGTCAAATTGCCCCCGTCCCGGCCGGGCGCCCCGCCGTCCCGGCGCGACGAACATCGCGGACGCGACGGTCCGCGGGGACGCGATGGCCGCCAACAGCCCCCGCGCGAAGCCGCCAAACCGGCTCCGGCGGCGCAGCCAAAATTTGTCGCGCCCGAAACCGGCGAAATCATCATCATCAAGCCGCCCATCATCGTCCGCGATCTGGCCAATGCTCTGAAACAAAAGCCCTTCCTCATCATTGGCGACTTGATGAAACTCGGTGTTTTTGCAACGGTCAATCAGGCGATTGATGAAAAAATCGCCCAGCAGGTTTGCGCAAAGTACGGCTTTCGCTTTGAGGTGGAAAAACGCGAGCGTGGCGCCGGCATCATTCACGCCGTCGAAAAAAAAGTCGAACTGGATGTCGAAGACAAACCGGAGCAGCTCAAACCGCGCCCGCCCGTGGTCACCATCATGGGCCACGTGGATCACGGCAAGACCAGTTTGCTCGACGTGATTCGCAAGGCCAATGTGGCGGCCGGCGAGGCCGGCGGCATTACCCAGCATATCGGCGCTTATACCATTTCTGTGCCGCACCCGGAGCGCAAGGACCAGTTGGCGCAAATCACTTTCTTGGACACCCCCGGCCACGCCGCCTTCAGCTCCATGCGCGCCCGCGGCGCCAACGTCACGGACATCGTGGTGCTGGTGGTCGCGGCCAATGACGGCGTCATGCCGCAAACGTTGGAAGCGTTGAACCATGCCCGCGCGGCCAAGGTCCCCATCCTTGTCGCGGTTAATAAAATAGATCATCCCAACGCCAACCCGTTGAAAGTCCGGCAGCAATTGCAGGACAAGGGCCTCGCGCCTGACGATTGGGGTGGCGACACGATTTACGTTGACGTTTCCGCGCTCACCAAACAGGGAATAGATAAATTGCTCGAAATGATTCTGTTGCAGGCCGATTTGCTTGAATTGAAGGCAAATCCCGACCGGCGCGCCAAGGGCAACGTCATTGAATCCGGCGTCGAGCCTGGCGGCCCCACCGCCACCGTCCTCGTCCGCAAAGGCACCTTGCGTGTCGGCGACATCATGTTGTGCGGCGAGTTTTATGGTCGCGTCCGCGCCCTCATTAACGAAGAAGGACAGCGATTGAAAGAAGCCGCGCCGTCCGTCGCCGTCAAGGTGCTCGGACTAAACGGCGTGCCGGACGCCGGATTGGAATTCTCCGTCGTCGAAGATGAAAAAGCCGCGCGCGAGCTGGCCGAGCAGCGGTTTCTCGAAACCCGCGCCGAAAATCAGGAAGCTAAAAAGGTCACCCTCGAAAACCTCTTCGCCACCCTCGAAGCCGCCCAAAGCAAAGGCCTCAAAGTCATCGTCAAGGCCGATGCGCAAGGCTCCGTCGAGGCCATCGTGGATGCCCTCAATAAAATCGAATCGGATAAAATCTCGCTCGAAATCATCCACAGCGATGTCGGCACGATTACCGAAAATGACGTCGCCCTGGCTTCCGCTTCCACCGCCGTCATTCTCGGCTTTCATACCCGCGTGGACAGCACCGCCGCCGACAAGGCAAAGCGCGAAGGCGTCCAAATCAAACTCTACGCCATCATCTATGAATTGATTGATGACGTGAAAAATTCCATGGCCGGGTTGCTCGAGCCGGTCATCCGCGAAAACATCGGCGGCTCCGCGGAAGTCCGCAAGATTTTTGAACTCTCCAAGGGCGCCCCCGTCGCCGGCTGCATGGTCACCACCGGACGAATCGTCCGCGGAAAAGTCCGCGTGCGCCGCCGCAAGGACGTCATCTACGAAGGCGTCACCCAATCCCTCCGGCGCTTCCAGGATGAGGTCAACGAAGTCCGCGCCGGAATGGAGTGCGGCATCCGTATTGAAGGCTTCGGCGAATTCCAGGTGGGCGACGCGATTGAATGCTATTCCGTCGAAAAAGTCGCCGCCAAGTTGTGAGGTGAACAATGCCCAATCTGCGACATGAACGCGTCCGCGAATTGTTGAAGCGCGAAATTGGCGAAGCCATTCGCCGTGAATTTAACGTCAGCGAAGCGGGATTGATTTCAGTCAATGACGTGGACGTGGCCGGCGATTTGAAATCAGCCACGGTCTTCATCAGTATCTTTGGAAATGCCGCCCAGCAGAAACGAGGCATTCAATTGCTCGACGAGCACCGCGCCCGCATCCAGGGACTCGTCGCCCGGTCCGTCGTCTTGAAATACACCCCGACGCTGAAATTCGTTTTCGACGATTCCATTGTGCGCGGTAACCGCGTTTTGCAAATCATCGAAGAGTTGGAAAAAGCGGGCGCCGGCCAGGAAGAAGAAGATTCTCCGTGAAAAGTTATCCCAAAATCATCGATCGCATCCTCGAAGTCATTCGCCGGCATAAAACCTTTTGCGTCGTTGGACACGTCCGCCCCGACGGCGATTGCGTCGGCTCGCAACTCGGGCTGACCCTCGCGTTGAAAGCGGCTGGAAAAACGGTGGTTTGCTGGAACGAGGATGCCATTCCGCCAAAATATCGTTTCCTGGACCCGGACGGACTTTTTCAAAAACCGCGGTCGGGGGAAAAATTTGACTGCGTCATTGCCACCGATTGCGCCAGCTTTGAACGGCTCGGCAAAGCAGGCCGGTGTTCGCTCAACCGGAAAGTGCTCATCAATATTGATCATCATGAAAGCAACCCCCATTACGGCGATGTTAACTGGGTGTCCGCGCGCGAACCCTCCTGCGGCGAACTGATTTTCCGGCTGCTTAAGGTCGCGCGCTGGCCCATCACCCGCCCCATCGCCGACTGCCTTTTTGCCGCGGTTTCCACCGACACGGGCTCCTTTCAATATCCCACCACCCGCCCGGGCACCTTTCACACGGGCGCTGAACTCGTCACGCGCGGCGCAAATCTTGCAAAAATTTGCAATGAGGTCTATCAATCCTATTCGCTTTCCCGCATGCGCCTGCTCCGGCACGTCTATAGCAAATTCCGCCTCGCCGCCAACGACCGCATCGCTTATTTGTGGCTCAAAAAAGCCGATTTTTCGCGGACCGGCGCCGAAAGCAATGACACCGAAGGCCTGATTGACCATATCCGCGCCATCGAACCGGTGGTCGTCGCCTGTGTGTTTGAAGAGTTCGAGCCGGAATTGACCCGCATCAGCCTCAGGTCGAAAAATCCAAACGTCAACGTCAACGAAATCGCCGCCCAGTTTGGCGGCGGCGGACATCAGGCGGCCGCCGGCGCCCGAATCCCGGGCCCGCCCCTCTCCGTCCAGCGCAAGGTCATTGCCGCCATCAAACGCGCCTTGAATGGCGCTAAATAAATCTCATGCAGGAATTCTCCGCCCTCGACGGCGCAATTCTCATTGATAAACCCGCCGGCCCCACATCCCATGATGTCGTGGACGCCATTCGCCGCAAATTCGGCATCAAAAAAGTCGGCCATTGCGGCACCCTCGACCCCAACGCCACCGGCTTGTTGATCATCGTCCTCGGCAGAGGCACGAAACTGTCGGAAAAGTTGATGGGTGACGACAAGGTCTATGAAGGAACAATCAAATTCGGGATCGCCACCGATTCGTATGATGCGGATGGTGAACCTCTGGAAACGAAGCCCGTCCCGCCCCTGGCGCTCGAGCACTTGAATGAACTGGCGGCGCAGTTCATCGGGGACCTCATGCAGGTTCCACCAATGGTTTCCGCCATAAAAAAGAACGGTGTCCCGCTTTACAAACTGGCCCGCAAAGGCCTGGAGGTGGAACGCGAACCGCGGCTGGTCCACGTGTACAATTTTCGCTTCACCGCTTATTCCCAACCGCTCGGCGAATTCCGCCTGGCATGCACCAAGGGCACCTACGTCCGCAGCATCGCCCATGAGCTTGGGCAAAAAATCGGTTGCGGCGCCCACCTGGCAAAATTGCGCCGGACCGTTGCCGGGAAATTCGACGTGGCCGATGCCGCCCCGCTCGAAACTATCCTGCAAATGACCGCCACCGAACTGCCGGCGCGCGTGATCCCCTTTTTAAAGCTGGCGGCGTGAATTAAAATGAAAATCATCCGGGCCGCGAATGAATTGAATCCCAAAGGCAAAAAGATATGCCTGGCCATCGGCTTTTTTGACGGCGTCCATCTGGGCCATCAGCAAATCATCCGACAGACCATTTCCGACGCGCGGCAGCATGATGCCCTCTCGGTCGTCCTGACGTTTGATCAGCACCCCAACTCGGTGGTGATGCCGGCAAAGGTCCCGCCGTTGATCTATTCGCTCCCGCAAAAATTGCTGACGATTGAATCGCTTGGCGTCGAAAATATTTTGCTGATTCATTTTGACAAAAAATTCAGCGGACAAACCGGCGGGCAATTCATCCGGAACCTGGCCGGTGATTTCGGCAAAATCCACAGCATTTGCGTCGGCGCTAATTTTGAATTTGGCTCCCGGCGCGGCGGAAATGTGGCCCTTCTTAAAAAGTTGGGGGCGGAACTGAATTTTCAGGTCCATGGCCTCTCGGCGGTTTCGCTCGATGGAGAAATTGTCAGCAGCACTCGAATCCGTGAATTGATCCGTTCCGGAGACATTGACACGGCCAGTCAAATGCTCGGTCGAGCGTACGCCATCTCCGGCAAGGTCATCTCCGGCGACCGGATTGGCCAAAAATTTGGATTCCCCACGGCCAACCTGGAGGTCGGCGGACTGCTCCTTCCGCCGAACGGCGTCTATGCTGCCCGCACCACCCTAAAGGCCCAAACCTATCGCGTGGCCCTTAACATCGGATTTCGTCCTACCATTGCTTCAGGCCATCCGGAGCTTCGGGTTGAGGCTCACTTGTTGGACTTTGATGGCGATCTCTACGGTGAAACATTGCAAGTGGAAATAGGCGAAAAGCTGCGGGACGAGCGCCATTTTGGCTCAAAAGAAGAATTGCAGGCGCAAATCCGCAAAGACATTGCAACAGTCCGAAACCCCGTTTAGTCTGGAATCGCTCTTGGCAGCCCGTCAAAGAAATTCATTTGGCTGAAGGAGACGAGGTAACGAGTCTCAAATTTCATTTGGTTTTCAAACCTTAGTTCAACGCAATCTGTTGATTTTCAGCTTATTTTGCTGAATTTTACATGTTTTTGTTTTCGCCCCAATTGTTTCGCTAAAGCGACGATTTTGCTTGAATTCTGCCGGGAAACAGTTAGGATGAATCCACGTCGGGCTTCCGGTGTTCGCGATTTCTATGACTCACAGGCGAGTTTGCGGGTGAACATTTTCAGCCGGACGGGGCTGGGTAAATTCATGATTTATTCTGAACCAAAGCCACTTGATTAGGTCTGATATTCTATGTTAAGAAGAAAAAAATCGTCACCGGACAGCGCGTCGCAAAAAAGCCGTCGCAACGCCGGACGAAAGGTCGGAGCCAAACCTGCTCCCCGGCGGCGTTTTGTAATCGCAAGCAGCGCGCGGCGGAATGCCGCGCCGGCGCCGGAGACAAATGGGAAATCCAAATCCGCGGCAAACTCAATTGCCGAAGCGGACAAGCGTGTGCAAAACGGCCATGCGAATGGCGGCTCCCAGATGCCGGCCCAGCCGTCCATAGATTTGACGGAGACGATTAAAACCTTGCTGCATCTCTCGCAAGAGCACGGTTACATCACTTACGACGATATTAATGACATTTTGCCGGATAATTTAAACCCCGACGATTTGGACGCGCTGCTTACCAAGCTCCGCAGCCTCGACGTGGAAATTGTCATGGACCAGGCTGAAGCCGAGCGCGCCGAGCGCAGCAAGCAGCCGGACAGCCCGCAAGAAGAGGTGGATGAGGATGCGCGGCTGGAAATTTTGGACGACCCGGTTCGCATGTATATGAATCAAATGGGCAAGGTGCCTTTGCTTACACGCGAACAGGAAGTGGAGATTTGCAAAAAAATCGAGGAAGCCGAAGTGGCGATGAAAACCATTATCTACAACCTCGGCTTTACCGCCAAGGAGCACATCGCCATCGCGGAAAAGTTATTGTCCGAGCCGCCCAAGGAGCGGTTTGACCGGGTGATTGTTGACAAAAAGATCGCCAATCGCGAAGGGCATTTGCGCGACCTGCGCAAGCTCATTAAAAAGGTGCATGGCCTCGACCAAAAAGTGGACGCCAAATATTTCAACTGGCAAAAGGCGCAGCAGAAGGGCCGCAAGGAAAAGTTGGCGCGGGAATTGAAGAAAATGAGCGCCAAATTGCAGGATATGTTTCCGAAGTTCTATTATAAGCAGAAAGTCGTTGAAGAAATGATCGTCGTGGCCGGAAACATTCATGAAAAATTCCAGGTGAGCCTGCGGCACATACAGGAACTGGAGGGTCAGCGGGCGACTCCCGAGCGGCGGGCCGCCATCGAAGCCGAACGCGGGAAAATCGCCACGCTGGAGCAGTTTGTCCGGATGCCGCGCGAAGAATTCTTCAAAATTTTTGGGGAACTGAAATCGGCCGCGGACCGCGGCTTGAAGGCCAAGACCCACATGGCGGAGGCCAACCTTCGCCTGGTGGTCTCCGTGGCCAAAAAATACACAAATCGCGGCCAATCGTTCCTGGATTTGATCCAGGAGGGAAACATCGGTTTGATGAAGGGCGTCGAGAAATTCGAATATCGCCGCGGCTACAAGTTTTCCACCTATGCGATTTGGTGGATTCGGCAGGCCATCACCCGCTCGATTGCGGACCAGGCGCGGACAATTCGCATTCCGGTCCACATGATTGAAATCATGAACAAGCTGTGGCGGGCGCAAAAGCAGCTCACCCAGGAGCTTGGGCGGGAGCCTACGCCCGAAGAACTGGCAGACGAAATGCACATGCCGGTCGCGCGCATTCATGCCTTGCTCAAGATGGCGCAGCAACCCGTCTCTCTCCATGCGCCCGTCGGAGACGACGGCGACGTGAGTGTCGGGGATTTCATCGAGGACAAATCGGCGGAAAATCCGTCTGATGTGACGAGTTACAGCCTGCTCCGGGAGAAATTAAGCGACGTGTTGACGACCCTCACCGAGCGGGAGCGCAAAATCCTTGAAATGCGTTTCGGGCTGCTTGATGGCTATGAGCGCACGCTAGAGGAAATCGGCAAGATGTACAACGTCACCCGCGAACGCATCCGGCAGATTGAGGCGAAGGCGCTGCGTAAATTGCGGCATCCGACGCGCGTCAGGCATTTGCAGGGGTTCCTGGATACGCCCGAGCCGGAAATGGTCACCACGGCCTGACCCTTGCGAATTGCGCTTGACGGTCTTTGGATTTTCGATTTGTCGCCTGCCCACGCGAAGCATGCATGTTAAATCGTAAAATTGACTGGAAGTCACTGATTAGTCTGTTGCGTCACCCATTCCAGGCCGCGCAACAATTGTTTGTCCTGCGAAGATTCCAAGTCGTGTGCGGTCATGCCTCCCATGTCTTTGGGAAACAACGCATTGGCGTCCGGCGGCAGCGCCACAGTAATCTGCGGGGAAATTCCTTTGTGCCAGAACGATTGTCCGTCGGGCGTGAGCCATTCCTCGACCGCAAGCAAAATGGCGGAGCCTCCCGGGAGCGGAAACTCGTTTAAGACCGTGCCGGTTCCAAATGTGGTTTCTCCTATCAGTTCTCCCCGGTGCGCGTCCCGGAGCGCGCCAGCGACAATTTCAGCGGCACTGGCCGTGCCGTAGTCAATTAAAACCGCCATGGGAATGTTGGTTGCCAGGCCGCCCGGCAACACTGGAATCGCCGTGATTTTTCCTTTAGCATCCTTGACAAGGAGCACGTTGCCATGAGTCAGGAACTGGCTGGCCACCTGGACGGCCTCGTCCAGCACACCGCCGGGGTTGCCGCGCAAATCCAGAATCAATCCCCTCATCTGCTGCCGATGGATTTCCCGCAAATCGGCGCGCAGGTCGTCTGCCATATTGTCCTCAAAACTGGCAATGCGAACGTCCGCCACGTCCGTTCCGGGCAACCGCGCCCAGGTGACATCGCTGATGTTAATTGTCGCCCGGACAATGGTGACACTGCGAAGGCGATGGGTTTTCGGATTCAAGGTTCCCAGTTCGACTGAAGTGCCGGGCGGACCGGAAATCTCTTCGACGACCTGGTCCAACGGCATCCCGGCAATGTCCCGACCATCAACGCTCACAATAATATCGCCACTGCGCAAGCCGGAACGTAGCGCCGGCGAATTGTCCATGGGCGCAACGATGACCACCTGCGCGTTTTTCATTTGAACCTCCAATCCGACGCCTTTTAGCTTGCCGCTCTCCATGACGTGAAGTTCCTTGACCATGCCGGGAGTCAAAAAAACACTGTGACCGGTGTCGCCCAGGGCATTCACCATTCCGCTGATGGCGCCGTAGGTAAGGGCTTCGGGCTTGACCGCCGCGCGGTCCACATAGAACCGTTCAATGGTGTTCCACGCTTCTGACATGAGACGGAAATCCGAAAGAGCGTCGGAAGGCAGAAATGTCATTAACATCCAGCGATCCAGCAGCAGACCCAGCCCCATGCCAAACACCAGGACAAACGCCCACTGGAAACCCGGACGAAGTTTTCGGCGGGGCGGTCCAAACGATTTGTCATCATTTCCAGCATTCATAAAGAATTTCTTTGCAATTGCGACGGCGCGGCAATGGAGAATGGATGGATCACTCTTTAATGCTGATACCATATAGTGAAGAACCGCGCCAGTCCCGGCAATCGAAATCGCTTTTTACAGCGTGACAGTTTGACTCGGGACTGAAAACTCGTTAGTATTTTGATTCGTTTAACGACAACCAAATTCCATCTTATGGCAGCCAAATCAGCAGAGAAAACCGTCGAAAAAGCCGCGGAAACCAAACCCGCCGCCACGCACGCGCGCGAACTCGAAGCGGCCATTTCGACCATTACCAAGAGTTACGGCGACGGCGCCATCATGCGCTTGGGAGAGGCGCATGCGCTGAAAAAAATTGAGGTAATTTCCACCGGCGCGTTGGCGGTGGATCTGGCCCTCGGCGTGGGTGGAGTGCCGCGGGGCCGGGTGGTGGAAATTTTTGGGCCGGAATCGTCCGGCAAAACCACCTTGATGCTCCACGTGATTGCCAACGCGCAAAAAGGCGGCGGGTTGGCGGCGTTTATTGACGCGGAGCACGCGCTGGATCCCGGGTATGCAAAAAAACTCGGCGTGAACCTGGACGACCTGTTGGTCTCCCAACCGGATTCCGGGGAAGAAGCGTTGACGATTTGCGAGACTCTGGCGCGTTCGAATGCGCTGGACGTGATTGTGATTGATTCAGTGGCCGCGCTGGTGCCGAAGGCGGAACTGGAGGGCGAAATGGGCATGGCCACGATGGGCATGCAGGCGCGTTTGATGTCGCAGGCGCTGCGCAAGCTGACCGCGGTTTTGAGCAAATCAAAGACGACATGCATTTTTACGAACCAATTGCGCGAGAAAGTTGGCGTGATGTTCGGCAATCCCGAAACGACGCCTGGTGGCAAGGCCCTGAAATTCTATGCCAGTGTGCGGATTGATATCCGGCGCAAGGACACACTGAAAGACCCGGCGGGAAACGCCATTGGTAACCACGTCAAAGTGAAAATTGTAAAGAACAAGGTGGCGCCGCCGTTTGCCGAGGCGGAATTCGACATTGTCTATAACCACGGCATCAACAAGGAAGGCAGTATTTTGGACGTTGGCATTGAAAATGGGATTGTGGAGAAAAAAGGCGCATGGTTGCAATTCGAGGGTGATTTGATAGGGCAGGGGAAAGAGGCTGCGCAAAAGGCGCTGGCGGAAAAGCCCGCACTTGCGAAAAAAATTATGGATGCGATTTTGGCGAAGCGCAATGGTGCGACGGCGGAATAATTGCTGTAAGGTAAATATACATGAGCGATAGTCCCGACCTCGGTCTCGATTTGGAGAATTTGTTTCAGCCGGCTTGGACAAAAAGGACGGCCGGAACCAATCTCTTTGAAAAATTTACCGGTGAGGAGGTCGCCGAGCCAGTGCGTCGGCGCGGCGAACGCCGCGGTCCGCGACCCGAAGGCGGCGAACGTCGTGAAGGTCGCCCGCGTTCCGGCAGGAAGCCCGGGGGAAAGAATGATCGGCATACGGGAGATTTTCACCGAGGCGAACGTGGCGAACGCGGAGGGCGCGGCGAGCGGCGCGAGCGTCCGGAGCCGCCGGCGCCGTTGCCCGAAGTGGGGGTGACTTTTCTGGCTGAAGAAAAAGGCGTGGAACAATTGGCGCGGCAAATCAAAATGACCGGCCGCGCTTATCCCCTGTTTCAAATTGCGCAATTGGTCCTGGAGAAGCCGGAGCGTTATTCAGTCCAATTGGCGCTGAAAAAGAAGGACGATAAAGTTGTCCAACCGCTTTTTGTTTGCGCGCTCGACGACACGCCCTGGCTTTCAGAGGACGAAGCGGTGGCGCATATTCTCAAAAATCATTTCGGCACATTTTACCAGACCGAGCGCACCCCGACGGAGCCGCCCAAAGGCACTTATACGTTTGTGGCGCAATGCGGCATGAGCGGGGTAATTTTAGGACCACCAAATTATCACGATTACCAGAACCAATTGCGCAAGCTGCACACCGAGCGTTTTTCCCGGATGCCATTCGACGTTTTCAAAGCGCGCGTGAAAATCGTCAAAGATGAAGCCGTGGTGAAGAAATGGATTGAGGAACAAAGTTTCAAGACCGAATACACCTGTCTCAACGTGCCCGAACCGCTCAAATTACCGGCGATGGATGAAGTGGAGAAGCACTTCCGCGCCACGCACAAGGAAACAATCGTCAAATCCGTCGAGACCCTTGTCGTTGACGGTGTCAAGAGCCGGAATTTGCGCTGCGGCGGATTGTATCGGCTGGTTCGATTGGAATGGGAGGATCAAAGGCGGTTTCCGCTGCAACTGGCGATGGCGTTGAGCAAACAATTTGCCTCGCACGGCCTGCAATTTTTCAAGGTCAACAAGACCGTCGTCCACGTCAGCGTGGCGCGCCCGCAATTTTTAGACCTGGAAACGACGCCGGTTTCCGAAAACATCAAGCGCATTGTCGAGTTCATCAATGCCAATCCAAAATGTACCCGGCGGAAATTGGTTGAATCGCTGGCCCCGACGCCCAAGCCCGCGGTTTTGGAAGTGAAGCCGGAAGAGCCTGAAGTTCCCGTTCCGACCGAGCCGACGCCGGAGCAAACGGCGTTAATTTCCGATTTGCACTGGTTGATTCATCAGGGGCACGTATTGGAATTTGCCGATGGTCGAATGGAAACGGCCAAGAAGCCGTTGCCCAGGCCGCCGAAGCCCGAAAAGAAACCGGCGGAGGAAAAGCCCGCGGCCGAAGGTGAACTGGCGACGGGAATTGAGGCCCCGCCGCAGACCGATGGGCCTGCCGAACCCGCGCCGGATATTTCCACGCCAATTGAGTCTGCAGCAGAGGGGCCTGCGCCAACGCCGGCTGAACCCGCTCCTGCGGAAACCGCGCAAAATGAAGCGCCCACAGGGGAAGCCAGGCCGACGGAAGAAGTGCCTTCGCCGTCTTAAACCCCGGCAAAATCCGGGCTTTCTTTAATCTTCTCTGCTGGTAGAGTAATACATGCCATTTAGTAAATTGGGCCTGGCTCCGACGGTAGTTGATGGAGTCAAAGCGAAGGGATATGCCGACCCTACGCCCATACAACTCCGCGCCATTCCTCTCGTCCTTGCCGGACGCGACGTCATCGGCAGCGCACAGACCGGCACCGGCAAAACTGCGGCGTTCGCCCTGCCAATTCTTTCGAAGCTCGGCAAACATTTGCCTGGCAAAAGCCCGCGGGCTCTCATTTTGGAACCGACGCGCGAATTGGCAGCCCAGGTCGAGACATCGTTCCGCACTTATGCGCGTTTCACCGATTTGCAGATAACCGTCGTCTTTGGCGGTGTTGGTTATGGCCTGCAAAATGATTCGTTGCGCGCCGGCACAGACATTGTCGTCGCGACGCCCGGCCGATTGCTCGACCATCTTGAGCGCGGCACCGTCAGGCTGGACAGGGTTGAATTTCTTGTGTTGGACGAAGCCGACCGGATGCTGGACATGGGGTTTTTGCCGGATGTCCGCAATATTGTGGAGCGCTGTCCGCGGCAGCGTCACACGGCCTTGTTCTCCGCGACGATTCCGCCACAAATTGAAACGCTCATCAAATGGGCGATGCGCAACCCCGAAACGATTGAGATCGGCGCGCGCCGTTCACCCGCTGAGACGGTCAAACACGTCATCTATCCCGTGGCCGATTCCCAGAAGACGGATCTGTTGCTCAAGTTACTCGATTCTGTCAATTACGATTCTGTCATCGTGTTTTGCCGCACCAAGCATGGCGCCGACCGGGTGGCGCACACGCTCAAGCGCGCGAATCATGCCGTGGCTGTTCTCCACTCGAATCGCACCCAGCGCGAGCGCGAGCAGGCATTGCGCGGATTTCGCGACGGGCGTTTTGAAGTGCTCGTGGCCACGGACATTGCCGCGCGTGGACTGGACATCGCTGAAGTCAGCCATGTCATTAATTACGATGTGCCGCAGCATCCCGAGGATTACATCCACCGCATCGGTCGCACCGGTCGCGCCGAGGCCACCGGCGACGCCTTCACCATCATGACCGCCGAGGACGCCGGACATGTGTTTGCCATCGAGCGGTTCATCAGCAAAAGGATTGAACGCGTGAGACTCGAGAATTTCGATTACCGCTATACCGCGCTGTTCGATGAAGACAAGTCTGGCAAACCAGGCGGATATCCGGGAAAGGCTCGCGCCGTGCGCGTCCATGGCGGCTATCATTTTGGCCCGGCCAGGCGGAGGCGGTAAAATCGGACCAGGACGAGCTTGGCAACAGGCGGTGCATTCGTTACATATCCTTGAGCACCTTAAGGACCCGGATGAAGATGCCGAAGACCCTTTACATTGCGTTGGTGGTTTTAACGACGATTGTCATTCCCGCGTTCGCCCAGTCTGCCCGCCCGAGGCCGCCGACACGCGATCCGCATACGCCGGGGTACGTCACTGCCACGGAACTGCCCGATGGCGCCGTACCACCGACGGACGTGGACGGAAACTTTATCATCGGCCCGACACATCCCCCCGCGCAGGAGATGACGGTGCGAACCAACGCACCCCACGGAACGGTGTACGAGTTCACCATGAGCTCCGTGGACAGCAAATTCTATCCTGGAATCGCGCGCGACAGGGGGACGTTTGGCACGCCGGACCCCGCCAATCCCGCCAAACTTATCGTGACCACGAGCCATCCGGCCCCTTATACCCGCCACGTGGCGGTTTATGTCCCCGCGCAGTATGTGCCCGGCACAGCCGCGCCTTTCATCGTCGGCGCGGACGGGCCGGACCGCGTCTTGTTCACGGCGTTGGATAATTTGATTGCAGAAAAGAAAGTGCCGGTCATGGTTGCCATTTCCATCGGCAACGGCGGGGGCGATGCCCAAGGCAGCGAGCGCGGTTTGGAATACGACACCATGTCCGGGCGCTATGCGGAATTCGTCGAGCAGGAAGTGTTGCCGCTCGTGGAAAGCAAATGTCATGTGACGTTGACCCGTGACCCTGACGAGCGCGCTACAATGGGCGGCAGTTCCGGCGGTTCCTGTGCCTTGATTATGGCGTGGTATCACCCGGAGCTATACCATCGCGTTCTCACTTATTCAGGCACGTATGTCAACCAGCAATGGCCGTATGATCCTGCCACACCCGGAGGCGCGTGGGATTTTCATGAGCATTTGATTCCCGACAGCCAGGCCAAACCCATCCGTATTTGGATGGAAGTCGGCGACCGCGACCTGCTCAATCCCAATGTGATGCGCGACGGCATGCATGACTGGGTGGCGGCGAATGAACGCATGGCGAAGGCGCTGGCGGCGAAGGGCTATCACTACCAGTTTGTTTTTGCGCGCAACGCCGGCCACACGGACCGCGCGGTAAAACAACAGACATTGCCTGAAGCCTTGGAATGGTTGTGGGCGGATTGGACACACGGTTCAAAAAAACTTTAACCACCGATAGTCACGGTCACTTTGGGAAGAATCAAATAGTTTCGGCCAAAGTCTGCCGCAGTAGGATTTGATAGACATCCGTTGATTCGATTTCCCCGGCGCTTAAGAGACCGGGCTGTTGACTGATGATGACCGGCCAATCCTTTTTGTCCGCCGGACGCCGGCCATGCGAGCCTTTCACCAATGTCGCATCCAATGAGATGACATCCATCAACATCCGAAAGCCAATCTTCTTTTGGAGTAAACGCCAGGCAATTCTCAGCTTTGCAGATGTAATTTTGGGATCGAGAAACAATTCCACGGGGTCGTAGCCGGGCTTGCGATGGATGTCCACGGTGCGCGCAAAGTCCGGCGCGCGCGCGTCATCGAGCCAGTAATAATACGTGAACCAGGCGTTTTCCGGAGCGACCGCGATGAGGTCGCCGGCCCGTGGGTGATCAATGCCCTCGGCGGCCTTTTCCCTGTCGCCGAGAACCGTCACGTCAACTTCGACCTGTTTCTCCAGCACGTCGCGCACTTTTGATTCCAACGACGGGTCGTTCAAGTAAATGTGCGCGACCTGATGATCAGCAACGGCAAAAACTTTGCTCGCGCCGGCATCGAGAATTTCCGACCCCAGCTCATCTTTGACAGCCAGCCAGCCCTTTTGCCGGAACCAACGGTTCAGATGGATCGGCGTGTCCACGCCGGTAATCCCGTATTCGGAAAGCAAGACAACCTGCACGCCGGCTTTGCCAAAAAAATCAATTAAATCGCCGATAATGGAATCAACGGCGCGCAAGTCGGCGGCAATGGCGTTATCCGTGCCCTTGCGTTGCAAATTGTAATCGAGATGCGGCACGTAAATCAGGTTCAACGTGGGAGAAAATCTATTTTCAACCCATTTGGCGGCTGCGGCAATCCAACGCGAGGCGCAATCGGCGGCGCCTTGTGGGGTCCTTACGCCCGCGGCAGGCCCCCAGAATCCAAAAAATGGAAATTCGCCCAAATCTTCCTTGATTTCCGCGCGGATGGAATACGGCCAGGAATAGATGTCGAAAATTTTCCCGCCATCGGCACGGTAAATCGGCCGTGGGGTGATGGAATAATCCACGCCGGAATACATGTTGAACCACCAAAAGAGATTGGCGCAGGTGAAATCCAGCCCGCAGGCATGAAGCCCGTCCCAGATTTTCGGCCCGGCAACCAAATGATTCGACTGTTTCCAGAACTGGACTTCGGCGAATTCGCGATTGTACCACCCGTTGCCGACGATGCCGTGCCGGGACGGCGGCGCGCCGGTCAGATAATTCGACTGCGCGGTGCAAGTGACGGCGGGGAACGCGGGCGCGATTTGGGCGAGGGCGCCGCGCCTGGCGAAATCGGCGATGCGCGGCGTCTGTGCGCCGACGAGTGCGCTGGTGAGGCCGGCGACATTGATGACGGCCAGGCGATTCATTTCCCGCCGGCGCGTTCACGAAGTTCCTGGATTGCCGCCATCACCTTTTTCGGAATCATTTCATGGACTTCAAGGCCGCGTCCGATTTCCTTGAGCAAGGTCACGGTTAATTCACCGCCGAGGTGTTCGCGGAATTCTTCGAGGCCCGAAACAATCTGAAATTCGCCAGCCGGGCCGCGATTCAGCAATTCGCAGGCAAACAATTTAAACTCGAGCCGTTCGAGCAGTTTCAGGACCCGTTCACAGGATTTCTTGTCCAGCAATCCGGTGTCGCGCGAATAAATCACGTCGAGCGCGATGCCGATGGCGACGGCCTCGGAATGGGGGATGCGGAAATTCGAGAGCTGCTCCAGTTTGTGCGCGGACCAATGGCCGAAATCAAGCGGGCGCGCCGAGCCGGTTTCAAACGGATCGCCGCCAGTCGCAATGTGGTCCAAATGCAGTTCGGCGCAGCGGCGGATAAGCTTTTTCATCGCCGCCGGCTCAAATGAAGTCAATTTTCTCGCGTCGCGCTCAATCTCCTCAAAAAAACCAGCGTCGCGGATGCAGGCGACTTTGACGGCTTCCACATAACCGGCGCGCTTCTCGCGCGGCTTGAGAGTGGCCAGGAGGTTGAAATCGTTGATGACGGCATAGGGCGGGGCGAAGGTGCCGACGAAATTTTTTTTTCCGAAGGCATTGATGCTGTTTTTGACGCCGACACCGGAATCGGCCTGGGCGAGGGTGGTGGTGGGGATGCGAACGTGCCGGACGCCACGATGGGCGGTGGCGGCGGCAAATCCGGCGATATCCAGCAACGCGCCTCCACCCACGGCAATCACATAGGACTGCCGGTCAATGTGATGGCGGTCAATTTGCGAGAGGATGTTTGTGACGATGGTGACGGAATTTTTCGCGGCTTCCCCGCCGGGGACGAACAAAGGCGAGCGGACGAGCTGTAACGATTTGGCGTGGACCGCGAAATAGGACTCGATCTGGCGTTCAAGGGTCGGCTGGGACTGTGCGAGCGCGTCTTCCAGAACAACCATGACCTTGCGCGGCAGGTGGTCGGCCAGCGCGTTTTTCAACACGAGGTTCTTCTCCGCGAAGACGTCCTCGGTGAAAAAAACGCGCAACTGCCAGCCAACACGAATCGAGCGCTGAATCACAGGCATGACGACAATTTGCGGCCTTTGGCAGCGACTTTCGAGTTTTATTTGGCGACGGTTTTGTCCTCGGGGATCCGCATTGCGTAGAATGAGCGATAGACGAAGATGAGCGCGACGAGGAGGCAAACGCCCCCAATCAGCCAGGAGGTATGAGACGTGGAATGGGCCTGAATGGCGGCTTTCTTCATCGTCACGGCGATTTCAGTCGCGAGCAGACCAAAAAGGGTGGTGAACTTGATGATGGGGTTCATTGCCACGGAACTCGTGTCCTTGAATGGGTCTCCGACGGTGTCACCGACGACAGTGGCAGCATGCAATTCGGTGCCTTTCTGGCGTAAATCCACTTCGACGATTTTCTTGGCATTGTCCCACGCGCCACCGGCATTGGCCATGAAGATGGCCTGGAACAATCCAAAGAAGGCGATGCCAATGAGATAGCCGATGAAGAAATACTGGTTGAAAAACGGCAGGCCGAGCGCCAGCGAAAACACCACCACGAAGATATTGATGAGGCCGCGCTGGGCATACTGTGTGCAAATCCCGACGACTTTTTTGCTGTCGGAAATGGAAGCGGCGGATTTTTCGAGGTTGAGATTTTTCTTGATGAAGACGACCGCGCGATAAGCGCCCGTGACGACGGCCTGGGTGCTGGCGCCGGTAAACCAATAAATCACCGCGCCGCCCATGAGCAAGCCGAAGACAATTTGGGGCTGAATCAGGCTCAAGCTGGCGACGGCGCCGCCAAAAGTCTTTTCGAGCAGCATCACAATGCCGAAAATCATCGTGGTGGCGCCGACGACGGCGGTACCGATCAGGACGGGTTTGGCGGTGGCCTTGAAAGTGTTGCCGGCGCCGTCACCCTTTTCCAATTCGAGTTTGGCCTGGTGAAAGGCGGGATCGAAACCAAAATCTCTTTTAATCTCGGCGGCGATGTCCGGGGCGGCCTCAATGCGGCTCAATTCATAAACCGATTGGGCGTTATCAGTCACCGGGCCGAAACTATCCACGGCAATAATCACCGGGGCCATGGCCAGAAAGCCAAAGGCGACGAGGCCAAATGCGAAAATCGGCGCCGCAAACTCAAAGGCCGGGGGCATCAGCCGCGTCAAATCGCCGGTTTGCGAGAAAAGATAAGCGATGAACATCAACGTCAAAATGATCAGGCCCATCCAAAATGCCGCGAAATTTCCAGCCACGAAGCCGGATAAAATGTTCAGCGAGGCGCCCCCCTGTTCGGAAGAGCGGGTGACCTCCTTGACGTGGCGGGAACTGGTGCTGACGAAAATTTTGGTGAATTCCATGATGAATACCGCGGCCACCACGCCGCACGACATGATCCCCGCCAGCGACCACCAAAGATTTTGGAGCGGCGCTCCGTCGCTGCCGGTAAAATCGCCGAGCAGTAATTTGCTTGCGCCGAAAGCGGTCAGGATGGCAATAATGCCATTGGTCCAGACCAGATCCGTCAACGGCGATTCCCAGTTGAAATCCTTTTTGCCGCCATAACGGGCGTGGCTGACAAATGTGTTCAGGTAAAATGCGGCGAGAGAGGCAAGAACCATTAAACTTTGAATGGCAAACAACCAGATAATCAATTTGCCTCCCTGCACTTGCAGGTCCGGCGCCGCAAGCGCAAGGGCGATGAAAGCAATCAGCGCAACGCTGGTGACGCCGTAGGTTTCGAAGCCGTCCGCCGTGGGACCGACGGAGTCGCCGGCATTGTCCCCCGTGCAATCGGCAATGACGCCGGGATTCTTGGGATCGTCTTCAGGCAGGTTGAAGACAATTTTCATGAGGTCGCTGCCGATGTCAGCGATCTTGGTGAAGATGCCGCCGCCGATGCGCAAGGCCGCGGCGCCGAGGGATTCGCCGATGGCGAATCCGATGAAGCATGGGCCGGCGAGTTCGCGCGGGATGAAAACAAGGATGCAAATCATGCAAAACAGCTCGACACAGACGAGGAGCAGACCGATGCTCATGCCGGCTTTGAGGGGAATAAACAGGGTTTTGAGGGAATCGCCTTTGAGCGAGGCGAAGGCGGCGCGGGAGTTGGCAGTCGTATTGATGCGGATGCCGAACCAGGCGACGCCGTAGCTGCCGAGGATGCCCAGGATGGAGCAGGCCAAAATAATCAAAACATTGCCCGCCGAGTTGCGCTGCAGAACGGCGAAATAATAAATCATGCATATCGCGATGAGAATCCAGAGCGCGCCGAGAAATTTGCCCTGTTGCTGCAAATAGGTTTTGCACGTTTCCCAAATGATATTGGAAACGTCGCCCATTGTTTTATGCACCGGGAGAGCGCGCGTCTGTTGATATTGAAAGATGCCGAACAGCGCGCCGATGGCGCACACCGCCAGGCCGAAGTACAAAATGGCGTGGCCGTTCAAGCCGCCATGAACGTAAGACACGTCCAATGACGGCAGATTGATGTCAGTTTCACCGGCAAAGGCATTTGCCGCGCAGGCGGTGATTGCCCAAGCGACGGCGCCTCCAATAGCTTTTTTAATCATTCCCATAAGTCCAAACGGACGCGCAGTTTGCATAAGGCCAGAAGGTTTTTCCAGCATTTTTTAGTTAAAAATACGATCGGGAAAGGGCGATTTCTTTCCGAAGCCGCCCGAATCGCGCTTGCCGCCGCGCAGTGCTTGTCTCATGCTGCTGGAAATGGCCGAACACCCCGTTTCCACGCTGAACAAACCCGACACCGCGCTCGAACTGACGCTGCGGCCGTCGCTCTTTTCCGAATTCACCGGACAACCCAAAGTGAAGGAGCGGCTGGAAATCGCCGTTGCTGCGGCGAAAAAACGCAAGGAATGCCTCGATCATATCTTGTTAAATGGCCCTCCCGGCCTTGGCAAAACGACACTCGCACATATTTTGGCAAAATCAATGGGCGCCAACATGAAAAGCACCAGCGGCCCAACCATTGAAAAGGCCGGCGACCTGGCGGGGTTGCTGACCAATCTGGAAGAAGGCGACGTGCTGTTCATTGACGAAATTCATCGGTTGCAGAAGACCATCGAGGAATATCTTTATCCGGCGATGGAAGATTTCAAATTGGACATCATTATTGACCAGGGGCCGAACGCCCGCAGCGTGCGCCTCAATTTGCCGCGCTTTACGCTCATTGGCGCGACGACGCGCAGCGGCCTCCTCTCCGCGCCCTTGCTGACGCGCTTCGCCGTGCGCGAGCGGCTGGATTATTACGTGGCCGAAGATTTGGAAACAATCATTCTGCGCTCGGCCAAATTGTTGAACGTGGAAATCGAAAAAGCCGGCGCCCATGAGATTGCCCGCCGCAGCCGCGGCACCCCGCGCATTGCGAACAATTTGCTTCGCCGGGTCCGTGATTACGCCCAAGTGCGGCATGACGGAAGGATTTCCGCGGAAATTGCCGACCGCGCCCTGGCGATGCTGGAGATTGACCACAATGGCCTGGATGAAATGGACAAGCGGATTCTGGAGACCATCATCGTCAAATTTAGCGGCGGACCGGTGGGCGTCAATTCCCTCGCCGTCGCCGTCGGCGAAGAGCCCGATACGATTGAAGAAGTCTATGAGCCGTACTTGATCATGGAAGGGTTCTTGAATCGGACGCCGCAAGGCCGGGTGGCGACGGAATTGAGTTATAAAAAGCTCGGATTGAAAATGGCGGGGGGGAATCAATCGCGCTTCTTTTAGACGCTGAATTCATTTTGCTGCCAGGCGGATGATTTCGCGCAGCGGTGTTTGCGGTTTGAACTTCACCAGGCGTTCGAGTTTATCCACCAACGGTTTGCGCCGTCGCATGTCGTCGAAGCCAGGCGCGTAGGCCTGGTCGTAGGGGACCAATTCAATGCGCGACTTTGAGCCGAGGGTTTCCACAACGAGTTTGGCCAGTTCGAGGATCGAAATTTCCTCGGTGCCGCCGATATTGATGATTTCGCCGCGCGCGTCCCGGCATTTCTCCAGGCGCACCAGCGCCTCCACCGCGTCATGCACCAGACAAAAGCAGCGAGTTTGGCGGCCGTCGCCGAAGACCTTGAGCGGGCGGTTGCGCCGGGCGGCGGCAATGAACCGCGGCAACACCATGCCGAAGCGCCCGGTTTGGCGCGGGCCGACGGTGTTGAACAGGCGCGCGATGATTACGGGCAGATTTTTTTCGCGCGCGCAAGCCAGCGCCAAAAATTCGTCGGTCAATTTCGAGCAGGCGTAACTCCAGCGGGACTGGTTTGGCGGGCCGATGAGCAAATCGTCGTTTTCGCCGAACTCCGTTTTCGCGCTCTTCCCGTACACTTCCGAAGTCGAAGCGAGGAGGAGGGGCGTGGAATTCTTTACGGCCGCGCGCAAAAGGATTTCCGTCTCGCGGAAACTCGATTCCAAGACACGCAGGGCGGATTTGACCACCAATTCGACGCCAACGGTGGCGGCGAGATGGAAAATGAATTCCGCCCGCGCCATGAGTTTCGGTAGTTCTTTGCATTCTGAAATCTTGCAGTGAACGATTTTCAACCGTGAATTCTTTCGGATTCTGCGCAGATTGTTCAGACTGCCCGTCGAAAAATCATCCACCACCACAACGCATTTGCCATCCTGCAACAATCGCTCCACCAAGTGCGAGCCGATGAAACCGGCGCCGCCGGTGACCAGGACTGATGAATCATGGTGAGGATGGAACATGGAGGATGACATCAGCTTCGGCGTGTGCCGCGGAAATCATCGGCGCGCGCGATCATCTCATTGACCATGGCTCCAATACTATGCCAGGCGGCATCCATTCGTTTGAATCCTTGAATCATTCGCATCATCCATCCTCCGCCTTCTATTTTGCATCCTCGTTCCCCCTGCCTAAGGCGGCGGCGATCGCTTCCGCCAATTTTTGCCGATAGTCCGGGCTTTCAATCAGTCTGGCCTCCGTGGGGTTGGAGAGATAACCATTCTCGATCAATACGGCCGGGCATTCTTGTCCGCGCAGCACTTCAATGTATCGCGCCCGGCGCACGCCGCGGTCTTTCATTCCAATGGCGTGCAGCAAAGCGCCTTGCAGCTTCACGGCCAGTTGCAGATTCTGCGCGTCGAAATCATTACTCGACAGTTTTTCGCCCCACGGATCGGAGTATCCGCGCGTGACGGTGGAGGGCATTCCGGTTGGGGTGAAGCAATATATTTCCAGGCCGGCCTGTTTGGTGTCGGGCGCGGCGGAATTAAAGTGCAGGCTGATAAAGACATCCGCGTGATGCTGCCGGGCAAAGACGACACGGTATGGGTTGGGGACAAACGTGTCGCTGTCGCGAGTAAGTACGACGGTCCAGCCGTTGGATTCGAGCAGGGGTTTGAGGCGGCGGGCGAGATCGAGCGTGAATTCTTTTTCAAAGCGCCCGTCCAAAACACTGTGAGTGCCGGTATTGGAACCGCCATGGCCGGGATCAATCACGATGATCGGGTCTTTCCCAAATGCGAGCGGCGGACCGCACAAAAGCGGCTCGAGATTTTTTTTCAAATCGAGCCTGTCCAGGCAAATCTCGCCGTCAATCAACTGTGGCGCGAAGCCCAGATTGACGATAACACCGTTCCAGGTGGCCTCGATGCTGCCGATTTCCAGGACCATTGTGCCGTACTGTGAACCGACGGCGTAGGCGGTGACGGAGAGATCGGCGAGGCGGTGCGGCGCGCCGACGTGATGAGCGGCGGCCCATTCACGGACGGGCGCCCAAGTATTCACCGGCGGGGCGGGTCCCCGGGCAATTGGCGGCGGGATGTTTGAATGCAGCAGCGGCGCCTCGGGTTCCTGCCATTGGGGCGAGGGGAACGACGGAAGCGGGCCGGGGTTCGTCCAGTTGAGGGTTGACGGGATTGGGTTTGTCGCCGCCTCCTCAACGGTTGAGGGGGGCCTGGAAGGCGAGGTTGAACAACCGGCCAGAAAAACCGCCAGCACAAAAATAATTCCTGCAAATTTAAACACGCGCTCATTGTGCGGAACGGCCGGCCGGACTCAAGCGGATTCGCGATTTCACTGGTGATGAAACGGCCGCCCATGTTGATAGAGCGTCAGGAGCGACTCAATCTGCGCCATGAGATTGCTTTGGCCGGACTGTTGCGCGAGTTCGATGGCCTGGCCGGCGACATTGGTGGCCTCAGCAAACCACCCGGTTTCCGCGTATGCCGCGGCCAGGGTTTTCGCCAGACGCACCGCTTCCCGCCCGTTGCGGATTTGCGCGTCGCCGTCCGTCGCCAGTATCCATGCCATTGCATTGAGTGGCTCGGTCCAATCGGGTTGCAACCGCGCCGCTTCGCGCAAATGAGCAACGGCGGCCTCGGGTTGGCGGAGAATGGCCAGACAGCAGCCCAATTGATATTGCGCCTCGGGCGAAGAAGCATCCAGGCTCACCGCATTGGAAAATTCCCCGGCGGCTTGAGGAATTAAGCCGGCTTTTAACAGCGCAAGGCCGAAATTGAGATGGATAACGGCGTCCCGGGGAGCAAGGGCGGCGGCTTGGCGATATTGCTCAAGTGCATCCTCAGACTGGTTTATAAGCATCTGAACCGCACCCAGGTTCTCATGGACGCCGGCGTTGTCCGGCTCGATCGCCGATGCGCGGTCTAGGGCGGAAATGGCGTCGCCAAAACCCCCCTGCCCGGTCAGCGCCACGCCGAGGTTGTTGTATGCATCCGCATAATTTGTTTGGATCTGAACGGCCATTTCATAATGGGCAATGGCGGCGTTCGTCATCCCGTCCCGCGCCAATGCGACGCCGAAATTATTTTGGATCAGCGTATTGTCTGGAGCAAGCCGCGCGGCCGCCTCATAATGCGGAAGGGCTTCCTGCAGGTCGCCGTCCGCAACCAGCGCGGCCGCCAAATCGTTTTGCGCGACGGGATTGTTCGCGGTCACAGCCAGCGCCCGATCAAAGAGGGCGACGCCGTTTCTCCAAAACTGGATCTGCCAGGCCGTCACCGCCGCGCAGAACGAGAGGATTGCCACTGACCCCAAAACGGCAATCCATTTGCGAAACTTCAATCCAGCCATAAAATCATCCGCAGCCCAGACGCCCATTATAAACAATCCAATCAGCGGCATGTAAGTATAACGGTCCGCCGATGATTGCGCTCCAACCTGCACCAGACCAATGACCGGTACGAGAGTTCCCAGGTACCATAGCCACCCGCACAACAAATACAGGTGGCGTCTTGCCGTGGCCGCGCAAAGAACGGAATAACAAAAGGAATCCCTTCCCGCAATCCGTTGAGGACTTGTCCCGACCCGGCGCCTCGGCCATAATTTCGTTGAACGATTCAAGCATTTGAAAATCCTCGTGGCCATCACCGGAGCCAGCGGCGCGATTTACGCGCAGCGATTGCTCGATAATTTGGATGCGCGCCGCCACGAAATTCACCTCGTCCAAAGCAACTACGCGCAACAGGTGATTGCGGAGGAACTGCCCGGCGGACTCAAATTGCCGGACGGCATCAAGTCGCACTCGCTGAAAAGCATGAACGCGCCATTCGCCAGCGGCTCGAATCCGCCGGAGGCGATGGTGGTGATTCCCTGCACGATGGGCACGATGGGGCGCATTGCGCATGGCTGCAGCGAGGACGTGCTGTTGCGCGCGGCCGACGTGGTGCTGAAGGAAAAAAAGAAATTGATATTGGTGCCGCGCGAGACGCCATTGAGCCTGGTGCATGTGAAGAACATGGAGCTTCTGCTGCTGGCAGGCGCGATTGTTTTGCCGGCAAATCCCTGTTTTTATGCGGGCGCAAAAACCGTTGTCGAACTGGCGGACACGGTGGTGGCGCGGGTGCTCGACCATCTGGGAATTGATAATCGGTTGGCTCCAAGGTGGAACGAGGAGAAGGAGTGAAAGTTGAGTGAATGTTTTCATTAGTTAAAAAGTGGGGAAGCTTCGTCCGCTTCTCGCACACCGTTTTTGCATTGCCGTTTGCCCTGGCGGCGATGCTCGTTGCCGCCCGACAGAACCGGGGTTGGCCGGGCTGGAGAATTTTCGGGCTGATTCTCGCCGCGATGGTCTGCGCGCGCACCTGTGCGATGGCGTTCAATCGCATCGTTGATCGCAAATTTGACGCGCTAAATCCGCGGACCAGGAACCGCCACTTGCCAACCGGACAAATTTCCCTGGCCGGCGCGATTCTGCTATGGGCCGGTTCCGGCGCTGGTTTGATTGTCGCCAGCTATTGCCTAAACCCCCTTTGCTTTTATCTGTCACCCGTCGCGCTGGTGGTGATTTGTTTTTATTCGCTGACGAAACGGTTCACGAATTACACGCATGTTTTTCTCGGCATCTCACTCGCTCTTGCGCCAGTCGGGGCGTGGCTCGCCGTGAAGGGCGGGCGAATTTCAAATCTGGAGATTTTGCAAATGACGATTCTGGCGATGGCGGTCGTTTTATGGCTGGTCGGGTTCGATATAATTTACGCGCTGCAGGATTATGATTTTGACAAGGCGCATGGGCTGCGCTCGTTGGTGGTGGCGTGGGGGCAGAAAAATGCGGTGGCCGCGGCATTTCTTGCGCACATGTTCATGTGCGGATTGCTCTTTGCCTTCGGCATCCTGTGCCGTTTCCATTATATTTATCTTCTTGGCTGGTTTATCATCGTGGGTTGCCTCATGGTGGAACACTGGATTGCCCGCCGCCGCAGCCTGGACTGGATCAATCTGGCGTTCTTTCGCCTGAACGCACTCGTCAGCACGGTTTTCCTGGTCGTTGTCGCCGCGGAAGTCATTTTTAATGGCGGATTTCAATTGCGATAACGGTGAATCCAACCCGGCTTTGAACAATCCCGATTTGCCTTAACGCGCAAAAACTGCTTTATTGGGGGCGATGGATTTTTTCATTCAGCGCAGCGAGTTGTGCGATATTTACGATAAGGTGGCCGCCGGCGAACGCATCTCCGACGCCGACGCCCTGCGGTTGTTTGAATCTAAAGACCTGAACACCGTCGGCGCCATTGCCGATTTTGCCCGGCAAAGGAAAGTTGGCAACCGCGCCAGTTACATCGTCAATCGTTACATCAATTATTCGAATTACTGCATTCTGTCATGCCAGTTCTGCTCGTTTGCCCGCAAGAAACGCGATGCCGACGGTTTTCAATTCACCACCGCGGAAATTGTCGGGAAGGCGCGGGAGGCGCTCAAGCTCGGCATCACTGAACTGCATATTGTCGGCGGATTACATCCGTCCCTGCCGTTCAGTTACTACACGAACATGCTCAAAGAGCTCAAGGCGCTGGACCCCCGGCTGCAACTGAAATGCTTTACCGCCATTGAAATCCTGCATTTAGCCTGGCTGGCCAAAAAATCCGTCCTGCAAACTTTAATTGAATTGAAGGAAGCCGGGCTGGAATCGCTCACCGGCGGCGGCGCGGAAATTTTTCGGAAAGAGGTGCGCAGCGCCATCGCCCGCGGCAAGGAATCTGCCGGGGAATATCTGGATGTCCACCGCACCTGGCACAAACTCGGCGGTCGCAGCACCTGCACCATGCTCTACGGCCATGTCGAGAGCCTGGCCGACCGCGTGGACCATCTTCGTCAATTGCGCGCGCTGCAGGACGAGACACGCGGTTTCGTCGGCTTTGTGCCGCTGGCGTATCATCCCGAAAACAACGACATTCCCGTCGCGCATCCGCCCACCGGCTTTGATTCTCTCCGCACCATTGCTGTGAGCCGTGTCTATCTCGACAACTTTGACCACATCACGGCTTATTGGATTGGCCTGGGGCTGAAACTGGCGCAAGTGGCATTGAGCTATGGCGCTGACGATTTGCACGGCACCATTATCGAGGAACACATTTTTCACATGGCGGGCGCCACCGCGCCGCAATTGCAGACCGAAGCAGACATGCTTAAAGCCATCCGGGAGGCCCGCCGCACGCCGGTCCAGCGCGACACGTTTTACGCGCCGATAAAAATTTTGGAAAATGCGCCCATGCCCGAACCTCCGGAAAATTCCGCGCGCTCGAAAATGCTGGAAGACAATCTGGCGACGGCGTAGGAAAAACCGGCTACTTGACCGGCAGGGTGATGATAATGTTCGTGCCGCGGCCGGGGCGGGATTCGATACGGATGTTGCCGTGGTGCGTTTCAATAATTCTGCCGACGATGGCCAGCCCGAGGCCGGTCCCGGTGGTTTTCGTCGTGCGCAACACGACGGTAAAGGCGCGGCGCTGTGACTCCTTGCTCATGCCGGGGCCGGTATCTTTAAATTCGACGGCAACCTGCGCGGGAGATACGACACGCGATTTGATGGCAAGGGTTCCGCCATCCGGCATGGCTTCGGCGGCGTTGAGAATCAAATTCAAGAAGGCCTGTTCCAATTGCCCGGCATCGCCCGACACCGCGGGCAGATCCGGCTGCAATTGCAGGTGCATCGTGACATTTTGGTTGGCCAATTTATGGCGAACGAGCAGGCTGAGTTCGTCAATCAATTCATTCAGACTGACGGACGCGAGTTTCGGCTCGGTGGTGCGCGCAAAATCCAGAATCTGTTCGACGATTTTATTCAAATGCTCGATTTTACCATCGATAATTTGGGCGTCTTTGGCGCGGGGATCGCCCTCTGGAAACTTTAATTGCAACGAGTGATACAGTAATTTCATCACCGTAAGCGGATTGCGGATTTCATGGGCGACTTCGGCCGCGAGCAGGCCAAGGGCGGACAGTTTTTCGTTTTGCCGCAATTGTTCCTCAACGTCCACGATGCGCTCGTACAGCCGGGCCTTTTCAATGGCGATTGCCGACAATTCCGCGAGGGCGCTCAGAATGCGGATTTCCTCGTTGGAAAAATGATAGGGTTGGCCGGTATAAACATTCAAGGCGCCAATCGCATCGCCGGCGAAGAGCAACGGCACGCTCAACAGGGATATCAGACCTTCGCGGCGGGCCATGTCAACGTTTTGATACCGGTTCGAGGTCTGGACATTTTCCAATTGCATGGGTTTTTTCCGGCGCACCACGACTCCCAGAAAACTTTCCTGGGCGCTCAAGCGCGGCTTTTTGAGATAGGCCGCCCCGGCGCCGTGACTGGCCCGCAAATCCAGCCATTCGCGTGAATCATCCAGCATCATCAACGAGCACATGCGCGCCCGCATCAGTTCACAGGCTTCACGGGTGATGGCGCGCAGGGCCTCGTCCACATGCAAGGTGGAATTGATCGCGCGGCTGACCGCGGCGAGCGACTCAAACAGCCGGGCTTTCAACCGCAATTGTTCAAAGAGCCAGGTGTTGCGGATGACCCTGGCCCCTTGAACGGATAGCTCCTGGAGCAATTCCTGGTCTTCGGGGCTGAAGGCGTCGGCCCGGTCCGAATCCACGTTGAGCACGCCACGAATTTCGCCGTTGACCTCCAAGGGCACGGCCAATTCGGACCTCACGCCCCGGCGCGCGGCGACGTAGCGCTCGTCATGGCGGACGTCACCGACCCGGGCGGGTTTGCCATGACGGGCGACCCAGCCCGTGATGCCTTCGCCGACGCGCAATGTCAATTTGGCGGCGGCGGCGGGCAGGTTTTCGGAGGCATGAATTTCGAGGAAGTTGGTGGTGGGATTGATGAGGACGACCGAACCACTGGTGGCATTCATCAAGCGCACCGCCTCGTGCAGGATGAGCTGCAATGCCTCCTGTGGTTCCAGCGTTGAATGAATCACATTGCTCACCTGGTAGAGCAATTGCAACCGCGTGTGGCGTGATTTTATTTTTTCCAGTTCATCATTCACGTGATTAAATCAACGGACACGACTCGTTAAAATGATTCCGGTTGTGCCGAAGAGAAAGTTAGGCAGCCAGACGGCGAGCCACGGAGGGAGGTGCCCGCCCTGGCCAAAGGCAATGCTCACTTTTTGAATCACGATATAAGCAAAACAGATAAAGATGCTGCCGGCGACGCCGAAAAATAAATTGCGGCGACCGGAGCCGGCGCCGAAGGGAATGGCGATGAGAACAACCACGAGGCAGGTGACGGGCGCGGCGAAATGCTCCTGCAACTGGGTTTGCAACCACGGCGAGTCGGCGCCGGAGCGCATCCGCAGATAATTCAAGATATCCAGCAACGGCACGACGGTTTTGCGTGAGCCGAGCCGTTCGTATTCGCCGATTTTCCACTGAATTTTCATTTCCCGCGGCGTTTCGGTGAATTGCGGCATCCTCAGAACATTGGTTGTAAGCAACAGCGTTTGGCCGAATTCCGTCACGTTAAAGAAAGTCCAGAAACCGTTGGTGTAGAGGGCGCGGTCGGCGTCCAGGCGCCAGTCGTTCGTCGAAACGACAACCTTGACGCCGTCCAATTCACCTTTTCGGAAATCAGATTTCTGAAAGTACCAGGTCCGATTGGCGGGTCCATTTTCAAAACCTTCCTGTTCCGGGGCGGTGGTTTGCCGGGGAGTGTGGCGATTCAAGATCCGGTCGGCCCAATCGGCGCTGCGGGGCACACAGAATTCGTTCAATCCAAATAGCGCGATTCCGGCAAGAATCCCGACGATAACATAGGGCGCACAAATCCGCCACAGGCTGATGCCCGCGGCGCGCATGGCGGTGATTTCATTGTGCCGCGCGTGGTGGGTGAGCGTGTAAAGCAGCGCGAGCAACAGGACAATCGGCAAAATGGTCGCGAGAAAATCCGGTGTCATGGCGATGGAATACTCGACTATGTCCAACAAATGCAATTTGGCGGCCTGCAATTTGTCCAAATCACTGAAGAGGTTCCAGGAAATCCAGAAAATGAGAAATCCCCCGAGGCAATAAGCCAGAGGCGAGAGCAATTCACGGAGCAGATATCGGTCAAGCAACCGCACTCGCACAGGGTATTCGGCGCGGCGCGGGTGGGGCAAGTATTGTTGAATTTACGGCAAGGGCTTTCCGGTCCTTCAACCCGACCCGGTTTAACTGCCGGAGGTCAGTTTTTTCCATAGGTCTTCGTTCAGCAGCGCCTTTTGCAAAAAATCATCCTGGTTTGGAGTTTCCACGGCGGCGCGTTCCGGGTGCAGTGGCAGGCGAATCCTGAAATTGGTGCCGCCCCCGGGCGAACTCTTGGCGTCAATGCTCCCACCGTGATGATGAACGATGAAAAAACAGGCCATTAAATTAATGCCATATTCGCTGGGAACGGATTCGCTGACCACGAAAGGATCGAAGACGACGCGCAAGGCGTCGGGAGGCAGGCCGGGGCCATTGTCGCTGATTTTGACGAGAATTTCCGGTTTGGCGCCGCCTTGCAATTCGGCGGCAAAAGCAATTTTGCAGCCAGCCGGCAAGGTGGCCAATTCCTCTTTGAGAATCAATTCAAACAACCGTCTGAATTTGGCCTTGTCCACCCTCAGCTTGGGCAACGACTCCGGAACGTGCAGTTCCACCACAAGCCGCCGGCTGGCAAATTGCTCGCGGAAGCCTTCGAGTGTTTCGACGAGCACGTCGCGCAACGAGATTTCATCGGCGAACGGCGTGGCGGAATTTTCCGAGGCGGTCCACAAGTCCTTGAGCAAGCCGTTGATTTTTTCAATTTGGGACTGGACGTTCTGATGGTAATCCTTCCAAAAATCGGGATTGCGCAGGCCGTTGGCGCTGGCGCGCTCCTCGGCCATTTTTTTTGGCGCCAGATCGAGAAAGGTTTTCACGGCGACGAGGGAATTGCGAATCTGATGGCTCAAGCCGGCGGCGAGCAAACCGAGGCTGACAACACGGTCGGCGATCAACATGTTGCGCAGCACGGACATTTTTTCACGTAACAACTGGTCGCGTTCAGTCTGCACCATAAAGAACTCCAGACCCTGGCGGAGGGTCAATTCCAGTTGGGGCGGGTCCCATGGTTTGGTGACATATTTGTAAATGGCGCCGCTGTTGACGGCGGCAATGGCCGCGTCCATGTCCGAATAAGCGGTCACAAGGACCCGCAGGATATTAGGGCGGAAGTTCCGCGCCTTTTCCAAGAGCCAGACGCCCTTTTCGCCCGGCATCCGTTGGTCAGTCATCAGCAGACCGAGTTCGTCGGCATTTTTTTGAAGCAGGGCGAAGCCGGCCTGGGCCGTAGCCGCGGTAAAGACGCGGAATTCCTGGCCAAACGCGCGCGAAAAATTCGACAGCGATTTTTCCTCGTCATCCACGTAAAGGATGGCAAATTTTTTATAGTCGTAAAAGTTGTCCATTTTGTTCTTCCATTTCCGCCGGAATTTCCTTTACCGGCAATTCGAGGGTAAATTGGCAATTTTTGCCAGGTTCGCTCTTCACCGAAATTGTTCCGCCATAACCATGCAATATCCGGTAACAAATACTCAAGCCCAGTCCCATGCCCTTTCCCACGTCCTTCGTCGTAAAGAACGGATCAAAAATTTTATCCGCCACTTGTGGCGCAATGCCCGGGCCATTGTCACGAACGACAATCAC
Source organism: Verrucomicrobiia bacterium (assembly GCA_035503995.1). Lineage (GTDB taxonomy): Bacteria > Verrucomicrobiota > Verrucomicrobiia > Limisphaerales > UBA11358 > UBA11358. The sequence continues at coordinate 2,642 of DATJSQ010000070.1, read as the reverse complement.
GCCCCGGTCCCCTTCCGTGCGGCCTTCAATCCAGATGGTCCGTTGCGCGCCGCCGCTGAAATTTTTCTCAGCCAGCGCATCAATCGAATTCTGGAGAAGGTTGACCAGGACATGAACCAGTTTATTGCGGTTCGCCCACACGGCCAGATGCGCGGCCAGATCTTTTTCAATATGGACTTTCCCTTTCCATTCGCCAGCCAAAAATCGAAGCGCGGCATCCACGGCGTCGCCCACGTCCACCATTTCGCCCCCACCGCCGCCGGGGTGAGTGAAGGCGCGCAGGTCCGAGACGATATTACGCACGCGTTTGACACCTTCTTCGACATCATTGAGGATCTCGTCGTACTCGGCCCGCTGGTCGGGGGCCAGCAGCTTGCCCTTGTTTCGGAGGGAAAAAAGGCCGGTGAGGGTGTAATTCAACGGGTTGTTGATTTCATGGATGATGCCGGCGCTCATGCGACCGAGCGACGCGAGTTTTTCCGATTGCACCAGTTGCATTTCGGTTTCCTTGATTTGCTCGATGGCCGAGGTGAGGGCGACGTTTTGTTTGGACAAATTGCGCTGGTAATGATGAGACTCGATGAGATTTTTGATGCGGGCCTGCAATTCGGTTGAAGAGAATGGCTTGGCCAGGAAGTCATTCGCGCCGATTTCCAGCGCGTCAAATTTGGTTTCTTCGTCGGCGCGGGCCGTAAGCAGAATGATGGGTATGTTCATGGTTTGCTCGCGTCGTCGCAATTCGCGGCAGGCATCCAGGCCGTCCATTTGCGGCATCATCATGTCCAGCAAAATTATGTCCGGCAGAAATCCGGCGGCCTTGTCCAGCGCCTCCAAGCCGTCTTCCGCCTCGAGAACGTCGTAATCGGCGTCCAATTCCGATTTCAAATAGCGGCGCATGTCCGGCTCGTCGTCGGCGACCAGCACCACGGCGCGCCGTCCAGCCAGATTCGCCGGGGGCGCTTTGCCGCGTATGGCGGTAACGGCGGGGAATAATTCGGCGCGGCGATACAAATTGGCAAGCCATTCGTCGGAAGCTTCAGCGGCCCCACCGGCGGGCAAAGGCCCTGAAATCTGCGGTTTGGCCGGCATCGCGCAGAGCTCGCAAGGCAATCGCACTGTGAAGGTGGTGCCTTTGCCTTCCGTGCTTTTCACTTTGACGCTCCCTCCCATCATTTCGGTCAGTTCTTTCACCAGCGCCAAACCGATGCCCACCCCGGCGTATTTCCGGCGGGACGAACTGTCCGCCTGCCAAAAGCGGTCAAAAATAAACGGCAAATTCTTTTCGGCGATGCCGATGCCGGTGTCGCTGACGATCAGCACCAATTCGTTTTTTTGCTTTTCAATTTGGAGCCGGACACTGCCGCCCTCAGGCGTGAATTTCAACGCGTTAAAGAGCAGGTTAAGGAGGATTTTTTCGAGCCTGTCGCGGTCGGCCAGAATCGCGGTCAATTGCGGATCCACCTCCGTTTCGACCGTGACGTGTTTGTTCAAGGCAACTTGGCGGATCGCGCTGGCCAGGCCTTTGATGAAAGCGCCAACCACAAGAGGCTCGTGTTTGATGTCCATGCGGCCGGCTTCCATGCGGATGAGGTCGAGCAAATCGTTAATCAGTTTCAGGAGTCTCATGCCGTTGGCGTGCATGGTGGCCAGGAGATCATGCGAATGCTCGTCGAAGGAATCCTTAAATCGTTGCATCAGTGTTTCCAACGGGCCGAGAAGCAGAGTCAGTGGTGTGCGCATTTCGTGGCTGATATTGGCAAAGAAGCGGCTCTTGATCTGGTCGAGTTCGACCAGCTTGCGATTGGTTTCTTCCAATTCGCTTTTGTTTTTGTCCAGTTCAAAACGAAACGCAAATTCGCGAAACCGCAATTGGTTGTAAAAATAGCTGCCGAAGATGACAAAGACTCCGGTAACAAAAATAAAATAGAGATTGTTAAAAAACATTCCCTGACTGTGAATGGGTCCGTGGAAAAAACAGGCCAGCAAATACATGACCAAAACTTCGAGGAATATGATGATGCTGTCCAAAAGAGTCCAGCGGAGAAGCATTGCGGCGCCTAACAATACCAAATTCAAACCGGCATAATAGGGAGAGTCGCTGCCATCGGTGGCATAAATCATATACGACATCAAGGCCGTGGGCATCGCTGGCATCAGCCAGCCGAGGAACCGATAACACCGGAGACCGATCGGGGTTTTAACCAGCCACCACAGGAACAGCAACGTGCCGGAGCAGGCGAGCCGGAGGGCAAAAAACTCTCTCCAGTAATTTGGATAAACCGCCCGGTCCAAGGTCGCACCGGCGGGCATGAACAGGAATGCCAGGAGGGAGGCGGTGCGAAAATTCCTTACCCAGACGGCCAGTTCGTTTTTTGAAAACGCCTGCTGGATCTCATTTGAAATTGGGGCTTGGAGTTCAGGCATTTTCGGGTTTGCGGATTTCGGCGAATATATTAACGCCGGTTTCCTCGACAAAGGTCCGGATTTGATCTTTGGGAATGTCCGGTGAAATGATTTCGTCCATCAGGGTGGCGTCGCGGTAGATCAAGTTCCAGTCCACCATGTATTCCATCCAGCCTCGGGACGGATTGTTGACGTGGACATTGGAGACCAGGGCAATCCCGCCGGGGGCAACCAGATCG
>DATJSQ010000069.1:0-21910 GCA_035503995.1 Verrucomicrobiia bacterium | reverse complement strand
GAACCAAATTGGCCGTCGTCTAGAACTTGTCGGCCCAGTTTCAGGAAAGAGTCCCCGTTGACCTGCCACGCTTTGGTGATTTGCCGGGAGATGCCGGCGTCAAAATAATGATCCCGTTCCACTTTCTGCGGATCATCTTCGGCGTTGAAAGGGGCGTCCGTGGTGTGTTCGAACGCCGTGACGTAAGAGGGGGGAATATATTGCAAGGTCGGAGGCATGAAATATCGCGCATAGCCGATGTGCGCGGTGGTGGCCTCGTTGATTTGCCAGACCAGATTGGCGCGCGGACTGATCTGGTCTTCGTGGTCAAATGAAACCTCGAAACGGTCGTAACGCGCGCCGTAATTCAGGGTCAATCGGTCAGTCAACTGCCATTCATCCTGCAAATAAATGCCTGAAATCAACCCACTGTTGCCGCTGTTGGCAACGATAGGCTCCGGAGCGGTTGACGATTGCAAGGGCCTCATCGTTGGCAATTCCTCATCGGTTCCGCTGGGTGAAAATTGATCGCTGGACCCAAATACGGAAGAGCTGGTATCAAGTGTCTCCGTCTCATAATTTGCCTGCAAACCAGCCCGGAGTGTGTGACGCTCATTCAATGCATATTCGGTGTCCAATTGCACTCCATTGGCAAGATCGCTGTTTTCTATGTTCCCGGCAATGCCGTCAAAGAGCAGGTCCTGCACCGGATCAGGAGAAAATTGGATGTCGGCGTAGCGGGTGAACGCCGAGAGCTGGCCCGAAAAAGCGCCGACGGATTTCTGGTAGGACAGGACCGCATAATAATTCTGTTCATTTTGGTTTTCATTGATATCGGACGAATTGGGCGCCTCGCTGCTGGCACTGTCGGTGTAGGCCGGCGATTGCCCCGCCGTGTCGGGAATCTCGAAATCCCCGTAAGAAGCGCTCATGAGCAATGTCAGCCGACTGGTGTTATCGAGGAGGTATGAGAAATAACCGAAGGCTTTCTCCTGGTCGGTGATGTCATGTATTGGCGAGGAATTGTCCATGGGGTTGTCAATCCCCAGGTTGTCATGCAGGTAGGAAACTGTGACAAAGTAATCCAAATTGCTCGTCGTGCCTCCGAATGAGCCGGAAGGATGAATCGTGTCATAACTGCCGCCATAAAGTGAAACGTCGGTCCCGTTGAGTTGAGCGCCCGTCTTGGTGGTGACATCAATAATGCCGGCCGTGCGGTCGCCAAACTGGGCCGGCAACGTGCCATCAATCAACGTGACCGAATTGATCATGTGCGGGTCAATTTCCTGCCCGAAACCATTCAAACTTTCCGGCAGCAAAACGCCGTTAATGCGATATTGGATATCGCCGTGATCACCGCGGACATGCTCCTCGCCGAATTCATCCTCCACAACGCCTGGCGCATGCAGCAACAATTGCTGAAACGAAGAATTTGCCCCCTGGCTTGTGGCCTTGATCTGATTTTGACCAATCGTATAAGTGACCGCCCCCAAATCGGGCGCAATCTGGTCGCGCGCCAGGTCGAGATCCGCCGTGACGGTTATGGACGGCAATGCAATCGGGGCATTCGTTCCGGTCGCCCCGCCATTTTGACCGGCCGGCGGCGATATTTTCTCAGTCCCCGGCGGGGAAGACGCCTGCGCGGCGGGTTCGTTTGTTGGCTCGGCCCGGGCGGCGACCGCCGCGAACAGGCAGAGAAAAACGGGCACGAAATTCATTTTCATGGCGGCAATCGTGGCCGAATCCCGGGGCGACCGCTGCCGTGCGCTTGCCATTTTTTTGCGGGGGCTTGCGCCCGCCGAACGCGACCTTGATTGTAGTGGAATCAATAACATGTAGCAATAGCTACAACATTCATTGTCAAGCGTCAACCCTATTTTGTCTGGATAAACGCAATTTACGATTAACCATTTTCCAGCGATTTTGGCCGGCGGGAAAAGGAGGCAAATCGAATTCACCCTCGCGAGTGTCCGGTTCGGATCGCGCCGCGTTGATGGCAACGAGTGCCGGGCCGGCTCGTCCCTCAGTCCGGAGGGTGTTTGATTTGCGTCCACGTTCATTTACTCGATCATCCGGTTGACCCGCGTGTTTGAAAATGCCGGCAAACATTGACCGGATATGACTGGCAAGAGTCCGGAAAAAAACAAAATGTTATCGATGTTTCGAGCAAGGCGATCGAAACTGTGCCCGGGGCGGGCGCGCTCCCCAGGCAAATGAGGATGCCGCTGGAAAAAGGACTGAACAATATTATTCATTGATTTAAAAGGTTGGAGACCGCGCCGGAGGAAAACGCGGCCCCCAACTTGTTTTCAGTTCAAAAGGTAAGGCCGATTGAGCCGAAAAAGCCGCGGCGTTCGCCGTACTGTGGGGCGTTGACACCCACGCCGGTGCCGCTGCGGAGGGCATAGCTGTTGTCAGTAATGTTGACGACATCGACGCGGGCTTTCAAAATGTGATTGTGCGGAATTCTGAAATCCTCCTCCGCGCCCATGTTGAGGTTGTAGTATTCGGGCACGCTCGAGCCGTTGGGAATCAGATCGGCGGGGTCACCCGGTATAGTCCCGGGGCCGTCCTGGCGTAAACCGGTGCCGATAATGGCGTCCACATAAAACAATGCGCTCTTTGTCTCGGATTGTCTCCACAGATACGACTCCCCGACGTTGGCGGAGATGAATTGATCGTGGTCAAGATAGATCCAGTGACTGTTGACGTAATTAATGACGGCCTGATCGGGCCATAGAAATTGCGCCGACTGCGCGCCCTCGCCTTGCGCTTTTGAGACGGCCACGTTGGCGTAGGTGGAAAAGCCGCCCAAGTCGTAGCTGCCGGTGAATTCGACGCCTCTGACACGGCCCTTTGTATAATTAAACGCCGAAAGAATGAGCGTTTGACCGAACAATCCGTCATCAATCTGGTCGTGGGCGGTTTTGTAATAGGCGTCCACGCCCAATTGAAGGTGTTCACCGATTTTTTGCGAAATGCCGGCATCAAAATAATTGGCGCGTTCGGCCTTCACGGTGGTATCCTCTGTCACGGCGGTTGCCCCGGATGTGTTGTTGAAAGGGGCGAGGTTGGCCGCCGGGACGTTTTCGAGCGGCGGCGGCGTGAAGAAACGGGAATAGCCGGCGTGCAACGTCGTCGAGTCGGTCGGCTTGTAAATGAGATTGATGCGCGGGCTGGGCTGGTTTTCTTTGTCGAAAGTGCTGTAATACTCGTCAAAGCGCGCGCCGTAGTTGACCGTAACTCGGGGCAGAATCTTCCATTCGTCCTGCAAGTACGCGCCCGCGAAGATGGCGTTGGCTACGAAGTTTTGGACGATGGGGTATGGAGTGCCGGTTGGGGTGTCGGTGGCAGGGTCAATGGCGAAGACCGTTGTGGCATTGTCATCCGTCAAATATTCATCCAGCAGCAGCCCGCCGAATCGAAGAGTATGCTTGTCCCCGATTTCGTAGCTGGCATCCAATTCGATGCCGTCTGAATACAAATTGCGGTCCACGTCACTCGCCTCGCCGTCGAAGACGAGGTCGCCGTCTGGGTCGGGAAGAAAATGGATGCCGCTGATTTGGCCATAGGCGGACAGTTGATAATTGAAGTCGCCGTACGACTCCTGAAGGGCTACCATGGTAAAATAATCCTGTTCCACCTGATTTTCGTTGAGGTCAGCCCAGTTCGTATCGACTGTCCCGGTCATATTTGGGTAGTAAGGAGTCCCATTGGCCGTGGTGGCTACGTTCACTGGACTATCCGGAATCTGAAAGGTGCTGTATGAAGCCCCGCCCATGATCGTGACGCGGCTGGTATCGCTTAAAAGGCGCGAAGCATAGATAAATGCCTTATATTGGTCGCTATGGTCGTGGATTGCGTTGACTGTGTTCGTCGCGTTTTCCAGACCCAGGTCGGTTTCATTGTAACTGCCCATTACAAAATAATCCCATGGCCCTTCTGTGTCGCCGTATTCGAAGCTCGGATGGAATGTGTTAAAACTCCCGCCGTATAGGTCCACCTCGCCTCCCGGCGCAAACGCGCCGGTCTTGGTCTGGATATCAATGATCCCGGCCGTGCGAAAACCGTATTCGGCCGGCAGCGAGCCGTCAATGAGTGTCACGGAATCAATAAAGCGGGGGTCGAGCACCAAGCCGAATGATCCTGTGAGCGTTTCAGGCAGAAGGATGCCGTCAATCCGATATTGCAAATTGGCATGTTCGCCGCGCACGTGGAGGTTGCCGCTTACCGCTGAATCTTCCGCAACACCGGGCGAACGCAGCAGGACCTGCACCAGGGGTGCGTTTTCGCCCTGAGACTGCGCCTGAACGTCCGCTTCCGTGTGCGTGTACGCCGTCGCGCCCACGCTCGTCAAAATCTGACTGCGCGTCTGGTTCAACTGGCCAATCACCGTCACCGTCCCCAGATTCGCCACGTTTGTCGTCCCGCCAGCCACAATCGCATTCGTCGAATCGCTTGAGGCCGCCGGTGGGGCATTGGGTGTTAAGCCGTTTGCCCCGGTTACATCGGTTGTTTGCCCCACTGCCTGGCCGCCGCCAACGATTGCCAGAGATAATATCATGGCCAGACCCGGCCAATTCCCCCTCCACTGCTTTCTGCGCTTCCATCTGTGTTTTTCTGCAAATGTTTTCATAATTTTCAAAAAGGTTAAAGTCTTGACTGCCGCGGTCGCGTCCGAAATTTGGATGGCGAATGGCGGGTTATTTGCCCACCGTGACAGGCCGTTTCAAAAAGCATTCGGAGCGAAGGCCTGTTCCACCAGTCTAATTCAAAACACAACCGCTTTCACGGGCTTCAAAACCCGCGCTTTGCGAAGCCTGCCTCGCAAAGATTCGGTTCAACGGACAATGTTTTCAGACGCAGCAATTCGCCTGAACCAACCAAATCAGGAAACAGGGCGGGCGGCGGGCGGCGCGCGGCTTTGGGGAAGGTTTTTATCAAGGATGACAAAAGTGGACACCTCCGCTCGCGTTTCGATTGCCACCCAATGAACGGGCGTAACGGCAGGAACATCGCACGTCCCCGAATCCACATGGCCCAGCGCAATGGCCACCACCGCGCAATCATCGTCGTCGGGAATCGAACCGCCGTGGAGCCAGGCATGCACCGGCGGACAGATTTCCGCGACACTCACCAGCAACCAGACCGCAAGGGTCAGTCCTCCGGTCGCGCGATGCACGTATCCGCGCGCCCGGCGATTGAGCTGGTAAAAGAGGAACACCTTAATTGCAAATCGTTTGCACTTTACAAAAACACGGATGGATGGCAATGTTTTTTTCAACTTTTTATGGTTTCAGGGCCTGCCAAAGCCTGACCGTGGCGTGAATCGCGAACGTGATCGTCGCGATAAAAAAAACAAAAATTCAATACACGACCGGAACGTGAGCCGGCATCTGGTTTTGACCATGCCGTCATTCAAGGAAATTAACGAGGTTCGGAGATAAAACACGACCGTTATCATAAGCAGATTCAATGCCACAAACAGCGCCTTCCCCATGTCGGAAAGGCTGGTCGCGGGTGGTATTGACGCGGTTCGCGCGATTGCCATGCACGCCATACTTGGACAAATGCAAATAATTTGCAATACGCAAATGAAAATTATTTCTAGCATCGCGCCGCGGGCGCCCCGGTCGTTTGAACAGGGCCGCGATGGCACCAATTCCTACGAAACAACTTTAACGGCCCCGTGGTCGTCGCAATGATCCCCATGCGGATGATGCAGCCGGCCGCCGACCAGGTAATCCACATGGTCGCCGTGCGGAACCGCCTGATGTCCGCAATTCGGACCATGAATATGTTTCGCTTCGTGCCCCGTGGCGGCGTTCGTGCATCCGTTGGGATTGGCTTGGCTGACGCTGACGATGTGTTCATCCACATGGTCGCCATGCACGTGATGAAGGTGTCCTTCGTGCAAATAATCGGTGTGGCCTTCATGTTCAATGGCGGTGTGTCCGCACCCGGGACCGTGTTGGTGGGGATGATTTTGATGTTTATTGCAGTCACTCATATATGTCTCCTTTGGTTGTTGTGTAATGCATCCATCGAGTGCAGGATAGGCCGCAATCACTCGGATGCAAATTAAATTTTCGTCCTTCATCGAGCCTGTCCTTGGGAACAAATGATCTGATGATGCCATTCCAACCCACTGATCCGGATTCCACCGTCAAGAAGCATCGCCGTGGTCTCAAGATTGAGTGCGTTTGTTCAAAATGCAGGGTGGTCATTCCATCCTCAAAACGAACCGGCAGACGGCCTCGGTCATCAGATAAAAAACGAAAAGGATGGCCGTAATCCAAAAGCTCGGCGGCCAGCTTGTAAAACACGCGAGCAGAATTCCCATCCAAACGGCAAACAACCCGATGACGACGGAAGTTATCTGCCCGGACCAAAAATTCCGGCAAAACCTTGTCGCCACGCCGGCCGGGCCGATGATGAGCGTGAAAACCAGAAGGATGCCGACGACTTGACTGGCGAGGGTGACGGAGATCGCGAGTATCACCATGAAAACCATGGCCAGGGTGGAGAGCGAAACGCCGCGCGCCTCGGCCAAATCAGGCTGGACGCTGGCAAAAAGAAGTCTTCGCGAAAAAAGCAGCAAAGTTCCGAGGCTGACGGCGGAGAGAATCAGTGTTTGGATGATCTGGTAATGCGAGACACCAAAAATATTTCCGAATAGTATGGCGGTGGCCTGTCCGGCGAATCCTTTGTACAGCACGAGAAACAAAGTGCCCACGCCCAAACAAAACGAAAGTGTCATGCCGATCGCCATGTCACTGCGTTGCAGCCGGTTTCCCGTCGCGCCCATCATCATGCCCGCCAGCACGGAAATAATCAGCATTCCTTCCAAGGGAGTCAATGCGACCAATGCGGCGCCCGTGGCGCCGGTGAATCCGATATGCGCCAGCGAATGCGCGGCAAAGCTGACTTTGCGGACTACCACAAAATAACCGACCGCCGCGCCCAGAACGGCGGCCAGCGAGCCGGCGACGAGCGCGTTGCGTACGAAGTCATAGGACAAATAATAATGGATTTGTTCAATCATGGTGGGCGGCCTCGATCACATTGCCCTCGGCGGCGACGATAAAGATTTTTCCCTCGGCGCGAACGACGTTGATTTCAGTGCCGTAAAGTTTGCTCAAAACCGCGCTGGTAATGATTTCGTCCGGCGAGCCGACGGCAGCCCCGCCGCCGGCGACGTAAATCACCCGGTCCATCACCTTGAGAAGCGGGTTGACGTCGTGCGCGATAAAGAGAATGGCCGCGCCGGTGTTTGCTTTGATTTGGGCGACGCTTTCGACCATTCGCATTTGGTTCCGCGGGTCCAGGCTGGCGAGAGGCTCATCGAGAATGAGCAGGCGCGGCTTGCCGAGCAGCGCCTGGGCCAGGGCAATGCGCTGTTTTTCCCCGCCGGACAGCACCGAGAAACGGCGATTGGCATATTCCTCCGCGCCCGCCAGCTCAATGGCGCGCTCCACTTCGGCGCGAGCCGTCCGGCCGTTCCACGGCAGTCCCCAACGATTCCCACCTTCCACCGCCGAGACGAGCGCGCGCGCAGTCAACGCCGAGCCTTCCAGCGTGGTCCGCGACTGGGGCATATAACCGATGACGCGGTTCGCCTGCCCCGGCCGTTCTCCAAAAACGGAAATGGATCCCGAATTGAGCGGCGTGAGGCCCAGAATGCACCGCATCAATGTGGATTTGCCGGCGCCGTTCGGCCCAAACACGCCCACAAATTCGCCTGGCGCGATTTCCGCATTCACTCCCCGCAGAATCTCACATCCGCCAAGACGAACGCCAATATTCGTTATGGAAATCGCGGGTGTCAATGGCCTGTTTGTAAAGCTGTCTCCACATCGTTTAATTCCGTCAGCATCCAATCCACGTAGTCTTTGGCATCCGGCGGTTGCGTCTCGCTGACGCCGACGACGGCAACGCCGCACTTTTCGGCTACTTCCCGCATGCGTTGGGTCACCGGGTCGGAAACCTGGCTGTTATAGAAAAGAATCTTCATTGATTTGTCGTGCAGGCTTTTCTCAAAATCAGACGCTTGTTGGAAACTGATTTCGGTGTCATTCATCACCGCAAGCTGGAAACCGTAATTCTCCATTTTAAAACCCAGCGCAGCCGCCATATAGCCAAAGACCGGCTCCGTGGCGGTAACGACCGTCCCGCTGTGGGCGGATTTGATTTCAGCGATTTTTGACGTGACGGAACTCATTTCTTTTTGAAAGGCGGCAAGATTGTCAGGTCGCTTCACTATTTCCGCAAGCTTTGCCGCCAACGCCGGCATCGTGCGCGGATCATACCAAATGTGCGGATTGTCGCCAGGCTTGGCTCCTATCAAGTCGGCGACGCGGATGACAATTCGCCCGGGTTTGCCCTGGACGCCGAGGAGCTTGCCCATCCAGTCGTCATAGCCAATACCGTTGTAGATTACTATGTCGGCATTCGCGACGGCAAAAGCCGTGGCGGCCTCGGTGGTGAATTCGTGGGGGTCCTGATTGGGATTGCTCAGGATACTGGTGACCTTCGCGGAATTTCCGGCAATCTGTTTTGCCACCCCGCCGTAAAAATTTTCGGCGGCGACAATGCTCACTTTCGTCGCACCCGATTGGGCCGTTTCTTTTTTGGCGCAGCCAGCCAAAAGACCAGCGAGCAGACTAATGCCCAGGACCGCCAGCCTGGCTGGCGAAATGCGAAGAGGAAACCGCCCTCTGGCGTCGTTCAATGACTTCATAATCTCCAGACAATTTTAATTGCAAATTATTTGCAATTTAAATGATTCACGGAGGGATGCAACTAAAAACGGTTGGAATTTTGCCGGCTTGCCGCGTCAATCGTTGCCGGTCGCCCGGACCGAAACCGGTTGGTCTGGCAATGCGCCAACTCATTCGGCGGCGGGAGACGACCAAAGGAGTCTCTGACCAGGTTTGAAACCCAAGGAAATTTGAGGCTCCCTGCGTCGTCTCCTGCCTGGTTATCCCGGGGGCCAGTCCATGTGGCGTCCGCCGAGGATATGGACGTGCAAATGGGGCACGGTCTCGCCACCGTTGGCGCCGTTGTTGATGACCAGCCGGTATCCGCCGGTCGCAAGTCCCAACTTGGCCGCCACTTCGGCGGCCTTGAGTAATAAATGACCCAGCAAATCCTTGTCCCCGGCCTTCGCTTCGGCAATCCGGGGCAAGGCGGCCTTTGGAAAAATCAACGCATGGACCGGCGCTTGGGGATTGATATCGCGAATCGCAAGGACCAATTCATCCTCATAGACAATGACAGCGGGGATTTCGCGCGCTACGATTTTTTCAAACAGGGTTTTCACCGGGCTTTTTTAGGCATTATAGTTTCGTCATTAGTCATTCCAGCTTTGCTGGCTATTCCACCACCAGCGCGCAATCGCGCGGCTCCGGTTCGGCGGTGAGGCAACGACGCAGGTATTCGACGATTTGCTCCTGCATTTGGTCACAGCGCGAACTCCAGCGGCGCGCGCCCGCCAGTTGCTTGACGCAGCCGCGCAGCCCCTGGAACCGGAGCACGCGCGGGGATTGGCGGAGGTGCCAGCGCAATTCATCGCGTAATCGCGGATAGAAGAACAATTCCAGGTTGTCTCCGGATTCGCGGGCCAGCAGACGCAAGTCAGCGGTGAAAATTTCCCGCTCCCGTTCCGCGTCCGCGGCGCGGATGGTCAGGCCGAGCGTCCGCAGGACTTTTTCCAACGCCGCGGCAAATTCGCCCACCGTGACGGTTTCCCGGCCCAGTTCGGTTTTGAAATAATGGAAAACAGACGCGGCGGCGTGACGCAACATTTCTGGATCCACCAGGTTTTCGGAGCTGGTGATGACTTCGATGCAAATCATCTCGGCCGAGCAGGGCACACTTTCGCCGCTCGCCAGTTCAAAGAGAAGACAATCAGAATGAAGAGCAATCATTTGGCGGCCTCCAATTTTTTAACTTCCTGGACAAAGTCCGTGGCTTCTTCAAAGCGGCGATAGACGCTGGCAAACCGGACATAGGCCACCGCGTCGAGACCGCGCAGGCCGTCCATGACCATTTTGCCGATGAATTCTCCAGGCACTTCGCTTTCAAATTTTTCAGTGACAGCGGTGATGACATGGTCCACAAGGTCTTCCATCGCCTTTAAGGGCACTGGCCGCTTTTGACAGGCTTTTTTGATGCCGGCCAAAAGTTTTTCGCGCGAGAATTCTTCGCGGCGCCCGTCACGCTTCACCACCATCAACCCTTCGTGCTCCACTTCCTCGTAAGTTGTGAAACGGAAACCGCATTTGCCGCATTCGCGACGACGCCGGATGGTGGCGCCTTCGCGCGAGGCGCGTGAATCAATCACTTTATCGTCCTGACAGCCGCACTTTGGGCAACGCATAAAACCACAGCTAATAGTGGTCGCCCACTTGTATCCCACAAAAGGTTGGGGATGTCAAGGACAGGTTATTCACTGTCGGCGACAGCCAACTATTGACAGAAAACGGCACTTGCGTTCAACCTGAAATCGGGTATTTTCCCCGGCTCGCGTCGTACAAAAATCCGGCGCAAAGATTTAAATTATGGCAACAGCAAATGATCTTCGCCGCGGTATGGCGATAAATTACAACGGCGACATTTCGGTGGTTTTGGACATGCAACACCGCACCCCGGGCAATCTGCGCGCGTTCGTGCAGGCGACGCTCCGCAGCATTCGCACCGGCAAATCGTCCGACGTGCGGTTCAGTTCCACCGAACGCATCGAGCCGGTGCCGATGATCGCCAAAAAAATGGAATTCAGCTATAAGGACGGCGCCGACTATGTTTTTACGGATCCGGAATCTTACGAATCCGTGACGCTGGCGGAGGAACTCGTCGGCGATGCAAAGAATTACCTGGTGGAAAATGGACAGGTGACGGTGACCTTTGTTGAGGAAAAGGCGGTTTCGATTGAACTGCCGTCATCGGTGGTGTTGACGGTCACCGAGGCGCCGGAGGGGATACGCGGCGATTCGGCAAACAACGTTCAAAAGCCGATAATCGTTGAGACGGGCATTACCCTCCAGGCGCCGTTGTTCATCAAGACGGGCGAAAAGATCAAAGTGGACACCCGCACGGGTAAATACATGGAGCGTGCCTAAGCCGGAACGAAGCGGTTCAATCTCACGCAAAGCCCGCCAAGCCCCTCTACTTTCCGCGTTCCCTGTCCGCCATAACCTCAGTGACGAAGGTGGCTGTGGTTAAATTCCGTGGGGTCTGGTAAAAAAATCCGTGTCCATCCGTGCCCATCCGCGGTTATTTTCTCCGTCTTTGTATCCCATCCGCGATTACCCGCGTCATCCTGCCCCGAAAGCTTTCGGGGCTTGCGGTTAATTTGTTTTTCGCGTTGCGGCTAAAACGGTTTTCCAATCTGGTAAACCTTTTCCGTTTCGGCGGAATATAGAACGGTCTTGTCCGGGAAATTCGGCGCGTTTGGCGCGATTAACGCAAACGGCCCCGCCGGCGGCGATTTCTGGTAATCGGCGAAATAGCCCACCGTCCGATCGGAGTAAAAAATAATGGAAGGCTTGAGACGAATGAGCGAGTAATAATAAACCGGCTCGTTCAAACAATGGGTCTTCAGGTATTCACCGACCGCCTTGTCCGAGACCAATTGAGGAGTGATTTCCGCCACCAGATTCGCCCGCGCATTTTGGAATCCTGAAACAACCAAAACCAATACCGCCGCCGTTACCGCCGCGTTGCCCAGATGTTTTTGGAATTTTCCGAGCCACTGCGAGAAATCAGCCAGCGCCAGTCCCATCGCAATCGCCGCATACGGATAGATGACCAGAATATACGGCGGCAATTTCGTCCCGGCCTCGCTGAAAAAGAAAAAGATGAACAGGAGCGCCACCGTAATGAACAAATAGGCCGGCAACTTGAATGATTTCACCGCAAAAACAACCAGGGCCGACGCCGCGCCCCAAAAGAAGATTTGTTCCCGCCAGAAAATGCCGAGATAGAATGAAAACGGACCGCTGTTTCCCTCCAACGCGCCGGAATAGCGTTCCAGCAAATGATAAAACAGATATTGATGCCAGAATTCCCGGCCGTAGCGGATGCTTTCAATGATGTGCCACGGCAGGATAAGGACAAGGAACAACAGCAGGCCGAACCAGAAGTTTTTATTTTTGAGCCAGCCGAAATCCCTCGAGAACAGGGAAAAGAGAAAAATGACGGGCAGCGGCAACAGGCCAATGACGCTTTTAATCATCAGGCCAAAGGCAAGCGTGCCCCAAAATAGTAACTGGAATTTGGGATTTTCCCGGGCCCGCCAAAACGCGAATAGCGCCAACAAAACAAAAAATCCGACCGGGATGTCCATTTGCATGATGCGGGCATCATCGTCGAATTGAAAAGCGGCGAAGAAAGCGGCGACGGCGAAGAAAGCCGCGGCATGGGATTGCGACAACGCCCTGGCAAAAAGAAAGGCCAGCGGCAGCGTCAGGACGGCCAAAAGCGCCGGCCAAAACCGCGCGGCGAATTCGTTGACGCCAAAAATTGCATAGGAAAGTTCCGTCAACCAAATCAGCACCGGGGGTTTCTCGAACCACATTTCAGTGCGATGCATCGGCGGATTGCCCATCCAGGTGAAACCGAGTTGGTTGCCGTTCTGCATCGCCTCGCGCGCGACTTGGGCGTAAATCGCCTCGTCATAGTCCTGCAACGGCCGAACGCCGAGACGGTAAAACGTGATGAAGGCGAACGCGGCGATTAAAATGAGGGCGGCGAGCGAAAATTGGATTTTTGATTCCGCCGGCTGGGGCATGAGGCATTTTGGTGAACCGCGGTTTCAAAGTCCAATCTCAAAAAAGGCGCTCCCGGATATTTCGACACGCTTGGAAAGTCGTTGCCGCTCTGAAAAAACCGCCTCCGTTAAATCATCGTAGCGTCGGGCATCCCTGCCTGACGTGGAGGGCGGCATCCTGCCGCCCGGACGTTGTGACCAATTCGCGTGGCGCTTGGCGAGGGTGGGGGGTGAGCAGCCATTTGAATTCGTGTTCGGAGTAGGCTAGTATGTGAGGGGTTTTGCTATGGAGATGCCAAGCAAGGGACGTTTGAAGATTGCGCAGATTGCGCCGCTTTATGAAAGCGTGCCGCCGAAATTTTACGGCGGGACGGAGCGCGTCGTTTCCTACCTCACGGAGGCGCTCGTGGACTTGGGACATGATGTCACGCTTTATGCCAGCGGCGATTCCTCCACCAAAGCTGTCTTGCGCTCCGTTTGCCGGCACGCATTGAGACTGGACAAAACCAGCGTGGACCCTCATGCCGACCATATCTTTCTGGCGGAGCGGATTTACCAGGACGCGGGCGAATTCGACGTGGTGCATTCTCATATTGATTACGGGATGTTTCCCCTGCTGCGCCGCATGAGAACACCGCATGTCACCACGCTGCATGGCCGGTTGGACATTCCAAACCTGTATAACTTATACCGGGAGTTCCATGATGAGCCGGTCATCTCCATTTCCGACCGCCAACGCGCGCCGTTGCCCTGGGCCTGCTGGCAGGCAACGGTTTATCACGGCGTCCCCGAAAAACTATACAGACCATGCGAAAAACCCGGGAAATATCTCGCTTTTCTGGGTCGTATCAGTCCTGAAAAACGAATCGAAGACGCTATCAAAGTCTCCAAACTGGCCGGCGTGCCGCTGAAAATCGCCGCCAAGGTGGACAGGGTGGATCAGGACTATTATGACGCAATTATCAAGCCCTTGTTGCATAACGGCGTGGAATTCATCGGTGAAATCGGGGAATCGGAGAAAAATGAGTTTTTGGGAAACGCCGTGGCGCTGCTGTTCATGATTGATTGGCCCGAGCCGTTTGGATTGGCGATGATCGAAGCGCTGGCCTGCGGCACGCCGGTGATTGCGCGCGCCCGAGGTTCGGTGCCCGAGTTGATTGAACCCGGCGTCACCGGATTCGTCGTGGAAAATGTGAAGGAAGCGGTTGAGGCCGTAAACAATGTTTCCCATTTGAGCCGGAAACGTTGCCGCGCCGTGTTCGAAAAGCGGTTCACCGCCTCGCGCATGGCCAGGGATTACCTCGCGGTTTATGACAGGCTGATGCATGCCGCCGCCCTGCCCAGGACCGCCGCCTTATGAGCGATGTGATCGAAATCAAGGGGCAGGCCTATATCCGCGCCAACGCGTCCATCGCCGATACCGGCACCCGTGTGCTCAAGCACGCCGATACCTTCGGCATTTTCGACCGTCACGGGGACATTCGCCCGCTCGGATTCGAAAACCAGGGCATTTTCCATGAAGGCACGCGCTTTGTTTCGCGCTGGAAGGTCGAACTCAACGGCGCCAGCCCCCTCTTGCTTAGCTCCAATGTCATGGAGGACAACGATTTTCTCGTCGTGGATTTTACCAATCCGGCCCTCAATCCCGGCGACGGAAACCTCATCCAACATGGCACCATCCACCTGGCGCGGACGATTTTTCTTTGGGAAGGCGACTGTTTTGAGCGGATTGAGATTTGCAGCTTCGCCTTGCAGCCGGTTTCGCTCACGCTGCAAATCACCTTTGCGGCCGATTATATGGACCTCTTCGAAATCCGGGGGAATTTTCGCCGGCGCCGTGGCGCTTTGCGGCCGCCCATCGTGGAACCAAACCAGGTGGTCCTCTCTTACGTGGGAATTGACCGCGTGGTCCGCCGGACCAGCTTTCATTTCGAAACGCCTCCACAGGAAATTTCCGACGGCAAGGCCGTGTTTCACCTGCAACTCCAACCGCATGAGCAAAGACGCCTCGACTCGCGCATGAGTTTTTATTCGGATGAAAAGATGCTTCACCAGGGGAATTTCGACGCCGCCTTTGCGCAGGTCCGCGCCGCTTATAAAAATTATCGCGCCGGTATTCCGCTCGTTGAAACCTCCAACCCCCAATTCAACGATTGGATACGCCAGTCGCGCGCGGATTTGCATCTGCTGCTGACCCATACGCGGCATGGCCTTTATCCCTATGCGGGCATTCCCTGGTTCAGTTGCATCTTCGGCCGGGACGGCATCATCACCGCGCTCGAAACGCTTTGGATTTATCCGGAGATTGCGCGGGGAGTTTTGACGTATCTGGCCGCGCGACAGGCAACGGAGTCGGATCCGGCCAGGGACGCGGAGCCGGGAAAAATTTTGCATGAAGAGCGCAAAGGCGAAATGGTGGCGCTGGGCGAGGTGCCGTTCGGCAATTACTACGGCTCGATTGACTCAACCCCGCTCTGGCTCATCCTCGCCGGCGGCTATTACGAGCGCACCGGCGACAGGGAATTCATCGCGCGACTGTGGCCGAATATCGAAAAAGGCCTGGGGTGGATTGACCGTTACGGCGACGCCGACGGCGATGGCTTTGTGGAATACCGTCCGCGCTCAAACGGCGGCTTGACCAATCAGGGCTGGAAGGACGCCGACGATTCGGTCTTTCACGCGGATGGAAAATTGCCTTCGCCGCCCATCGCTCTGTGCGAGGTGCAGGGTTACGTCTATGAAGCGAAATTGCGCGTGGCGCAATTGGCGGAAATGCTCGGCCACGAAGCGCACGCGGAAAAATTGCGCGCGGATGCCCACCGCCTGCGAAAGCGGTTCCATGAAAGTTTTTGGTGCGACAAAATTCAGTCCTATGCCATCGCGCTGGATGGCGCGAAGCAGCCCTGCTGCGTCCGCAGCTCCAACGCCGGCCAATGCCTCTTCTCCGGTATTGCCCAACCCGGGGCCGCCCTGAAGATTAAAGATTCGTTGTTGGGCGAAAACTTTTTCAGCGGCTGGGGCATTCGGACGATCCCCGCGAGAGAACCGCGCTACAATCCCATGTCCTACCACAACGGTTCCGTCTGGCCGCACGATAACGCGCTGATTGCGTTGGGCCTGTCGCGCTACGGCTTCAAGGATGCCGCCTTGCGCATTTTAAGCGCCCTGTTCGACGCGAGTCAGTTCATGGAATTGAATCGCTTGCCGGAATTATATTGCGGCTTCAGCCGCCGAAACGGCGAAGGACCGACCCTCTATCCGGTGGCCTGCAATCCGCAGGCATGGTCGTCCGCCACCGTTTTCTCGCTCCTCCAGGCCTGTCTCGGATTGCGGATTGACGCCGTGTCCGAACGGCTCTATTTCGACAATCCGCATTTGCCGGAATCCGTTCAGCAATTGGAAATCAAGGACCTGAAAATCGCTTCCGGCGTGGTGGAAGTGCAACTGGACCGCCATGATCAAGGCGTGGCCGTGAATGTTCGGCGCCGCACCGGCAAAGTCGAAGTCATTGTCGTTCATTGATCGTCGCAAACAGATTGTCGCGAAAAACTTGCGGCCATCCCCACGGTGCGGCAAATTTGCCACCGCATGAATCTCGAGGACCATCTGGGCGACATCATTCGCAAGGCGCGTGCCATGCGCAATGTGTCTTCCGCGGCCGCCGCGCGGGCGGCCGGGGTCTCCGAAGCCGGATTGGCCGGGTTGGAAGAGACCGGGAAGGCGGCCGCGAATATAAATTTCGCCGCACTCGGAGAAGTCCTCGGCTTGAATCCGCAAAAGCTCGAAGCCATCGCCAACGGCTGGTTGCCGGCAAAAAAGGATTTGGGCCGTTGGCGCGAATTTCGCGTCTTCACCACTTCAGATGAAGGTTTGACCGTGAATGCTTATTTGATTTGGGACGAGGCCACCCGCGAGGCGGCGCTGTTCGATACCGGCCTGGACCCGAAGCCGGTTCTTGGATGCCTCGGCGAATACCAGATTCATTTGTGTCACATTTTTATCACTCATTCGCATTGGGACCACGTCGAGGCCCTTCCCAAAATCCGCGAGGCCTGGCCAAAGGCGCGGTTGCATTCCGGCTCCAAAAACGCGCCGGTGGACCAACGCAACAAGTCGAATGAAATTGTCCACGTCGGCGGACTGCGGGTGACCCATCGCGAAACGCCCGGCCACGCGGAGGACGGCGTCACCTATATCGTCGGCAACTGGCAGGAGGACGCGCCGCATGTCGCCATTGTCGGAGATACCATTTTCGCCGGCTCGATGGGCAGGGGCAACCAGTCGTGGGATTTGGCGCGGCAAAAGATACGCGATCAGATTTTGTCGCTCCCGCCGGATACATTGCTTTGTCCCGGACACGGCCCGCTGACCACGGTGGCGGAGGAAAAGGAGCATAACCCGTTTTTTTAAGGGCGACCACCCATTGAGCCTTCCCCAATGCCCAATTCGATGAACCAAACGCAGGATTCGTCCGCGGGGTTCGCGGTGTGGCTTGCGGCTTTGGTCCTGACGGCCCTGGGAGCGCAACTTTGGATCGTCTGGCTTTACGGTTCGCCCATGCCGATTTGGGACCAATGGGTCGAAGCCACCGCGACCTTCAAGCCCTGGCTGGCGGGACACTTGACCTGGAGCGCCCTGGTGGCGCCCGATAACAATCACCGCATTCTCGTCACCCGGCTCCTCGATTTGGGCGTCATCGAATTGAACGGGCGATGGGACCCCTTGTTGCAAATGACCGTCAACGTTTTCATTCATGCGATTTTTGTCGCCGTGCTGGCATTTTTTTTCTGGGATTTTTGGGGGCGAAAAAACGGATGGCTCGTCTGCTTTTTGCTGATGCCATTCTTCATTTTGCCGTACGGCGGGGAAAATGCCATTTGGGGAATGGATTCGCAGTGGTATTTTTTGGATCTCTTTGCGTTGATCGCAGTGGCGGGACTTGGCTTTGCCAAACCCGGCAGTTGGCGGTGGTGGCTGGGATTGGGCGCGGCAATCCTGGGTCCATTCTCAATGGCCTCGGGTCTTCTTGCGCCGGTGGCCGCGGGCGGGGTGGTCCTCTTGCGCGCAATCAAACGCAGACGGATGAACAAAGAAACTCTGGCCGGCCTGGGCGTTTGTCTTTTATTGGCCGGACTCGGCGCCCTTCTGGTTGCCGCGCCGAAGTCTAATGGTCCGTTGCAGGCGCAATCGTTCGGCGATTTCACCGCCAGTCTGGCGCATAATCTGGCGTGGCCGTTTCCTGATGCCACCGTCATGGCCTGTGTCATCGCGCTGCCGCTGGTCTTATTGCTGGTGCTCTATCTGCGCCCGGATTTTCAGGAGGCGACCCTGGCCGAACTGGTGCTTGTCCTGGCGTTGTGGAGCGCCATGCAATCGGTCGCGATTGCGTTCGGAAGGGCGAACTCCGGGCTTTATCTGACCCCGCCCAGCCGCTACATGGATGTCTGCAATGTGTTCGTCATCGCCAGCCTCTTTGCGGCGGTATTAACCGGGCAGGTCTGGGGGCGCAAGTGGCTTCCGGCGTGGGATGGCCTGCTGTTGCCTCTGATTTTTGCCGGCGTCATCATTTTTGGCCTGTGCCGGATTTCACAACGGGTGGTTGAGGACGTGTTGGTCGTCACCCGCGAATGGAACCTCATTGCCCAGGAACGCGCCCAATCCTACCTGGCCACCGGCAATCCGAAGGAGTTGTTTGATGCTCCGACCATCCAGCCCGACCCACGGCAGGCCCTGCGCGTCTTGGGCGATCCAACGTTGCGAACCATCCTGCCTGTGGCGTGTTTTCCGCCGCCGGCAGCCCCCCCTCCTGGCCGCGTCAGCGGCGCCGCGCGATGGCTGTTGAATCATTCCATCGGTATTTTCTCAGTCGGTCTGGTTCTGTATGTTGGCCTTTGCGGATACGGGCTGGCGCGCGGCCGGCCGGGATTGAAGGTGAAGATGCCGGCTGGAATTTTTGCCTTGCTGGCCGGATTGCTGGCGCTGGCTTTTGTCTGGTCAAACCGTTCACTGCAACGCAAAGCGGTCGAATATGATTTGCAGCAACAAATTGCGGATTATTTCAAGGCGGCCAACCGTCCCGACCGCGCCGCGATTCACCAACAGAAAGCCGATGAATTGAAACCGAATCGTTAGAGCGTTTGAAGAAAAACTGTAGCCGTTCGGCAGCGAGAGATTTTGGGTTTTGGCGAGGCTGAGATTGACGGAAGCTTGTGCTCTCGCGCCAGGGCGGATCTCATTTTTTGAGAAGGGAAAGGACAGAAGATATCGCCCCGACGGGGCTGGCGATTTCAATGGATTTTTAACTACAGAGATGTCGCGCCGACGGCGCTTGAAGCTGCGGTTGACCGTTCTGCGGCCGGTGTGCAAGCCCCGTTCAGGGGCAAAATCTTTGTAGAAAACCCAACCCATACGGAAGAAGCCCCGTCGGGGCGGCATATCTTCAAACGCTCTGGCGCGAGGGGCGCATCTCACTTTCAGCACCCGGACTGGCTCGACAATCCCCTTGAACCTAAATTGGTTTCGTTAAGCCCTTGCGTATTCCATGTGTCAATTGCGGAAAACTTTGCGGAGAATTTGTTCCCTCCGATCTGACGGCGGCCCGCTTTTCGGGCTTTTTCAACCGGGTCGCGAAGGGAAACGTGAAGCTCGCTTGTTTCGTGGCCAAAGCCAGGCCGAAATCCATCATGGCCTGATGGCCGTCGGCCGGCACCGCGAGCGGTGGGATCAACAGATTCGCTGCGACGCCCCTGACTCGGCCAATGAAATTTTGCCAGGTGCCGTCACCGGCCTCCTCCGGCTTCAAGGAGGCAAGGATGACCTCCATTTGCGGCACACCGGATTTCCGCCGGAAAACCAGCGCGTTGACCCGCGCCACGATTCCATTTTGAAAATGAATGGCCCCTCGGCGATAAACAATGTCGTGCAGGCTGATGGTTACGGGGCTGATGCGGCCGTGACCGTTGAATCGCAGCAGCACTTCCGTGACGGCAGGCCAGCCGTCGGTCAGCGTGCCTTCGATTTCGACGCTGCCACTGCCGGAGCCTTGGACATTGATGGCATCCAGTTGATACCGAAGCGGCTTGCCGGCCTTGAGTTCCTTTTCGTGTTGCCGGATGCAATCGGTATGGTCAAAAACATTCTGTTGCTCGCCCTCGCCGTCAATCGCAAACTCGCAAGTGGCGTGAAATGACGCGCCATTGGTCTGGCATTTGCAGGAAATCACCCGCGCATATTGCGTGTTGCCGGCATTGGTTGAGACGGAAATCGGGTCCGGCGAAATCAACGGCACGAAATACATGAATTGACTGGCCGGATTCTCCAACGGCCTCCCCTGGCCATAATCCAGATGCAGCGTGGGGCCGGTCGGTGCGGCCGCCAGCCAGTCAACCGTGCCGGAAAACAGCGCCATCACGGTCACCAGCCGGGTTATGGTTTTGACCGGGCGCAAGAGTATGGGCGCTTCGCACATCAAGCATATGCCGGCGATCATGGGCTGTTTTGAATCACGGTCCTGCCTGTCAAACAAAATGTTCAGTGGCGTATTTGGCCGCATTAGCGCCCCTGGTCTTTGTGACAAAAACGCTGTCGAACCCATCCCCACCTCCAGACCGCCTCAACAGCTTATCAGCGAAATGTGGACACTTCCAGCGAAGAATAGTGACAAATTGGTTACAAGTAACAACCGCCACTGCCACTTCAATCTGCCATCGCTTCGCTTGACCTCGGAGAAACTCGTCCAGCTCCACCGGTGGGTTGGAAGCGGTTTCCCGCTTTGACCCGCGTCGCGACGTTATTTGACTTGATCACCGTTGCCTTTCGCGTCTTATCCCGGATTTTTCATCCGCCTTTTCGCAGCGTCAAAGTTTCGCTTGCGGCAAAATGACGCTCTGACTACTTTCGCGGCGCTTCGATGAAACGCCTTTTCACCGCGCTTGCTGTTCTCGCAATTTCCTGGTGTTGCCGGGCGCAGGTGCCGGATACAAATGTTCTCTATTTGACCGCCGGCTGGAAAATTCAATCGGCCGCAGAATTAACTCGAAATGAAAGGGAAATCGCCCTTGCGCCTCCTCGGCGGCACTCTCTCGAGGATTGGAAAAAACACGCCAACGGCGCGGCGATTTCCTCAAGACGTTTCCCCGCGGCCGGCTGGTATTCTGCATCGGTCCCCTCCACCGTGCTGGCGGCATTGGTCAACGACGGTGTTTACAGCGACATTTTTTTCGGGACGAACCTGGCAAAAATTCCCCGGGCGCCGTTCACGAACGCATGGTGGTTCCGTGACCAATTTTACATCACCAGGAGCCAGGCCGGCCAGAATGCCGCCTTGATTTTCGAGGGCGTCAATTATCGCGCCAATATCTGGCTCAACGGCGGGCAAATCGCCTCCACAAATGACATTTTTGGCTCGTTCCGCATTTTCAAGCTCGAGGTCGGCGGCCTGCTCAGGCGCGGGCGCAACGTCCTGGCCGTGGAAATTTTTCCGCCGCAACCCGGAGATTTCACCATGGGTTTTGTGGACTGGAACCCGCAACCACCCGACCACGAAATGGGTCTCTGGCGTCCGGTCAAACTGCATTTCTACAAGTCCGTCGCGCTCGACAATGTCTTCGTCGAGAGCAAAATTGACCATGCAAACTGGCAAAGCGCCGCGCTGACAATTCACACCGACCTTAAAAATCAAACTGACCGCGACGTTGACGCCCGGGTGTCCGGCGAAATCGGTGACGTTTCTTTCAGCCAGGTTTTCAAACTGCGCCCCGACGAAGACCGCCCGGTGAATTTGACGCCGGAACAAAACCCGCAATTGAATTTCCAGCACGCGCAATTGTGGTGGCCGTGGGAACTGGGCGGGCCGCATCTTTATCCCCTGAATCTCACGGTCTCCGTTGACGGCGAGGTTTCCGATTCCACGCAAACGCGGTTTGGCATTCGCGAAGTGCGCGATTACCTCACCCCGGAGGGTTATCGCGGCTACAGGGTGAACGGAAAAAAAATTCTCCTTCGCGGCGGTGGCTGGGCGGATGAATTGCTGTTGCGCGAGAATAAAACAAACCTGGAGGCCCAAATTCATTACGCGAAAGCCATGAACCTCAACACCATTCGCCTTGAGGGCATCTGGGGCAGCAGCCAGCGCCTCTATGACCTTGCGGACGAAAACGGCCT
>DATJSQ010000068.1:0-4044 GCA_035503995.1 Verrucomicrobiia bacterium | reverse complement strand
TTGCCTCCCGAACATGCCCTGTCTTTCCGAGGGCGGAAGCCAATTCGAGCGCGATATTGAGGCTCTCACGGACACGCGGATAGATGAAATTCAATGAAAGCAATGCAGTAAGAGGCATATTGGTCTTCAGGGCGGCCTGTGCCAGTATCCTATGGGCGAGAATGTTGTTTGGTACATTGTTGAGCACCTGTTCGGCGGCGTGAATGGCCTTCAGCGGCTGGGTGTGCAAATAAGCTTCAGCTTCGGCCAACTCCGGGATCTCGCACATTTCGTCCCAGGCATGTT
The DNA here is from genome assembly GCA_035503995.1 of Verrucomicrobiia bacterium. Lineage (GTDB taxonomy): Bacteria > Verrucomicrobiota > Verrucomicrobiia > Limisphaerales > UBA11358 > UBA11358. The sequence continues at coordinate 3,759 of DATJSQ010000068.1, read as the reverse complement.
CAAAAAAGCCGTTTCGGTTGCGCGCCCGTGCCAATTGTGCCCGCCGCAATGCTTCCCGACAAAGAACGAACCCCGGTTCCTTATCGAGCGATTGGTTAAAAAGGCTGATGGCCCCGTCAAGATCACCTTGATTGATGGAGTCGCACCCAGCTTGATAGAGATTGCGAGAATCAGCCGCAACGAGTCCCAGAATTTTTTCCTCTAACATAATTGCCTTTCTCCTTTATCCGGAATGGTCCGGGACTCATCGTCCCCGACAACCAGAATGGGACAGGGCGCATGACGAATGAGTGTTTCGAGGGAGTCGGCCGCCCAAAAATAGGTTGTGGCCCATCGGAATCCAGCGGGAATAATCATCAAATCCGCAGCTTCGCGGCGGGCCGTATTCAGGATTTGCGAGCAGGTTGCGGCCTTTTGCCGGATGAAGATGGAAGCGATTTGATCGCGGCTGATGCCGGCAACGTCAATAACGGCCTCCCGCAGTTTGTCGGGGTTAGCGGACGGACTGGCCGATGGTGTGACAAATAAGACGATGACTTTGCCGTCGGATCGGTCGGCGAACCAACGGGCATGCCTCAGTGCCGCATCGCATTTGTTTCCAGCGTTGACCAGCACCAGAATGTTCCGCGCCCAGCAAGCGCCAAGCCCGGACACCGTGGGGGACTGGGCCTTCGTTGCGGCAACGTAGGAATCCGTGAGAGTTTGGGACGCCGCGGAGCGTTCGCGTAACCGGTCTTGAGCTAAAATGTTCATATCAATTTTCTCATCCATTTCCCGAAACGGGTCCCGGCGAATTAATGCATTCATATTCATACCTTTCTTAGTTCGGCGGATGTTGATGGTTGCGTCGCGCCCGTCCGCCAGTTCTCGGGCGACGGCGTAAATTCGGCTTCTAATTCAAGAAAGACCTGTTCCTTCGGGAACCGGACTTTTTTGAGCGACGCATACATGTCGTTTTTGGCGCGGTGGCCCGCGGCGCATGCCACCACGGTGCTCAGATGTCGGCTGCCCAGATTGAGAAGGGCATCATATTTATCCGGCTCGATTGCGCCGATTGGACACGTATCAACGCCCAAGATCGCGGCGCAGGTGAGGAAATATTCAGGGTGTCCATAACAATCCGGCATATTCTTGAATTGTCCCGGGGATTCAGTTGCACAAGACGTGCCAATAGTGGATGACGAGCGAAACACGGAGATTCCCGCAAAACGTCGCGGCGAACGGGTTGCGACGGTTCGCAAGTGCCGAAAGTTCGCAATTGAAGATACGAAATTGTGACCATGGAGACTCCTCCACGACGATATTCCGGGGAATTCGGTGGATTACTTAAGGCCCGCGCCATGCTATAGGAGGTTTGGAGTTGAACGATGAACAACGCGCGATACGGAAAAGGCGACCGGCCTCGAAATAATTGGGGTCCCAAATGGTATGCGGGCTACACCGCCGTCAATTGGCACCGGACTATCGGCCGATTGCCCATCTCGAATTTATCCGGTCGGGATTCAAGACCTCTCAAGACCATTGGCAGGAGTCACTCCAACAGTTAAGTCCGCATGCGTCCGCTGATTTCAAGCATCGGGATCCGGCTTCAAAATTCCAGGCATCGCCGGCACAAATCCGCGGCTCTCCATTTCCACCTTGTTCCAATTGACGGCAAAATGTCTGGCCGTTTCCAGTGTGATTCTGCCGCTGTTGTAGAGTTGGAGAAGGTATTGGTCGAAGCTGTGCATGCCCTCGTGAAGCGAGGATTCGATATAACCGCTCAACAGGTGAAGATGGTTCTGCGCGACGGCTTCTTGAACGCCCAGGTTTCGCTTCATGATTTCCAAACACGGGATCCGCTGGTTAAACGTGCTGGGAATCAACCGCTGACAAATAATGGCGTTAAGGGTTCGCGACAACAACGTGCTGGCGTTGGGTTGCTCGGGGGCGGAATAAAATTCGCGAATGCGGTCAATTGCCTGGGCAACGGAATCCGCGTGCAACGTGGCCAGCACCAAGTGACCCGTTTCAGCCGCCTGCATCGCTGCCTGGCTGCTGTCGCGGTCGCGGATTTCACCGATGAAAATTATTTCAGGGTCCTGGCGCACCGCATTGCGAATCCCTGAGGCAAACGACTCTGTATCCACGCCGACTTCGCGTTGTTCAAACTGGCATTGTCGCTCCTCGAACAGATACTCGATGGGGTCCTCAATCGTGATGACACGCAAAGGCGCGGTGTCGTTGACGTGTTGAAGCATGGCGCAGGCAGTCGTGCTTTTGCCCTGGCCCGCCGCGCCGGTCACCAAAACCAAGCCACGTGGTTCCTCGATCAGGCCGGCAACCGTTGGCGGCAATTGAAGGTCGTCCAATTTGGGAATACGCTGTGGCACAACGCGAAAGGAAAATGACTGTGTTCCCTGCTGCTTGCTAAAGTTGGCCCGGTAACGGACCTGGCCGCATAGAAAACTTAAATCCATTTCGTGTTGCTTGTTAATGCGTTCGTAAATGGAAGTTGAGAATGCCCGCTGCAGCATGTGAAGAATATCCTCATTACTCGGAACCGAAAATGTTTCCGCCGGGATTCTCCGCAACTCGCCATCAACCCGGAAGGAATATCGGCGGGCCGCCTGGGCATGGAGATCGGTGGCCTTCCGGGTGCCGCACCAATCCAGGAGCTTTCCAAGTGAGGTGTCTAACGCGACGTGTTCCATATTGTTGTTTTTACTCCAGCCCGGCCGCCTTTTGCCCGCCGGACGGCGATGCTTTTCCACAAGGCATCGCCGAGCATCAAAAACAGCGCCACGAAGGCTGCCATTGCAACGAAGGCGGCCACTTCCATTTCATTCATTGATTCAAAAGCTTTTCTCATAAATTCGATTCTCCGGATGTTTTTGAACACATTTTTTATGCCAGTCACCCGTTCTCAACGCCCGACTCAAATTCCTCTCAACTACTGACAATTCGCACCGTAAACTCCTTTCAACCGGCCGTCGGCTCTCCGGAAACTCGCAGTTCGGTTTCGAGATTTTGTAACTTGCGAATCCTCGCAGCCTGGTTTCGCCCTAATTCGTAGCAAATCCATTCAATCCCGGTTGGCATGAATTATGTAATAGGACGTAATCGCGGGCAGGCAACTGCCGCGGTGCAGAATGAACACGAAGCTCTTTCCGCTGATGCCATGGGTCGGAGGAACCGGGAATAAAAGGGGCGTGAGCATCACGCGCCCCTAATTTAATTCAATGAATACCGCAAATTTGCAAGACATACATAGGCTTTCGGAACGACAGATGAAACTGCGCCAGCGTGTGAGGACGGTGGTCTTTACGGTGGTGGCGCTCAACGTCGCGGCGTTGGTGGCATTGCTGGCCCAGGGATGCCGCCAGGAACAATCCACCTCATCGCAGGAATTGCTCGCCACCAACAGCGCTTCTTCCGGGCAGGCAACCATTGGCGCGGCGACGAACAGTTCGGCGGTTTCAACAAATAGCGCGGTTGTTGCCAGCAACGCGGTCGTCGTGCAGCCGCCTGAAACGAGCGCTCCGGTGGCGCCGCCCATCCACACGACTCAATATACGATTGCCAAAGGCGATACCTTCAGCGCACTGGCTAAAAGGTTTCATGTTTCGGTCAAGGCAATCGCTGAGGCAAACCCAGGCGTCAATCCGTCCCGGTTGCAAATTGGCCAAAAAATCCAAATTTTAACGCCGCCAACCACCATTCCGGACGCAGACACCATGTCCTCGATCCCCGTTGAAGGCCCAAATGGTGGCGACAGAT
>DATJSQ010000067.1:0-7604 GCA_035503995.1 Verrucomicrobiia bacterium | reverse complement strand
GCTCAACGAGGTCCGGGACGATATCGAAAAAACCCTCGGGACGACGGAAAGAACACGCCTCGAACGCCAGTGGATTGATTCCCTCAAGAAAAAAACCTTCATCCAAATCTTCCCATGACCCTCCCGTTTGGAGTTCCGCCTTTACGCGGCCCGCGCCGCCTGAAAGTTCCGGCTGGTTCATGGCCCCGATGCATGTCCAAAGGTGCGAGGTCACCCCTTCCCATCACCTTGTCCGGAGCGCGGTTCTGCGACCCGCGGCGCGTTCCTCGCCGCAGCACACGCTTGGACCCCGCCCAGACCGGGATTCTCGCCAATTCTTCGGTGTTGAGCGTTGAATCTTGGGCGTTGAATGTTCCCGGTTCGTCCGCTCAATGCATTCGACAATCAAAAGGCGGGTTCCCGTGACCGGATGGCTTGGCATTTCCCTCGGCGACATCACCGGCATCAGCCCCGAAGTCGCCCTCAAGGCCGTCGCCGCCGAATCCAAAAAGGACCGCGCCAAATATCTTTTTATCGGACCCCAAAAAATCCTTGAACGCCTGAACCGGAAATTTTCCCGCCACCTTCCCCTGCGGGAATTTTCCAGTTACCGCGACAATGGCAGGTTTTTGGTCCTGGATCCCTGTCCGGAACCATTGCCGGTCAATCTCGCACCCGGCTCGCCGTCCGCCGCCAGGGCTGCCATGGCGTTTTTGCGCGAGGGCGCCCGGCGTTGTCTCCAAGGCGAACTCGACGCCCTGGTCACCGCGCCCGTAAACAAAGAGGCCATCGTTCGCGCGGGCCACAAACATTTTGTCGGCCAGACCGAATTCCTGTCCGCCCTGGCGGGCGCCAAACGCACCGCCATGATGCTCCTGGGCCACGATGAAAAGAGCCGCTGGCTGCGCGTGGCCCTGGCCACCATTCACATTTCCATCAAGTCCGTTCCGAAAAAACTCACCCCAGAAAAAATTTCACTGGCGGTCCAACTCGCTGCCCGGGCCTGCCGCGATTTGAAGTTGCCGCATGCGCGCGTCGCCGTTTGCGGCCTGAACCCCCATGCCGGCGAAGGCGGCGAATTTGGAGATGAAGAAATCAAACGGATTGCCCCGACCGTTCGCGCTTTGCGGAAGAAAGGCTTCGACGTGACTGGCCCATTGAGCGGCGACACCGTTTTTCATTACGCCTTGCGCGGGGATTTCGATGTGGTCGTGGCCATGTATCACGATCAGGGACTGGCTCCCCTCAAAGCCGTGGCCTTCGATACCGGCGTGAATTGGACGCTCGGCCTGCCCTTCATCCGCACGTCCCCCGACCACGGCACCGCCTACGACATCGCCGGCAAAGGAATCGCGAATCCATCCTCAATGATTGCCGCCATTCGCCTGGCCAAACAATTGGCAAAGAATAAAAGTTAGCATCATAAAACCCTTGCATTTCAGCATATTTCAGCTTCTTTTCGGGTCTTGATTTCATCCGCCCCAAAATTCACCCGCCAATGATTTCCCGGATTTTTGACCGGATGCTTCCGCGGCGCAGCAATGACTCGCCAACCAAAATCGCGCTTGCTCCGCTTCGCTTCAAATCCTCAACGTCCGCGCGCGTATGAATTCCGCTCTCGGCAACCAAGAGCGCTGTCTTGGCCGCGTTCCGTCCTCCTTCTCTCATCTTCGCGGCCACCCGCGCCGTCGTTGACAGGTCCACTTTGAACGTCTTCAAATCCCGATTGTTCACGCCAATCAGCTCCGCCCCAATTTTCAGCGCGCGCTCCAGTTCCGCTTCGTCATGGACCTCGACCAGCGCGGCCAGCCCGGCCTCGACCGCCAGCGAATGGAGTTTTTTCAAATGCTTATCTGTCAGGATGGCCACGATCAGCAGAATCGCGTCGGCGCCCCACTCGATCCCTTCGAGGATTTGCCGCTCGTCAATAATGAAATCCTTCCGCAAGAGCGGCAGGCTGACCGTCGCGCGGATTTGACGGAGATATTCCAATGAACCCTGGAAAAATTTTTCATCGGTCAGCACTGAAAGACAACTCGCCCCGGCCGCCTCATATTCCTTCGCGATTTTGACAGGGTCAAAGTCCTGGCAAATAATTCCGGCGGACGGCGAGGCTTTTTTCACTTCAGCGATTAACGCCACATCGCCGTGGGGAGGTTTCTTCAGCGCGGAAATAAAATCCCGTCGCTCGCCATGCTCGAGCATGGCGTCGCGCAACTCGCCGGCAGCGATGGTTCGCGCCGGCAAGCCGGCGACTTCGCGCTTCTTCTCTTCAACGATTTTGTCGAGGACGTTCACTTTATTCCTCATCATCTCGCACGCCTTGCATCCGCCTGGCCGGGCAACCGGCGCGGAGCCAGCCGTTCACAAATGGGTCCAAATCGCCGTCCATGACCGCCTGAACATTGCTGGTTTCCACGCCGGTGCGCAAATCCTTCACCATGCGATAGGGCTGAAAAACATAGCTGCGAATCTGGTTGCCCCAGGACACGCTGCCTTTCTCGCCATAAAAACGTTCCATCTCGGCCTTTTGCGCGTCCTGGCGCTGGGCAAAAATCCGCGAGAGCAAGAGCCGCATCGCCGTCGCGCGGTTTTGATGTTGCGAACGCTGGGTCTGCGATGCCACCACCAAGCCGGTCGGAACGTGCGTGATGCGCACGGCGGTTTCCACCTTGTTGACGTTTTGCCCGCCCTTGCCGCCGGAACGAAACGTGTCAATTTGAAATTCGTTCGGCGGAATCACAATGTCCGAATTATTTTCCTCGAGTTCGGCGATGGTATCCACGCTGGCGAAACTGGTGTGACGGCGTTTGTTGGCGTCAAAGGGGGAAATCCGCACGAGGCGATGGACGCCGCGTTCCGCTTTGCAAAAGCCATAGGCATTTTCACCCTCGATGAGCATGGTGGCGCTTTTGATGCCCGCGCCTTCACCGGGCAGGGCGTCGGTGACTTCGGTTTTCCAGCCGCGCGATTCGGCCCAGCGTTGATACATGCGCAGCAGCATGTTGGCCCAATCGCACGCCTCGGTGCCGCCGGCGCCGGCATTGATGCTCAAGATGCAATTCTTCCGGTCGTGCGGCCCGCTCAGAAAGACCTTCAATTCCAATGAGTCCAGGTCCTTGAGAAACTTTTGGACGTCGCGGTCGAGTTCGGCTTGAATTGGGGGTTGCGCGGCCTCCGGCTCGGCTTCGCCGAGTTCGAGCATCACACGGAAATCGTCCAGTTGTTTTTCGGCGGCGAGCAGCGGCTCGATTTTGGCGCGGAGAGAATTGGCCTGGTCAATGACCCCCTGCGCTTTCTCCCGATTGTTCCAGAAATTTTCGGCCGCCATCAGCGCGTTTAATTCGCCGATGTTTTTTTGGGTCTTCTCAACGTCAAAGAAACCTCCGCAGATGCAAAAGTTTTTCGCCAGCCGTGGCAATTCCAGACTTAATCGTTTCGAACATCGCGATAAACTAAGGCAGGAGAATCCGAAAGCCAACAGGTTTCGATTTTATTGCTGGACTTTGAAAAGCGCCAGGACCAATAAAACAGCGATAACGACGACCACCACCGCCGCGCCAATCCAAAAATACAGCGCGGACTTTCTTTTCTTTTTCTTAAAAACGGTGCTGGTGCTGTCGAAGCCCGGAGTGCGGCCGCTGCCTTCCAATTCGCTCAGGCTTACCCCGCGCGGCATAATCATGGTGGCGTCCACGGGTTTTTTAGCGGGTGGTGGCGGCGCTCCGGAGGGTGCTCCCAAAGGCGCGGCCGGGGCGCCTTCGGCTTCCAGTTTCAATTCAATCTGGCCCAGACGCACCGTTTGCCCTGGCTTTAACGGGCTTTCGCTGATGCGGGCCTCGCCAATGAACGTGCCGTTGGTGGAATTGAGATCGCGGATTAAAATCTCGCTGCCACGCAACAAAACTTCGCAGTGATGGCTGGAAACCGAGGGATCAACTATCTGAAAGGTGTTGTCCTCCACGCGGCCAATCGTCGTGCGGTCGGCGTGCAATTCATGCGAGCGGCCGGCCATGCTTTGGCTGACGATGACAAGTTTAGCCATAGAGTATTAGTTCGATTATGGGCGCAAGGCGCTCCAAGTCAAACGCAAACCATGTCATACCGGTTATTTTTTTTCAATCATCGCCCGGAAATCCGCGAATAACGGGGTTGAATCGTGCGGTCCGGGCGACGCCTCCGGATGATATTGCACGCAAAAAATCGGCTTGTGCTTGTGGCGCATGCCTTCGACGGTCTGGTCGTTAAGGTTCACACGGTCCACCAAAACTTCCGCGGGCAGGCTTTTGGGGTCAACGGCAAAGCCGTGGTTTTGGGAGGTGATTTCCACGCGGCCCGACTCCAGGTCCTTTACCGGCTGATTGCCGCCGCGGTGGCCGAATTTCAGCTTGAAGGTCTTTCCGCCAAACGCCTGGCCGAGAATTTGATGCCCAAGGCAAATCCCAAAAATTGGGATTCCGGTGTCAATCAGGGTCTTTACCTCGCGAACGATGTAATCGAGCGCGGCGGGATCACCCGGGCCGTTGGACAAAAAAATCCCCGCCGGCCTGCATTTGAGGGCATCCTGTGCCGAAGCCGTCGCCGGGAGAACTTGTGTGGCAAATCCATGCTGCCTGAGCCGCCGCAAGATATTGTATTTCATCCCATAATCGAAAGCCACAATCGGAAGATCCGCCGGCGGCAGTGATTTGTGATTGGTCCGCGCGTTCAACTGTTCATTCCCGCGCACCAGATCAAAGGCCGCGCTTTGTTCGTCGTTCTCGTCCCAGCGAAACGCCTTTTTGTGCGTCACTTCCTTGACATAATCAATGCCGACAAAAACAAATTTTTTCGCCCGGCGGACCGCTTCCGCGTCGGATATGTCCTCCGTGGAAATAAATCCATTCAACGCGCCACGAACGCGCAATTTTTTTGTCAAGGCGCGCGTGTCAATGCCTTGAATTCCGGGAAGCCCGTTTTTTTCCAGATATTGGGCGAGGGAAAGGTCCGCGCGCCAATTACTGACGACGGGCGACAATTCCCGGATGACAAAACCGGCGGCGTGCGGCCGCCACGATTCCACGTCAAATTCATTGACGCCGTAATTGCCGATAAGGGGGTAGGTCATCGTTACGATCTGGCCCTTGTAGGACGGGTCAGTGAGGATTTCCTGGTAGCCGGTCATGGAGGTGTTAAAGCAGACCTCGCCGCACGCGGAGGCGCGCGCGCCAAAACCTTGTCCGTGAAATACCGAGCCGTCTTCGAGCGCGAGAATGGCGTTCATCAATTGTTCACCACGTTAATTGAAAAACCCCGCGGAAGCAAAAAAATTGCGCGGCAGAATCCCTGCCGCGCCTGCAACCGTCTCACAAAATTATTTGGTCCTGGCTTTATCCAACTGGGCGATCATCGCCGCCGGTCCGCCGGGCGCATAGCCAACCTGTTTCCAAACCACCGCGCCGTCAGGTTTCAAGGCGATGACGGTTGGGTACCCCTCGATATTGTATTTTTTGGCGAGCGCCGCGTTCGCCGCCTTCAATGCATCGGATTGCGGCTTATTCCGGGGAAAATCCAATTCCACCAGCACCAGGTTTGTCTTCGCGTAATCGGCGAATTCCGGCTGATCAAAGACCTCTTTATCCAATTTGATGCACCACGGGCACCAGTCAGAACCCGTGAAATCCATGAGCACAAGTTTGTTTTCGGCTTTGGCCTGCGCTTGCGCCTGGGGCAAGTCGGTGAGCCAGTTCAAGTCCGCCGCGCGAATCTGAATGAACGCGTAGCACGCAAGCATTGCCACAATAATTTTTTTCATAAGTTTATAACTTTGGGTGAACCATCATGGATTAGACCGCCGCCAATTCATTCTGTTCACTCCAAACTTTTTTCCCGGCGACGATCGTCACGACGGCCCTGCCTTTGAATTTCCAACCGTTGAACGGCGTGTTGCGGGATTTACTGGCGGATTCCTCCGCGTGATAAATCCATTCGGCTTGGGAATCAAGAATTGTCACGTCGGCGTCCGCGCCCACGCTTAACGTGCCTTTGGGCAGATTCAGCAGTCGAGCGGGATTCACCGTGTATTTCGCAATCAGGTCCGCCAGGGAAAGCCTCTTCAGGTGAACCAATTGCATCAGCGACAGCGACAGTTCCGTCTCCAGGCCGGTGATACCAAATGGGGCGTAATCGAATTCCACTTCCTTCTCGTAATCGCAATGCGGCGCATGATCGCTGCACAAAATCTCAATCGTGCCATCGGCGATTCCCTCCAAAATCGCATCCCGATGGCGCGCCGAGCGCAACGGCGGATTCATCTTAAAATTGGTGTCGTATTTAGGCCATGACGGAAATTCGTCGGTCTGCGAATCCGCCAGAATCCTGCCGTCGCTGTTCCAAAACTTCCCGCTCCCGGCCACGGCGGCATCGGTGAGAACATAATGATGCGGACAAGCCTCGCCGGAAACAGGCACGCCGCGCTTCCTGGCCTCGCGCAGCAAGGCCACGCTGCCGGCCGCGCTCAAATGCTGGCAATGAATTTTGGCGCCCGTCAGTTCGGCCAGCAAAATATTTCGCGCCACGATCATTTCCTCACCCGCCGCGGGCCAGCCGCGCAATCCCAGCGCCGTGCTCCAGTAGCCTTCGTGCATCACGCCGTCGCTCACCAGCGAATAATCCTGGCAGTGGTCCATCACCGGCAGATCAAACATTTTGGCGTATTCGCAGGCGCGGCGCATCAACTCGTTGTTCTGGACGCAGTGGCCGTCGTCGGTAATTGCCACGACCCCGGCGCGCTTCAGGCCGCCGATGGGCGCGAGTTCCTCGCCGGCGATGTTTTTGGTGATGGCTCCGGCGACAAAAACGTTGACGATGCCCTCACGCGCCGCGCGTTCGCCAATCAGCGCCACCGTGCCGGCGTTGTCAATCGTGGGCACCGTGTTCGGCATGCAGACCACCGACGTAAAACCGCCCCGGGCGGCGGCGGCGGTGCCGGTGGCGAGACTTTCCTTGGCGGTCTGGCCCGGTTCGCGCAAATGGACGTGCAAATCAATCAGGCCGGGACAAATCACCTTCCGTTCCGCGTCCAGTATTTCGGCCCCGGGCGGTGGCGGAATGTTTTTCCCGACGGCGGAAATTTTTCCGTCCACCACAAGCACGTCGGCGGAGAAATCAATTTGGTTCGCGGGATCAATCACGCGTCCTCCAGTGATAAGCAACGCTGCCATGCGCGCGAGGATACGCCGGGCACGATGGCAATGCAAGAAACAGTCTCTTTTGCCTTTTGAATTCGCGGCCTAAAAACTAAGTTCCCCCGGTGACGGTCCTCGAAGCGATTCAGAAAAGCGCTGATTTTCTCGCCAAACGCGGCGTGGAGTCGGCGCGGTTGCAGACTGAATTGCTGCTGGCGCATCTCCTCAAGATGCCGCGCATGAGTCTCTATTTGAATTTTGAGCGCGTCCTGACAACGGCGGAGACGGACGCCTTGCGCGACTCCATCCTGCGCCGGAGCCGGCGCGAGCCGCTCCAGCATATCATTGGCTCCACTTCATTTTGCGGACACGAAATCGCCGTGAACCGGCATGCCCTCGTGCCCCGGCCGGAAACGGAGTTGCTTGCCGAAGAAGGATGGAAATTTTTGATGACGGGGG
>DATJSQ010000066.1:0-10382 GCA_035503995.1 Verrucomicrobiia bacterium | reverse complement strand
CCGCCGGCCCCGGCTCTCCGTTCCGCGGGCGCGGCTTCGGCCGGCCCGGTGGCGGCCCCGACCCATACGCTGCGCCGCGCCAAATCCTCATTCCTGAAATCAAGTATTTCAATATTCTCACCCACGACGCCTGGGGTAATGTGCTTGGCGTGTCTCCCGGCGGGACGACCTATCCCATCGTTCTCTCCTGCGATTACTCCAAGGGCAAGTTCTATGTCCTGACCATTCCCAATGATCCAGCCGACCTTTATGCTTTTCCTCCCGCGGTTCTCTCCGTGATTCGTCAAACGCTGGGCGGTTCCGAGCCAATTCGCCTCGACAATGCTCCGGCGCAGGTCGCGTTGTTCCGCTACGACAACAACACATTTATCGCGCAAAACTATCTGCCCACGGCGGCCAACGTGACCGTTTCCGTCGCGGGGAAAGTCGCGCTGATTCAGGATTTGCTGACGGGAACAGACACCACACCCGCGCCGGCAACCGGACGTGGCTTCGGCGGATTCGGTGGGGGATTCGGCGGAGGTTTTGGAGGGCGGGGTCCTGCAGCCCCGACGCACACCTCTTTCACCTTCACCGTTTTGCCGCACTCGTATATGGCGTTCGGTCTCAAGTGAAAAAGTTTAACCATGAAAATTAACCGGCGAAAATTTGTGGCGGTTGGACTGGCAGGCGCTGCCAGCCTCTGTGTAAGCCGTTATGCCACCCGCGGCTTCGCGGACGAACCATCTGTCCCCCCGCCGGATGAAGATGGCTACAAACTGTGGCTGCGTTATGCGTCGCCGGGGGACGCCGCCAAAAGTTATGCCGGTGCCGTGCGGCAAATTCGCGTGGACGGCACGTCCGCAACCTGCGCCGTCATCCGGGATGAGTTGCGCCTGGCAACCACGTCGCTATTGGGAACCTCAATTCCTCTGAACGATGCCGGCCCCGCGGAGGGGGCGGTGGTCGTCGGCACGCCGGATACCTCGGCGTTTGTGCGCGATTTGAACTGGTCCGCCGATCTGCGCGCTGTCGGCGGCGATGGTTTCATCATTCGCTCCGTGCGCGTCGGACGCCAGCCGATGACGGTGATTGCCGCCAATTCCGACCTCGGCGCACTTTATGGCGCCTTTCATTTCCTGCGGTTGATGCAAACCTGCCGGCCAATTCACAAACTCGCCGTCTCGGAAAGGCCCGCCCTCCAGCTTCGATTGATGAATCATTGGGACAATCTCGACGGAACCATCGAGCGCGGTTATGCCGGACGGTCGCTGTGGCAGTGGAATGAACTGCCGGATAAACTGAGCCCGCGCTACGTGAATTATGCCCGGGCCTGCGCCTCCATTGGCATCAATGGCGCGGCCATCAACAACGTGAATGCCGACCCCCATATCCTTGCGCCGGATTATCTCCACAAAGTTGCCGCCCTCGCGAATGTCTGGCGACCTTTCGGCGTGCGGATGTATCTCTCCGCCAACTTTGCCTCGCCCATCCAGCTCGGCGGCCTCTCCACCGCCGATCCGTTGGATAAAAACGTCGCCGATTGGTGGAAGGCCAAGGCCGATGAGATTTACGAACTCATTCCTGACTTCGGTGGCTTCCTCGTCAAAGCGGACTCGGAGGGACAGCCCGGACCAAAAACTTACGGCCGCTCTCATGCCGACGGCGCAAACGCGCTGGCCGATGCGCTCGCCCCCCACCACGGCAACGTCATCTGGCGCGCGTTCGTTTATGATCAGGACATTGACCCGGATCGCGTCAAGCGGGCCTATATCGAATTCACCCGGCTCGATGGAAGGTTCCGCCCCAACGTCGCCGTGCAAGTGAAGAACGGTCCGCTCGATTTTCAACCGCGCGAACCCTTTCATCCGCTGTTCGGCGGCCTCAAGCAGACGTCCGCCATCGCCGAAATTCAGGCGACCCAGGAGTACCTCGGCCAAGCAAAACATCTTGTCTATCTCGGCACCATGTGGACCGAGTTTCTGGACTCGGACACCCACGCGATCGGCGGCGGTTCCACGGTGTCCAAAGTCCTTGCGGGACAGGTTTATCCCAGCCGACTCACGGGAATGATTTCGGTGACGAACCCCGGATTGGACGCGAACTGGTGCGGACATCATTTCTCGCAATCAAACTGGTACGCCTTCGGCCGGCTCGCGTGGAATCCGTCACTGTCCGCCGGGACAATTGCTGACGAGTGGACGCGCATGACCTTCACGAACGACGACGAGACGGTGGCGGTCATCCGCGGGATGATGATGGGATCGCGCGAAACCTTTGTGAATTACACGATGCCGCTTGGCCTTCATCACATGATTGGCGGCGACCATTACGCGCCCCAACCATGGAATAATCAGGCGCCGGAAGCCGATTGGACGGCGACTTATTATAATCGAGCGTCGGTTGAGGGCATCGGCTTTGATCGCACCAAACACGGCGACCACGCCGTCGAACAATATTTCCCGCCGGTTTGCGATATGTTCGATGACCTCGCCACGTGCCCTGAAAAATATCTCCTCTGGTTTCATCGCTGTGCGTGGGATTACCGCATGAAATCGGGGAAAATTTTGTGGGACGCGCTTTGCGCGAAGTATTATCAGGGCGCCGCGCAGGCGGCGGCCTTGCAGAAAACGTGGCAATCGCTCGCCGGCAAAATTGATTCGCGCCGGCACCAGGAGGTTGCCGACCGCCTGGCCGTTCAAGTTGCCGACTCCGCGAAATGGCGTGACCAGATCCTGGCCTATTTCGGCACATTCAGCAAAAGACCCGTTCCCGCCATGAGTCAGACTCGATTTCCGAAAGCATCCTGATACTTGACTAATATATGAAGCTCCTTGTCCCCAAAATCAACTTTTGTGCCGGCTTGCTTGCCGCCGCGCTGTTAACCGGTTGCGCCACGAATCAGCCCACCACTCTTAAGGCCGCATTCAAAAAGCATTTTTATGTCGGTGTGGCCATTAACCGCGATATTGCCACCGGCGATGCCGTCCAAGCCGACAACGTTCGCCGGACCCCGGAACAGGTCCAAAAAGACATTGCTCTCGTTAAGGAACAGTTCAACCAGATTTCGCCGGAAAATGACATGAAATGGCAGATCATCCAGCCCCGACCAGGCCCGGACGGATACAATTTCGGCCCGGCGGACGCCTATGTGAACTTCGGGTTGCGCAACCACATGTATATTGTCGGGCATTGCCTTGTCTGGCACAACCAGACGCCCAATTGGGTTTTTCAGGGAACGAACCTGCCACCGGAAACGGCAAACGCGCCTGAAGGTCGCGGACCGGGCTTTGTCTTCGGCAGTTATTTTTACAACGGGCCACGTTGCTCCCGTGACGAGTTGCTTGAGCGGATGCGCGAACACATTTTTACCGTGGTCGGCCGTTACAAGGGCAAGGTCAAGGTCTGGGACGTGGTGAATGAGGCTGTGGCCGACAACGGCACCAATCTTCTGCGAAACTCGCTCTGGTTGCAGATTATCGGCCCGGACTTTATCGCCAAAGCCTTTGAATACGCCCATGAAGCCGACCCGCATGCAATCCTCCGCTACAACGACTATGGATTGGAAAACCCGGTGAAGCGCCATAAATTGATGGCCTTGATCAAATCCCTGCAAGCACAACGCGTTCCGGTCATGGCCATCGGCTCGCAAACCCATGTCAGTGTGAGTTCGCCCACCTTTGAGCAGGAAGACCAGGAACTGACGGACCTGGAATCTCTCGGGCTGCCGATCCACATCACCGAACTCGATGTCAATGGCGCGAGGCGCGGACAGCGTGGCAATAGCGGAGATATTGCGGCCAGCGCCGCAAGCACCGAGGGCGGTTTGGTCAGCGAAGCGGAGCAAAAGCAGGCCGATGCCTATTCGAATCTGTTTCGGGCGTTCATCAAGCACAAATCCGTGAAGCTGGTAACGTTTTGGGGCGTGAACGACGGGGTTTCCTGGCTCGCGAGAGGCCGTCCGCTGCTGTTCGACGCCAACGACCAGCCCAAGCCGGCCTTCTACACCGTCATGCGCGTCGCCACCGGAAAGCCGCCGGAGGCCGATAAATAATTATGAACGGAAGAAAAAACCGCACGCCCCGTTCTTCGCAGGAGACGACGTGAGGAGTCTCTGATATAATATTCCCCAAGCTCGTAGGGCTGGAATCCTTGCAGAACTACACGAGGTTGGCGCAAGTAGCTCCTCGCTCCCTGCCTCTTCTTATCCCGTCTTTGCCGTCCGAAATTTCAGCGCCGCTTCCGTCCGCGACCGCACGTGCAGCTTGTGATAGACGTGCCGCAAGTGCCAGCGCACGGTGCCATCCGTCAATCCCAGCCGGTCGGCAATCGCCTTGTTGGCGAATCCCGCGGCCAGCAGTTCCAAAATCTCCCGCTCGCGCGGCGATAAATCCTCCACCACCGCCGCCGCCGTCACCGGCTCTTGAAAAGACGAGATGACCTTCCGCGCGATTTCGCGCGACATCGGCGCGCCGCCCTGCCGGACTTCGTGAATGGCCGCGATGAGTTCCTCCGGCGCGCAGCGCTTCAGCAGATACCCGCAGGCCCCCATGCGCAACGCCTTGAAAATCCGCTCCGTGTCCTCGTACACCGTCACCATCATGATCTGGACCGAAGGCATGAGCTGTTTCAGTAGCGCAATGCAGTCAATTCCCGACATGTTCGGCAATTGAATGTCCATCAGCACAATGTCGGGTTGGTGCTTTGGCAGGATTTTCAAGGCGTCCTCCGCCGTCGCACAAACGCAGACGCATCGGAATTCCGGATCGGATTGCACAAATTCCGTGAGACTCTCGCGAATCACTTTGTTGTCTTCGACAATGGCAATTTTCGTCATGAACTTAAAGGCACGTAAAATCGCAGCGTGGTTCCCTGCCCGGTCCGGCCCGTGATTTCAAAACGCCCGCCCAGTTTCTCAATCCGCTGGCGCATGTTGTTCAGTCCGTCCATTTCCTCGGTATGAAGCTCCGGCGAGAAGCCGCGGCCATTGTCCGCGATGGACAGCCGCGCCTGCCCGTCTTCCACCCGGATGCCGAGACGGACTTCGGAAGCGCCCGAATGGCGCACCACGTTCGTCAATGCTTCCTTGAACGCCAGAAACAATTGGTGGCGGCGGCGCGAATCCACCCGGTGCTCGGGGCCTCCGGGTTTTTCCTCCAGCCGCCAGGCGATATTGGCCAGACCGAGAAAGCGCTCGGCGTAGAGGCAGAAATAACTGACCAGGGAACCCAGCGAATCATGTCCCGGATTCATCGCCCAGACGATTTCATCCAGCGCCGCCACCATTTCGCCCGCCTTATCCCTCATCTGTTGCAAGTATTGATTTCGTTTCCCGTCCGGCGCCGTTGCCGCTTTTGCCCGCGCGGCCAACATGCTGATTTCGGTGATGTCCGAGCCAAGTTCATCGTGCAAATCCTGGGCAATCCGCGCCCGTTCCTGTTCCATCGCCCGTTGATGCTCCGCTTGCTGGCGTTCCTGGATTTGCGCCCCCAGTTCGGCCGTGCGCTGTTCCACCTGCCGATGCAATTGCGTGATCCACAATACCGCCGCCGTCAACACGCAAATCAACATCCCCACAATGATCAACAGGCGCTCCAGGGTCCACCAGGGTGGCCGCGCCAATACCTGGATGTCTCCCGGCGAATTAAGCCATATTTCAAACGACGTGATGTCCTGTCCCATCGCCCGGTCGCCGCCTTCGCCGATATAGACCCCCGTCATCTCCAGGCGGCTGCCGGGCGCTAAAGAACGCACCGACTGGTTGCGTCCATCCAGCCGCGCGATGAAAGTATGCACCCCGCTGCGCATTTCCAGCGCCTGTCCCGCGGCCGTTTCCCGCAAGCTGACCAATGTCCCGTCAACCGTCACGAGCGTCGAGTCATACACTGACTGAATTAAATTGTCCGCGGCCAACCTTGCGGCCGGCGGCAGCTCCGCATGGCCCATCTTGCGCGCGACGGCTTCATGCAGGAAAGGGGAGGCGCCGTTCAAACCCGGAAAGCCCACCACCTCGACCATGTCCCCCACCGCCAAATCCCCCTCCGGCTTTTTTAACACAAATTGCAAACCGTTCGTGCCGTCCATCAACCGGTATTCCGGCGGCTCGGCGTGGACAATTTCGCCGGCCACCTGCACGCGCTCAAACACGCCCGCTTGCGGATTGAATTGCAACAGTTCGGCCACCGTCTTTTGCGGGACCGAAAACAAATCGGCCGGCGCCGGCTGGTCCACGGATATCTCCGCCCCATAAATCCGCAACTCACCCACTTTCACCTGGTGCGTAAGATAATCCCAGGATGCCAGCAAACATCCGCGGATGCGGACGACGGCGTCTTCGTAACGCTCCAGTTCATCCATTGGCGTCCCGATGACCCGCAATTCCAATTTAAGCAGGCCGTCCCCGGTGAACAACGTCACCCCGTTTGAGGTCACGGTGGTGATGATTCCTTGAAGCTCCACGTATTGCCCGTCCAGGCTCCCGTTCATCAACTGGTCCCACGAAGGACGCACCGGTTGCGGCAATCGTCCCGCCCCGGCGTCTGTCACCCGGTCGGCATCCACAATCGGTGCGAACAGGCTGGGATCCGTCTTGCCCTCCACTTCCAGATACTCGCCGATTTTCGGTGACACCGAGCGGCTCTCGGAAGAGTCCACCACATACACGCCGCGCGTCGAGTCTTGTATCGTGAACGCCTGGCGCTCCGGGAATACGCACGTCACCACCCCCTGGATTTTGACCGGATACCCGCGTTGCGCTTCCTCGCGGTCCAGTAAATGCACTTCGCTGGCAGTGGTCAGCACCGGCAAACCACCGCTCCTGGCGTTCGTCACCGCCAGACCGTCCGGCTCGATGATTTGAATGTCGCTCTTGTCCGACACCAGCAACACACCGCTGACTTGTTCTCCGTCCACGTCATACGCGCTTTGGCACACACCGAGGACGCTCACCCGCTTGTTCAGCAAATCGGCGGCGGATAGTCCTGTTCCATCAGCCAATTGCAGGTCCAGGCTCCCGGTGTCCGACGTCAATTCCAGCCGCCACCCGTCATTCCGTTCACTGATAAACGTGACTTTCCCCTCCACTTCAACGCGTTGATAACGTTGATAATGAACGTCCTGGCTCAACGTCTCCCCGATAATCATTTTTCGCGGGGCGGGCAGACCCGCGTTTCCAGAGATTTCCACCCCAACCGATTGCCCCCCAATGTAGAGCCGGCTGCCGTCATCGGATGTCAGGTAAAATGTGTAAAGGCCGTTCCGGGGGATCCGGAGAAAGCCGGTGAATTGGACCCCCACGTTTTCCGGATGAGGTATCACGCCGAGATCGAAGTTGGACACAACTCCGGTTTTTATCGGCGTCAATTGGCTGAAATCCGGCAATACTTCTCCGCTCACGTCGTAGCACGCATAATCCAATCCATTGACCACGGTCGCCAGGTTCGTGTCGGCGGCAGTCTGGAGGTGATCCAGCGCAGTGTCGGGAATCTTTTGCCGCGGCAAATCCGGTCCCTCGTAAGCCACCTCCAAACCGTATTTGGCGTGCCAGTTAAACCAATCCACCCGAAACGGTCGCAGTCCCGCCTGCAAATAAACCGCCCCCGACTTTTCAACCATCGTATGGACGCCGTCGTCATCCACAACCGGCCCGACGGTTCCCAGTTGAAAACCGGCGCCCCGGGTGGTGATGGTGCAATCGCCCTCCAGGCGCACCCGCTGGCCCGCCGCCAATGTCGTCCCCGGCAACTCCATCTCCAATTCCTCCGCGCCCGAGGCATCCTGCAAAACGAATTTTCCCCGCGCCGGATTTGCCCACAATACGGTCCCTTCCAAGCGTATCCAATAACTCCGGTCGGGATTTTGCGAACTGTCCTGGGCAATCTGCGCCACGTTGGTCACTTGCGAAATGGCCATGTCCGTTGGAATTCCATCAGCCGCATGCGCGTGGTTCAGCGCCGCCGCCCCAATGATCCAACAAAACATCTTCGCGCGATTCTTCATTCTTCACTCGGATGGATGATAACGTTCAATGGCCTGATGCGATCTGTCACGCAAATTCTTCAGGACTTGGAGCGCGCTGCCGCCGCATTTTGGAAAGCCCCCCTTCATTTCGAATCGGGTCCCCATCCGTCCACGGCCGGACGATTGATTCAATCTGATGTCGGGGTTATCCTTGCCGCGTGAATTGGCGACGTTACCTCACCATCTATGCCGCGCTGTGGAAAAATTCCGTGGCGCGCGAGATGTCCTTTAAAGGGAATTTCATCCTCTGGATCATCGTCGAATTGCTCTGGTTCGGATTGCAACTCAGCTTCGTCACCGTCATTTATTCGCAGACCAATTCCATCGGCACCTGGACAAAATGGCAGATGGTGCTCCTGGTCGGCGCCAGCAATTTCATCCAGCAAATCTACCAGGCATTTTTCCTCACCAATTGCACGGGCCTCTCGGAACTCGTGCGCACCGGCAAGATGGATTTCCTGCTGGCGCTGCCCGTCAATACCCGTTTCATCGTCTCCACGCGGCAGGTGGATTTGGGCGCGTTCGTGAACGCCATCTTCGCCGTGTGCGTCATGCTCTTCGCCGCGGGCAAATTGCATTTGCATCCCACCGCCGCCCAATTGCTGGGCTTCAGCGCGCTCTGCGCCGCCGGCGTCATGATTCATTACATGCTCATGTTCATGCTCGCCGCCATCAGTTTCTGGACCGTGCGCGCGCAAGGCATCGTCTGGGGCTATTACAACCTGTTCAACATCGCCCGGATGCCCGACGAAGTGTTCCACGGCGCCTTCAAAGCAACGTTCACGTTTGCCCTGCCCATCCTCCTGGTCTCGAATGTCCCCGTGCGCCTGCTCGCCGACAAGCTGCAGTCGCCACTCTGGTGGTTGTTGCTCCTGGCCCTGGGCGTCGTTTGGACGTTGATTTCCGAGATGTTCTGGAAATTTTCACTCCGCCGCTACACCAGCGCCAGCACGTGAAATTTCTTCATTTTGTAACAATCGTCGCCTTGACTTCTTGCATGATATTGCCTTATAGTAATGGCAACTCTTAAGAAAGGCATTGCTATGAAACGGTCGTGTTTTTCAGGCTTAATCGGTAGTTGCGGTTTGGCTATCGCACTTGCCGGAGTCATTTTTCCCCTCGTTGCCACCGCCCAGGTCGCAGACCCGGTTTTTGGCGCCGCTTTCGGGCCCGCGGTCCGCATTATCAGCCCGGCCAACCATCAGATGTTCTTTACGCCCGTGGATATTCCCATCTTCGCCTATACGCGATTGGATCCCGTGGGTGTGCGCTTCACCAACGTCGAATTTTATGCGAACGGAACGAATGACCTTGGTTCGGGCATCCGCCTGACAAACACGGCCGTCGCGGCGTATAAAACGCTCGCCTCGCCCGACGTCATGCAACCTGACGTGATCGCCCGGTTGCGCGGACTGTGGTGCCTTGTCTGGTCAAATGCTCCGGCGGGTGCTTACTCGTTGACTGCTGTCGCCACCGGCACCGACATAACCACCGCCGCGGGCGGCACCGATCCCGGCATCGAATCCATCGTCCGCACCTCTGCGCCCGTCAATATCACCATTGTCAGTCCCATTATTCCTCCTCCCGAACCAACGAATATCGTCAGCATCGTGGCCACGGACCCCATCGCCATCGCCGGAACAAATTCATCCTGGATTTGGCCCTGCATGACCAATGCCGTGCCCTCCTGGACTGACTGGCCGCCGACAAACTGGATGTCCTGCACTAATTGGGGACCCAAGGCCGCGCTCTTCACCGTGCGCCGCTGCGGCGATCTTTCCACCGACTTGCTCGTCAATTACAATATCGGCGGCACCGCCTCCAATGGCGTGGATTACGTGGCCTTGCCCGGATTTGTGGACATCGCCGCCGGCAGCGCCTATGCCCATATCCCCATCGTGCCCACGGACAGCGGCTCCAACAACATCCCCAAAACCGTCGTCCTGACACTTCTGCCCTCCACGAATACCCCGCCGGATTATCTCCTCGGTTTTCCGCGCCGGGCGGCGGCCCTCATTTTGTATCATTGGCCGCGCCCGTCGCCGTGGCTGTTGCCCGATGGCAGCTTCCATTTCGGCGCCAACGCTCCCGATGGCGCATGGTTCGCCATCCTGAATTCGACGGACTTGTTGAATTGGTCTTGTATCGGCACCAATCAGGTCTTTCAAGGCTCAGCCGATCTCATTGACCCGAATGCCCCGGACAATTCGTCAGGATTCTATCAAATTGTGCCATTGGCCGGCCCGCCTACAAACTAGCCGGTCTTGCTTCGAGCGTCGCGAATTAAAAGCGCGGATGGAATGTCCGCGAGGTTTTGGAGTGCGCCAGTCCCCTGGCGCTTTTCCACCCTATCGCCAGGCGCCATTCTGCCAACCTGCCGGCTT
>DATJSQ010000065.1:0-9652 GCA_035503995.1 Verrucomicrobiia bacterium | reverse complement strand
GTCTCCGTCGGCGCGTCGCCGGAACATCCTGAAATGAGGAATGCCAGCGCGAGGGTGATATAAAGCTGTCTCATAAAGCAGTGTCTTTCAGCCTTAAGCATTTCCCCGCCGCTGTCGAGAAGGTAACCAAAAATAGACCAGCCGCCGAACCGGGAACAATGGTTCTCCACTGTTTGACCGTGGGCAAATTGCCTGTCTCTCTCGCTGATTGACATCAAAAATAATCCCGCGCACATTGCCGTATGGCAAAATCAGAGCAAGGTGCATTTTAAAGCGTGTCCCTTCCCCAACCATTCCAATATCAAGGCAGCAAGCGCGCGCTGGCAGCCCTGATCCTGCGTTATGTGCCCGCGAACAGGGCGCGTCTCGTCGAGCCATTTTGTGGTTCGGCCGCAGTGTCCATTGCGGCGGCGGCGCGCGGCCGCGTCAATGAATTCTGGCTTAACGATCTCAACAACCCATTGGCTGAATTGCTGGCTTTGATGATCAACAGTCCGAAGGAGCTTTCCTCCTCTTACGAGAAACTTTGGCGGGCCGACCACAAGGACGCGCTGGAGCATTATTATCAGGTTCGCGAATCCTTCAATCGCACCCACGATGCGCGTCTGCTGTTGTATTTGTTGGCGCGGTGCGTGAAGGGGGCCGTCCGTTACAACGGCGAAGGGTTGTTCAATCAAAGCCCGGACAATCGCCGTCTCGGCACGCGCCCGGAAACGATGAAACAGAACATTGGCGCCATTTCCGCGTTGCTGCGTGGCAAAACCATCGTCACCTCTTTAAGTTATAAGGACGTGCTGGCGAACGTACGCCCGGATGACGTCGTCTATATGGACCCGCCGTATCAGGGCGTGTGCGGCGAACGCGACTCGCGCTATTTTGCTGGCATTTCCTTCGATGATTTTGTTTCTGAGCTTGAAACACTGAATCACAAAAATGTCCGTTATCTCGTCAGCTACGATGGGCGTTCAGGCAACCGCTCTTATGGCAAATCACTGCCGGCCAGATTGAATCTCACGCTGGTGGAGATCGAGGCAGGCCGTTCATCGCAGGCCACGTTACTCGGCCGCAGCGAAATGACGGTGGAATCTTTGTATCTTTCACCCGCGTTGGCGGACGAATTGGAAGCGCGACCGGCCATTCACCATCGCCGGCATGACGAGCAAATGCAGTTGATGGAAGCTCCTCCGCCTTATGGCAAAAAACCACAAATATCCAAAAGAGTTCATTGAACTCTGCGCGTCTGTTACCGCGAAGCGTCCGAAGACAGTCATTGACCACATTCTCAAACACGGCCATATCACGACGGAGGAATTGAAAAATAAATACGGCTATGACCATCCGCCGCGGGCGGCGCGGGATGTTCGTGAACTGGGCATTCAGCTTGAAACATTCCGGGTCACAGCGGCCAACGGGCGCAAAATCGCGGCCTATCGTTTTGCTGATCCAACCAGGAAACAGTTTCGCCGCTTCAGCGGGCGCACAGGCCTCTCCAGGAAAATCAAAGAGGAATTGATCCAAAAATATGGTTGCCGCTGCTTCATTTATTTGGAAATGATGCGCGCCGACGATTTGCAGATTGACCATCGCGTGCCTTATGAAGTAACCGGCGAGAGTGACGAACTGAAAATTAAGGACTTTATGCTGCTCTGCGGCTCGGCGAATCGGGCGAAGTCGTGGTCGTGCGAACATTGCGAGAATTGGAAAAGCGTCAAGGACAAAAATATTTGCCTGTCATGCTATTGGGCTTTCCCCGAGAAATACACGCACGTGGCAATGCGCCAGATCCGGCGGGTTGACCTTGTTTGGCAGGGCGGGGAAGTCGCGCAGTACGACCGGCTGAAATTGGACGCCGCCAGATCAGGCTTGGATATTCCTCAATTCGTCAAAAAGGTTCTCGCAAAGGCACTGAAATGAACTGACAAAAAATCTTCAAGCTCATTGGGGGGGGCGCAATCGTTTCAAATTTTTTTTGAACGCTTTTTTTCGCGGATCGTTCTAAATTTCAAAATTGTGAAGTATGCTTTTCTAGTGACGACGATTTTTTTTGCGTCGCGCGCTTGGACAAAGTGGCGAATGACATGATTAAGGTTCAAGATCTGGCCAAATATTTTGGCGCCAAACGGGCTGTTGACGGAATTTCTTTTGCGGTGGAACGCGGCGAAGTGCTGGGCTTCCTCGGCCCCAATGGCGCGGGTAAATCCACCACCATGCGCATGATTACCGGCTTCATCGCGCCCACCGGCGGTTCGGTGACCATCGGCGGTTTCGATATGCTGGAAAATCCGATTCCGGCCAAAAAACTCATCGGCTACCTGCCCGAAAATGCCCCCGCCTATGCGGATATGACCGTGCATGGCTTCCTCAATTTCGCCGCCGAAATCCGCGGCCTGCGCGGCGACGCCAAGGCCAGGGCCGTCCACCGGGCCGTCGAACTGTGCTTCCTCCAATCCGTTCTCCATCAAAGCGTGGACACCCTCTCCAAAGGCTACCGGCATCGCACCTGTTTCGCCCAGTCCATCATCCACGATCCGGACATCCTGATTCTCGACGAGCCGACCGACGGCCTTGACCCAAACCAGAAGCATGAAGTGCGGCAATTGATCCGCAAAATGGGCCAGAAAAAGGCCATCATTTTCTCCACCCACATCCTCGAGGAGGTGGATGCCGCCTGTTCCCGCGCCATCATCATTGACCGCGGAAAAATCGTCGCCAACGGCACTCCGGAGGAATTGCGGCGCAAATCCGAATGGGCCGGCGCTGTCACCCTCCGCCTCAACGGCGTCGCCGCGGACTCCGTCCGGGAAAAATTGAACCGGTTGCGCTGCACAAAAAAAGTCACGGCGGAAACCAACGGCGCCTCCGTGACCGTCACCGTGTTCCCGCGCACGGCGGGTGACGGCGATTTAACGCGCGAAGTCATTGCCGCAACCAATGGCTGGCAGGTCGAAGAACTGCGCACCGAGGAAGGCCGCCTGGATGACGTCTTCCGCAGCATCACCATGTCGGACGTAAAAAACTGATAATCGAATATGAATAGTCTCGGCAACATCAAGACCATTGCCAAACGCGAGCTTCAGGCCTATTTCGCGTCGCCTGTCGCGTATGTCTTCATCGTCATCTTCTTGCTCCTGAACGGATTTTTCACCTTCATGGTCGGCGGCTTTTGGGAGCGGGGTGAAGCTTCCCTCACCAACTCGTTCTTCGTCTGGCATCCGTGGTTCTATCTCTTTCTCGTGCCCGCCGTCGGGATGAGGCTGTGGGCCGAGGAACGGCGCGTCGGCACCTTGGAGTTGCTCCTCACCATGCCCATCGCGCCGTGGGAGGCGATCGCCGGCAAATTCCTGGCTTCCTGGCTCTTTCTTGGACTGGCGCTGGTCCTGACGTTTCCGGTCGTGCTCACCGTGAATTATCTTGGCAGCCCGGATAACGGCGTCATTTTCGCCGGTTATGTCGGTAGCTGGCTGATGGCGGGGGCCTATCTGGCGGTGAGTTGCATCACCTCGGCCATCACCCGCAGCCAGGTGGTGAGCTTCATCATCTCCGTCGTCGTCTGTTTGTTTCTTATTCTCGCCGGCTTCCCTCCCGTCATCAACTTGCTCCAAAACCTGGCGCACAACTGGCAATGGCCGGTGGACCTGATTACCTCGTCCAGCGTCATCACCCACTTCGATGGCTTCGAAAAGGGCGTGCTCGACTCGCGCGACGTCATCTTTTTTCTCTCGGTGATCGGGTTCTCTCTCTTCGCCACCAGCGTCATCCTGCGCACCCACCGCACGACTTGATCCGGAGGACCAATGCACAAAAAATCAGCCATTCTCTATTCGTCGGCAGGCGTCATTATCATGTTCGTCCTCGTCGTTGCCGTGAACGTCATCTCCAGCGCGTTCCCCTTCCGCGCAGACTTGACCCAGGATAAGGTTTACACCCTCTCCCCCGGCACCAAGGCTGTCCTTCGAAAATTGGATGGCCCCGTCACCATCCGCTTTTACTGCACCCAGGGCGAATCCGCTACCCCGGAAACAGTCTTCCTCAAGGATTACGCCCACACAGTCGAAGACCTCCTCCATGAATATAAACAGGTCGCCGGCGGAAATCTAATCATCCAAAAATTCGATCCCGAGCCGGATTCAGACGCCGAGGATTCGGCGCGCCTTGACGGGCTGGAGCCTCAGCAAATGCCGGACGGCGATGATTTTTACCTCGGCTTGTCCGTCAGCTCTGCCGATCAGCGCGCCGCCATTCCTTTTCTGGCGCCAAATCGCGAGCAGTTATTGGAATACGATATTACCCGCGCCATTACCACCGTGCTCGAGCCGGAAAAACCCACGATCGGCATCATGAGTCCTCTCCCCATTTTTGGCCAGCAGCCTGATCCCGAAATGCCAACGGAAAATGGACAAGCCGCCGCGCCCTGGACCTTTGTCCAGCAATTGCAGCAGGAATTTAACGTCGAGCGTGTCCCCATGGACACAGGCAAAATTGATGACGACGTCAAAGCCCTGGTCGTTGTTTTCCCAGCCGGTATTTCCGACCAGACCCAGTACGCCATTGACCAATTCGTGCTCCGAGGTGGAAAATTGATTGCCTTCCTCGATCCCCAATCCGCTTACGCCAGCCGCCAGCAGAACCCGATGATGGGTGGCGGCGGCGCCAGCGCTTCTCTCGACAAATTGCTCAAGGCCTGGGGCATTCAATTCGATACCAGCAAAGTCGTCGCCGACCTTGATTTCAAAATGCAATTGCAAAATCAACAGGGGCAGACGGAGGATGCGCCCGCCTGGCTCGCGCTGACCTCCGAAGGCATCAATCAAAACGACATCGTCACCAGCGAGATTGACAGCTTGTGGTTGCCCATGGCCGGCGCCTTCACCGGCGAACCCGCCCCGGGTCTGAAGGAAACCGTGTTGCTCCACAGTTCCAAGGACGCTGAACTCGTGGATTCTTTCCTCGCAAATATGGGCGGCGATGCCGTCATGAACGGCTTCAAGCCCGCCGGCGTTGATTACGCCCTCGCCATCCGCCTCACCGGGAAATTCACGTCCGCTTTCCCGAATGGCGACCCGGAGGACACTGGAAAAACCAACAGCGTCGCCCTGACCGGCAATTCGCTCAAGGCCTCGGAAACGCCGACCTCCGTCGTTCTAATCGGCGATTCCGATCTGCTCGCGGATGACTTTTCGCTCCGCAAAACTGACAGTCCCTTCGGTGAACTCGTCAGTCCAATGAATGCCAACCTGGATTTTGCCCAAAATCTCGTCGAACAGATGGCCGGGGACAGCGACCTCATCGGACTGCGCTGCCGCGCCTCCTTAAGCCGTCCGTTCACGCGTGTCAAGGAAATGGAGGCAGCGGCCGAGGCGAGCGGCCAGGCAAAAATTGACCAGTTGCAGCAAAGCCTCAACGACACCCAGGAACGGCTGAGCGAATTGCAACAGCAAAAAACTGACAAAGACCAGCACTTCATCCTTTCGCCCCAGCAGCAGGCCGAG
Source organism: Verrucomicrobiia bacterium (assembly GCA_035503995.1). Taxonomy (GTDB): domain Bacteria; phylum Verrucomicrobiota; class Verrucomicrobiia; order Limisphaerales; family UBA11358; genus UBA11358. The sequence goes on along the minus strand of DATJSQ010000065.1, from coordinate 4,163 downwards.
ATTGACAACTTCCGCAAACAGCAGGCGCAGGTCAGCCGCGAACTGCGTCAGGCCCAGAAGGATTTGCGCCGCGAAGTCGTCTCGCTGGAAACCCGGCTGACCTGGCTGAATATTCTCGCCATGCCGTTCGCCGTCACCCTGGCCGGCGTCTCCATCGGCATCGTCAAACGCAGAAAAACGTCCGCAAAATGAACCGGAAACAATTCATCGTCCTTGTCCTCTTCTTCGTGCTCGTCGGCGCCGCGGGATGGATCGTTTATCAACACGGCAACAATTCATGGCAAAGCGCCGGTCATTCCATCGGCGGAAATCTGCTCCCCAATTTGTCGGTCAACGATGTTGCGCAAATCACGATTAAATCCGGCCCCAACGATCTCGTTCTGGCCCGGCGCGACAATCTCTGGTGCGTCCGCCAACGCAACGATTATCCCGCAGATTTTTCCAAAATCAGCGATCTGCTGGTGAAATTGGCCGGCTTGAAAATAGTGCAAAAACAGGAAGTCGCGCCATCGCAGTTGGCCCGTTTTGATTTGTTGCCTCCGGACGCGTCCACCAACTCCGGCACGCGGGTCGAACTGGACGGCCAAAACGGTAAGGCGCTCGCATCGCTCCTCCTCGGCAAACAACACATGAATCAATCCGGGGGAGATGAAGGCTGGGCCGATGGCCGTTATCTCATCGTCGGCAACGATGCCAAAAATGTCATCGCCATTTCCGACCCGCTCGACGCCGCCCAACCCACGCCCGCGAACTGGCTGGACAAAACTTTCTTCAAAATTCAAAACCCCAAATCCGTCGCCGTCACGTTCCCCATCGCAACGAATTCCTGGAAACTGACCCGCGCCTCCCAAACCAACGACTGGAAATTGGCCGACGCCACTTCCGGCGAAAAACTGGATTCATCAAAACTTAACGACGTCACCCATCCGTTCGATTCCCCGGAATTTAATGACGTGACGCCCGGTACCGTCGCGCCAAAAGACGCCACCCGCGTCAACGTCGAAACGTTTGACGGCCTCATTTATTCGGCAAAAGTCTGGCCGGATTCGGCCGGAAATTACTTCATGACCCTGTCCGTCTCCCCTGCCGGCCCGCAGGTCAAAAATGAAAAGCCCGAGGATAAAACAGTCGCCGGTAATTTGGCCGCCGATCAACAATTCGAGAATTGGACCTATCAGGTCCCCGCCTATACCGTGGATTCCCTCTTGAAACCCCGCAGCCAGCTTCTAGCCGATACCCAGGACGTCGCCTCGCCCAAATCCGTCGCGACGAAATAATCACGTCCGCTATGGCGTTTGTGTTCCCAACCATTTCCGTTTTCGCGTCACCCGGAAACAATCGCCCCCTTCACCGCCTCAATAAACGCTCTCACTTTGCCGTGGTCCTTCTTTCCCGGCGCCGCCTCCACCCCGCTGGAAACATCCACGCCAAACGGACGCGCCTTTCTCACCGCCGCCGCCACGTTTTCCGGCGTCAATCCGCCGCTGATAAATATCGGCTTGCCGAATTTTTGCGCTTCCATCGCCAAATCCCAATCAAACGTCCGGCCCGTCCCGCCCAACGTCGCCCGTGAATACCCGTCCAGCAGATAAGCGTCGGTTTCATAGGCCGAAATTCCCTCGAGTGACCCGGCGTCGCGTATTCGAAACGCTTTCATGCTCATCAATCCGAATCGCCCGCAAAATTCCGGCGGTTCGTCCCCGTGAAATTGCAGCATCGTCAGTCCTGCCTCGGCAATCGCCCCCAGGATGACCTGCTCCGCCGCGTTCACGAATACACCGACGCGCATGACATAAGGGGGCAGTTGTTTGGATATTTCCGCCGCCTGCGCTGCGCTTACATTGCGCGCGCTTTTCTCATAAAAAATGAATCCCACGGCGTCCGCGCCCGCCTCGACGGCGGCCTGCGCGTCAGCCAGGTTGGTGATCCCGCATATTTTTACGCGTGTGCTCATTTACGATTCGGCCATAATATAACCCTGCCGTCCACGATTCAAACAGCCTCCATAAAAATCCTGGCAGCGAGCGTGAGCTTGCTCTGATCGTTTTGCCTTCCCCCCGGAGACGCTCGCTTTACCCCTCATCCGGCCGGCGCCAACTTTTGTTGCAGCCACGTAATCACTTCCTCCTGCCACGACGGATCGAATTTGTCCCAGTCCAGAATCTGGTGTTGCGCGTTGGCGATCGTGATAAAATCGCAAACATCGCCGTGGGCTTGCAACGCGGACTGAAAATTAACACTCTGCGAGTGCGGCACCGTCTTGTCCGCGTCTCCCTGCACCAACAGGAACGGCGGCAATCCCGGCCTCACATAAGTCACCGGCGAATTTGCCTTTAGCACCGCGCGTACCGAATCGTCCAGGTTCGTGTTCGGAAAGCCGAACAGGGAGCGCATGGAAATTGTCAGGCCGCCGCGCCGCTCGTTGTCCGCCACCAAATCTGTCGGTGGCGCCAGGCCAACCACCGCCTGCACCGCGGCCCCCCGTTGGGCGTGCGTTCCCGCCAGCGTCACAAGCTGTCCGCCCGCCGAATAGCCGATGAGCGCGATGCGATGGGGATCTCCCTTGAATTCGCGCGCATGTCGTTTGACCCAGCGCACCGCCGTCTCTACGTCATCAAAGCAGGCCGGCGAGCGATTTTCCGGCGCCAGCCGGTACTCAATCGAGAACCACGCAAAGTTCGCCCGCGTCAACGGTTCAAACAGTTCGCTGATCTCGTGCCGCCGGTCTCCGGCCATCCACCCGTCCCCGTGGACGATGATGGCGACCGGAAATGGACCGGCACCATCCGGCACATGGGCGTCGAGCAATAGGTTTTCGCCGCCGGCCCGGCCATAAACAATGTCCTTCCGGTTTGCCCCATACAGCGGGTTATAGGTCAACGTCGGGTCCCAACCATCGGCGCCGCCGAGCACAGTCTCCACCGTGATTTTTTGGGCCTCGGCTTTCGTCAATTGCTTTGCCCAATCCACTCGCCCTTGCGGATCGGCGCCCGGACCGGTGCTGTTAAATTCCGCATAGCGCGCCGTCTGGTGCGCTTCCGGCTTCTTCCAGTCAAACCATCCTTCCGGCCGCACCACGTGGGACATTTCGCAGTTCAAAAAAGTGACGCTCGCGTAAAGCCGCCAGGGTCGGCCCAAATAGGTTTTCACCCCCGGCGCGCCGTTGATTCGGCAATGCGAAAACACAAAGCCAAACGGTTCGTCCTCCGGGGTCGAAGCCGCGGTGATGTATCCGCTGCGCAAACAGTATATGCCGCATCTCTCAAACCACGCCGTGGCCGCGCCAAATATAAAATCCACGTGGCCGGCGATATAACAATCCTCAAAATACTGCCGCCCGCGATTTAGCAAGATCGTGTCCTGCCAGCCGAGAAACCGGCAGTGGCGAAAAACCGCGCGGTCCCCGTCCACCCGAATCGCCAGCGCCTGGCCTATGGGTCCCGCGGAATTCTCGAACGTCACGTTCTCCGCCGTGAAATCGTCGGCGTCAATCGTCGCAGTCGGCGTTTTGAACGTGCCGAGGGGCTTGCCGTCCAGGTTCGTCATGCCGGCGTAAAGATTGAAGGTGAGAATGGTATTCGTCGCGTTTTCACCAATGAGTTTGAAAAAGCCTTTTTCCCGCTGGACATAAATCAATTCGCGATACACGCCCGGCTTGATATGGATCACCACGGGGTTCGTCGCGCTACCGGACGGCACCGCCATAATCGCCTGCTGGACGCTTTTGAATTGGCCCGTGCCGTCGGCGGCCACCAGCAAATCAGTTTCGCCCGCCGCGCGGCAATTTCCGGCCGCGATTCCCAACCAAATGGCCAACCAAACCAGCCGCCTTGCTTTCACGAATTCGACTTCCATCGGCATAAATGCTGTGATGCCCGGGGCGCGCTGACAACAATAAATCTCAGAAAAGTCCCGGTTGCCAAATCAACCCGATTTCTCAAATAAACTTCACAATCGGAATGAGGATTGTGCGATCACGTCCACAACTGCCGGTCCAATGTCCGGTATTGTATCGCCTCGGATATATGCTCACTCGTAATCTTTTGTTCCCCCGCCAAATCCGCTATCGTCCGCGCCACCTTTAAGATCCGGTCATACGCCCGCGCGCTGAAGTTCAGGTCCGCCATCGCATTCTTCAGCAACTCCATCGTGCCCTCGTCCAG
>DATJSQ010000064.1:0-17966 GCA_035503995.1 Verrucomicrobiia bacterium | reverse complement strand
GTGACGCTGCTGGTTCTGCTGCTCATTTATGCGGGCAACCTTTTTGCGGCTTATGAAGTGGCGATTTTCCGGTACCGGCCCGTTGGCCTCGTCGTCGGCACATCGGCGGCGCTCCCAATTATCGGACCGGCCATTTTTCTCTCGATGATACCGCCTCCCGTTGAAGCCGCAGTCGAGGAAGGGGCGGTGCAGGCTGACGGGTCCCCCGCCCCACCTGCCCCTGCGCCCGAACCGCATCATTATAGTTTGCCTCACATGGCGGCCCCGCCAGCAGTCGTTCCGGCAGCCCCGGCCCCGGCAGCTTCAGAGCAGCAGGAGGAAATCCATATTGTCGCCGGCGGTTTTTCCGGTGAACCCCCGCCCCCGCCCGAGACCAAGACGGAAATTTTTCAACGCGGCCAGTTTATGTTCAACCGCCGTTTCTTCGAAACGAAATTCGCCGGCTTCTTCGGCATCATTCGCTCGGAAGCCGACCGGGGAAAAGTCCTGATGGTGAAAATTCCGGCGACGCTGCTCACCGTCGAGCGCATCTCGCGCATCACCGCCAATGATGTCCATTTTGAGGTGGTCCAAGGCGGACAACGTCAGGAAATCATGGTGCCGTTCGCGGACATCCAACAAATTCAACTCAAACACACCGCTTGAAATACCGGACAATTTTGATGTTTGGCGCGCCCGGTTCCGGCAAAGGCACTCATGGGCGCGCCTTGGGGGCTATTCCCAACTTTTTTCATTGCGCCTGCGGGGACGTGTTCCGCAGCCTCCGCCCGGAGACTGAACTCGGAAAAATTTTTCTCCAATTCTCAAGCCAGGGACAACTGGTGCCGGATAAGCCGACGATTGAATTATGGCAGCGGGCCATCGAAAACAGCATACGCGCCGGACACTTTCACCCCGAAGCCGACACGCTGGTGCTGGACGGCATTCCGCGCAATTTGGACCAGGCGCAAATGTTGAAGGATACGCTCAATGTCGTCGCTGTTTTTTATCTTACCTCGGCCAAGCGCGAGAATCTCGTGGCGCGGATGCAACGCCGCGCGTTGAAAGATAATCGCCTGGACGACGCAAACCTGGACGTGATTCGCGAGCGTCTCATCACCTACGAAAAGGAAACCAAGCCGGTATTGAGTTTTTACGGAAAAGAACTCGTCCATCGCATCAACACCGACGGCGAGCCGGTGGAAACGTTTTTTGCCGTCCTCAAACACGTTGTCAGGCTCCGCTAGTCCAATGAAAATCGTTTTCATGGGCACGGCCGAATTGTCCCGACCCAGTCTGGAAAAACTCGCGCGCGATTCACGCTTCCAAATCGCCGCCGTTGTCACCCGGCCGGACAGGCCAAAAGGCCGAGACCTGAAATTGCAACCGTCTCCGGTCAAGACCCTGGCGGAGGAATTGCGCCTGCCTGTCCTGCAACCGGCCAAAGCGCGCGACGAAAAATTCATCTCCGACTTGGGGGAACTGAAACCGGATCTGATTGTGGTCGTGGCTTACGGGCAAATCCTGCCGCAGGCAATCCTGGAGATGCCCACGCACGGTTGCCTGAACGTCCACACGTCTTTGTTGCCGAAGTATCGCGGGGCCTCGCCGATCCAGTCGGCCATTCTTAACGGTGAAACCGAAACCGGTGTGACCATCATGAGAATGGACGCCGGCCTGGACACCGGCCCGATTTTGTCCCAGCGCGCCGCGCCGATATTGCCGGAAGACAATTCGCAAACGCTGCACAACCGGCTGGCCCTGCTAGGCGCGGAACTTCTGGCCGAATCCATTCCAAACTACATCGCCGGAAAAATTTCAGCACGCCCGCAGCCGTCGGAAGGCGCGAGCTATGCCGCGAAAATAAAAAAAGAAGACGGCCGGATTAATTGGAGCGAATCGGCGGAAAAAAACCTGAACCATCTGCGCGCGTTCACCCCCTGGCCGGGCGCGTTCACTTCGTTAAAGACGGATTCAAAAACATTGCTTTTAAAAATTTGGAACGCCGAAATCATTGAGCGCACCGGCCATGCCGGCGACATTCTTCAGGCGGATAAAAACGGAATTATCGTGGCGTGCGGCGAAAGGGCGCTGCGAGTTTCGGAATTGCAGTTGGAAGGGGGTCGGCGGATGAGCGCGCAGGAATTTTTGGCAGGCCATGCCATTAGGGCCGGTTCGCATTTTTTACAGTGAGTCAAAGATCGCGCGGCGGCATTTATGCGCGCTATCATCTCTAAAATGACTAATTCCAAACGATTAAGCCCAGAATGTCTAATTTCCGGCATGGTTTCGTCATTAGTCATTTAGGGAATTCTTTAGTCATCATGGTTTAGTCATTTACCCTAGTCATTCCGCCAGCGCGTGTGGCTAGCCAATGGCCGCACCGCTTTTGACGCCGGTGTGCCGAATGTCCTGCGCCTCGCAAAGATAAACGACGTCTTCGGCAACATTGGTGGCGTGGTCGGCAATTCGCTCGAGGCTCTTGGAGGCAACCATCCAATGCAGGCAGCGGCCAATGGCGCCGGGATTTTCCACCATGTGTTGCGCCAAAATGTTGTGAATCTGTTTATTGAGGGCATCCACCTCTTTATCACGCGGAATGATGGCGCGCGCGGCCGCCGAGTCGCGGTTCACAAACGCATCCAGCGCTTTTTTAAGCATATCGAGCGCCAAACCAGCAATGCGCGGCAAATCCAAATTCAATTTTATCGGCGGTTCGAGGGAAAGGTCCCTCGCGCGCTTGGCAATTTTTGATGCCTCATCACCGATCCGTTCCAGGTCCTGCGAAATCTTCATGGCCACAGTGACCAGTCGAAGATTAGTGGCGAGCGGCGCCTTGGTCAAAAGTTGGATGACCAAATCGTCAATCTCCACTTCAAAATGGTCAATAACGCGGTCCTCATCCTTGACGCGTTGGGCGAGGGCATTGTCGCGTTGAACGAGCGCCTCCACCGCGCGATTGACGGCGGTCTCAGCATGGCTGGCCATCGTCAGCAGCTTTTGCTTTAATTCGTCTAATCCAGCTTCAAAAGAGTTCTCCATAAGCCTGTCACAACACTAACTCAGCCAAACCTTCCTGTCACGTAATCCTCCGTGCGTTTCTGTGATGGGTTTGTGAAAATTTTTGGCGTCGGCCCGAATTCGACCAGTTCGCCCAGGTAAAAAAACGCCGTAAAATCCGAGATGCGCGCGGCCTGCTGCATGTTGTGGGTGACGATGACGATGGTGTAATTCCTCTTCAACTCGCGCACGAGGTCTTCGATTTTCGACGTGGCCAGCGGGTCGAGCGCGGAAGCCGGCTCGTCCATCAACAGCACTTCCGGCTGCACCGCCAGGGCCCGCGCAATGCAAAGGCGTTGCTGCTGGCCCCCCGAGAGACTGATCGCCGGCGCGTGCAAACGATCCTTGACTTCCTCCCACAACGCAGCCATCCGCAACGATTCTTCCGTACGCGCGACAAGGAATTTCTTTTCCCGCGCGCCGTTAAGCCGCAGGCCGACCGTGACGTTTTCGGCAATGGACATGGTGGGAAACGGATTGGATTTTTGAAAGACCATCCCAACGCGGCGGCGGACCGCCACCGGCTCGATCCCGCGCGCGTAGATATCGTCGCCGAACAACCGGATGTCCCCCGTCATCCGCGCCTCGGGCACCAACTCGTGCATGCGATTGAGCGCCCGCAGAAAGGTGGACTTGCCGCAGCCGCTGGGGCCGATGATGGCGGTGACGGCTTTGGCCGCAACGTCCAGAGAGACGTTTTTGAGCACGTGATTTCCGCCAAAATAAATCGAAAGATTGCGGACGGTCAGGGCGGCATTTTCCGGTGTATTCGCGGTGGCCATGGAGATTCAAATTTTCTGTTGAAAACGGTCGCGCGTTAAAAAGCGGACGCCGATGTTAATAAACAAAACGAGCAGAAGCAACACGAGCGCGCCCGCCCACGCCTGCCGGTGCCAGTCAGGGTAGGGCGACATGGCGTAATTATAAATTACCAAGGGAACGGCGGCGATCGGTTCTTTTAAACCGTGCGCCCAGCCGAGATTGCCAAAGGCGGTGAACAACAGCGGTGCCGTTTCGCCGGCAATCCGGGCCGTCGCCAGCAATACGCCGGTGACGATTCCCTTCAGCGCGGTGCGCACGACGATTTGCACGATCGTCCGCCATTTCGAGATCCCCAGCGCGAGCGACGCTTCGCGGTAACCTCCCGGCACCAGTTGCAACACTTCTTCCGTCGTCCGCATCACCAAGGGAATCATCATCAGGCCGAGCACCACCCCTCCCGCAAGTGCCGAAGAACCGTGCATGGGCACGACCATCAGGCCATAAACGACCACGCCCCAGGTGATGGACGGCACGCCATTCAAAATGTCGGCCGCGAAACGAATCCACCAATTGAATTTTGTCCCACCGTATTCGGAGAGGTAAATGCCGCCAAGCACGCCGATGGGCACGCCAACCAGCGCGGCCTGGCCGATCAAAACAACCGTGCCGACAAGGGCATTGGCCATGCCGCCGCCCTTTTCGCCCACCGCCGCAGGCACTTGGGTAAAAAAGGCCAGATTAACGGAACTCAAGCCTTCCCGGAGCACGTGGTAAAACACGAGCAACAATGGCATGACGACCAAAATCGCGCACGCAAACGCGAGCAATTCCATGAACCGGTTCTTAAATTTGCGCCAATGATGGTTCGGAGCAGTCATTTCAATGTTGCGGTTTGATGCTGGGACCGGCGAAGGTTTTCAAGAGCAATTGCGCCAGCACGTTCACCAGCAGCGTGACACCGAGAAGCACCAGGCCCAGCTCAAAAAGCGCGCTGTAAAACAAATTGCTGACCGCCTCGGTAAATTGGGTGGCAATCCAACTGGCCAGCGTGCTCCCGGGCGCAAACAGTGATATGAGGAACTGTGGCGCATTTCCAATCACCATGGTGACCGCCATGGTTTCCCCCAAGGCACGGCCAAGGCCGAGAATGACCGCGCCAAAAAGACCTCTTTTGGCATAACCTAATACCGCGATGCGGGTCACTTCCCAACGCGTCGCCCCAAGGGCGAACGCGGCTTCACGCTGGAGACCAGGAACGGACCGCAAAATTTCGCGCGAAATCGAGGTGATAATCGGGATAATCATAATGGCGAGAATAATCCCGGCCGCCAACATGCTGTAGCCGTGACCATAATCCGGCCCGTGAAAAATCGGGAGAAAACCCAACCTCCCCCGCAGCGCCGGAAACAAATGCGTATGCAGCCACGGAACCATGACGTCCATTCCCCAAAAACCGAGGATTACGCTGGGGATGGCGGCAAGCAATTCGATGAACATGATGAGCGGCTGCCGCAGCCAAAGCGGCGCCAATTCCGTGAGGTACACCGCCGTGGCAATGCTGATGGGCACGGCGATCACCAGCGCGATCGCCGATGAAACCAGCGTACCCTCGATAAACGGCAGGGCGCCATAAACGTCATTCCCGGGATCCCAATCGCTGCTGACTAAAAAATGCCAATGAAATTTATGGATGGCCAATGTTGAACCGCGCGCCAGTTCATAACCGATGATCGCGATCAGGACAAAGACCGAGAGCGCCATGATAAGCGTGAGCCATTCAAAGGCCCGGTCGCCCAAAGGCGAAGCGCCGGCACGAAGCCGCGCCGGCCGCTCGGCAGCCCGGTCGGCGGCCACCGTCTGTTCAGTCGTTGGCATTTAATGCAAAAGGACGAAGAGCGGGAGGAACAACGCTCTTCGTCCGGCTCGCGCCAAAAATTTTACGCGGGCGGCGGAGCAAAGTCAGTATTTAACGGTCGTCAGCAATTTCAATTCACGTTGCTGCACGGCATCGGGCAGCGGCGCGTAATCGAGCGTGCTCGAAATTTTTTGGCCATCCGTGATCGCCCATTTCAAAAAATCCACAAGCTTTTGGCCCAGAACCGGGTCGTTTTGAGTCTGGTAAATCAGCACCCAACTCGGCCCGGCGATGGGATAAGAATCCGCGCCCGGCGCATTGACCATGGAAAATCGAAAATCATCTGGAATCTTTGCCTCGGCGAGCGCGGCGCTGACCGAGGCCGGCGCCGGGGAAACGAAGTTGCCAGACGAATTCTTTATGTCGGCGTAGGGAATTTTGCTCTCGTCGGCGTAAGCCAATTCGCCATATCCAATCGCGCCGGGGATTTGTTGGATCTGTCCGGCCACGCCCTCGCTGCCTTTGGCGCCGAGGCCAACGCCGGCGGGCCATTTCACCGAAACCCCCTTGCCCACCTGCTTCGACCAGGCGGGACTCACGGCGCTCAAAAAGTCCGTGAAGATAAAAGTCGTGCCGCTGCCCTCGGCGCGATGCAGCGGAACAATCGCCAGATTCGGCAAACTCACGCCGGGATTAAGCGCGGTAATTTTCGGGTCGTTCCACGTCGTAATATTTCCGAGATAAATGTTCGCCAACGTATCGCCGTCGAGCCTGAGCCGGGGATTGCCTGGAAGATTATACATGATGGCCACGCCACCGGCGACAATCGGCAATTGAAGTATCTTTCCGGGCGCCTGGGACATCGCTTCATCCTTCATTGGCGCGTCGGAAGCGCCAAAATCCACGGTCTGGTTCAGTAATTGTTTCTGCCCCCCACCCGAACCGATGGATTGATAATTAAAACGAACGTCAGAATGGTCGCGGCCATAAACTTCAAACCATTTGGTAAAAGCCGGATAATCAAAGGTGGAACCCGCTCCATTGATGAGGGTCTGCGCCGGCGAAGTGGTCGCAGCCAGCAAAGCCGCCCCACTGATCACGGCAATATGGCGTCTGGCAATTGCCACCGCCAATGCCGTCAGCAGGGAGACTGCTCCGCCGAACGCCAGAACCGATAGAATTGTTTTTTTCATTATAGTTGACGCCTCATCCTGCTTCCGGAAAGCCATTCGCACAATGAAACAACGGCGTTACGATGGCGCGGCGGGAAGGTTACAATTCAGTGACAAAGCCATTTCTGCCGTGGATTTTGAAGGCGCAAACCTCCTCAACCATCAGCCGGCATTTTCCACCGGTTTGGCCGAAATTTCCAACATCCGCGCGATGGGCACGCGCGCGCGCTTGAGTATTTCCGGCGGCAATTCAATTCGCGGCGCGAGTTTCTTCATGCAATCGCGCACCTTCTCAAGCGTGTTCATCTTCATGAACTTGCATTCGCTGCAACGGCAGTTGTCCGTCGGCGCGCGCGTCGCTTCGAATATCGGCGTGCAGATGAACTCCTTGTCCGGACACTCCTTTTGCATCCGGTGAATGATTCCCGACTCGGTCACCACCACAAACTGTTTCGCCGGGTTTGTCTTGCAATAATAAATCATCTTCTCCGTGGATGCCACTGCGTCGGCCAGGGCGCGCACCTCTCGCAGGCTTTCCGGATGGACCACCACCTTTGCCTCCGGAAATTGTTTCTTCAACTTTAACAGGCTGTCGCGGCGAAATTCCACATGCGCGTAACAATTGCCCTTCCACAACGTCATTGGACGGCCGGTTTGTTCCATGACCCATTGGCCGAGATTTTCGTCCGGCACAAACAGCAGGTCCTTGTCCCGGCGAGCGGCGCGGACGATTTTCTCCGCGTTCCCGCTCGTACAAATCACGTCGCATAACGCCTTCACTGCCGCGCTGCAATTGATGTAGGCGATCGTCCAGAAATTTGGGTTCGTCGCCTGCAACTCTGCCAGCTTGTCCGCCGGGCAGCTTTGCTCCAGTGAACAGCCCGCGTCCTTGTCCGGCAGCACGACAATTTTGTCAGGATTCAGAATTTTCGCCGTTTCCGCCATGAAATGCACGCCGCAGAAGACAATCACGTCCGCGCTCGTTTTGGCGGCCTGTTGTGATAGTCCCAGCGAATCGCCGACGAAATCCGCCACGTCCTGGATTTCCGGCACCTGATAATTGTGGGCAAGGATGACGGCGTTGAGCTGTTTTTTGAGCGTAAAAATCTCCCGGGCCAGCGGCTCAAAAGCGGCGCGTGGCATGGCCTCCCGAGGATGAATCTCTGCAACAGTAATCACAGCCTAAAACTACCGTTGCCGGCCCCCCGAGTCAATGAAGGGGAATTGGCCTGACGGTCAACCAATTGCGAAGGGAGGAGCTTGATTAGACCCGGCTCAAAACCTGCTCCTTGGGGAAACGCACTTTGGGCGCCACGGCGTACTTGTCCGTCGGCAGACGATAGCCGAGTGTCGCAATCACCGCAGATGCGAAACCGTTTTCACGCAATCCGAGAATTTCATCATATTGCGCGCGGTTGAACCCTTCCATCGGGCACGCGTCAATGCCCAGCAACGCCGCGCTCGTCAAAAGATTGCCCAGCGCGATGTACGCCTGGTTCCGTGCCCAGGCATTTCGCGCGGCCTCGTCCTGACTTTGAACGATGCCGCCAACCAACATGCCGCGTAGCTGGGCGAGGCCCTCGATGGGAATGCCTCGGACCTTGGATAACCGCCGAACGTGAGCATCCACGTCTGCCTCGTTGAAATTATTTTTTGAAGCGAATACCACCAGATGCGACGCGTCGGTGATTTGCGCCTGGCCATACGAAGCGGGTTTCAGCTTCACCCGCACGGTGGGGTCGGTCACCACGATGAATTTCCAAGGTTGCAATCCGCCGCTGGACGGCGTCAACAGCAACGCCTCTTCCAGCGTCGCCCAGTCCGCGGCGTTGATTTTGCGGTTGGGATCGAATTGCTTCGTCGCGTAACGCCAGTTGAGCTGGTCCAGCAGTTGTTTGGAGTCAATAGTTGTCATATTTTTATCATGGTTGTTGTTTTTTAATTTAAATCGAACAGCAGGACCTGCGATGGCTTGTTTGCCGCCAGTTCCAAATTCTCTTCCGCGCTGACCGCCGCGGCATCGCCAGCCGAAAGGGTTTTGCCGTTCAAAACCGCTTCGCCTTCCGCCACGTGGACCCACGCATGGCGATCATTGGCCAGCGCATGCGCCGTCTTCTGGCCGGGTTCCAGTTTCGCCAGCCATAAATCCGCGTCCTGATGAATGGCAACCGAGCCTTCGCGCCCGGTTTTGCTCGTCATCAGATATAATTGTCCGGTTGGCGCGTCGCGCAGGGTCTTCTCCGCATATTGTGGCTTTAACCCTTTGGCGTCGGGCAAAATCCAGATTTGCAGCAAGTGCACCGCTTCATCCTTGGAGGGATTAAATTCGCTGTGTACCACCCCTTTGCCGGCGGACATATATTGCAGATCGCCCGCGCGAATAACGCTCCCGTTGCCCATGGAATCCTTGTGCTCCAGCGCACCGCGAAGAACGTATGTAATGATTTCCATGTCCCGATGCGGATGCGCGCCGAAGCCCGCGCCTGGAAGCACCAGATCGTCGTTAATCACGCGCAAGCTGCGGAAACCCATCCATTGCGGATCGTAATAGTCCGCGAAACTGAAGCTGTGATATGTGTCGAGCCAGCCGTGTTCGGCGTGGCCCCGTTCATTTGCTTTTCGAATTGTCATCATGGGACAACGCTACCGCGCGATCCGCATCCTGTGAAATACCATGTTTCTTGCCTTACTATTACTTTTAGCTATGCTCATCAGCGCTAATGGAATTGCGCCACCTCCGCTACTTCATCGCGGCTGCCGAACAGGAAAATGTTTCGCGCGCGGCGCTGAAGTTGCACGTCTCGCAGCCCGGCGTCAGCCGGCAAATCCATGACCTGGAAGATGAGCTTGGTTTTCAACTTTTTGAGCGCAGCGCCAAATCGCTCAAGCTGACCAGGGCCGGAAAGGTTTTCCTCACCGAGGCGCGCGCCGTCCTGCAACGGGCCGATGACGCCGTCAAAAACGCCGGCGCGGTGGCGGCCCAAATCGGAGGCGAACTGCACGTCGGCTACGCGCCGTCGCTCACCGTAAAAATTCTGCCGCAGGCCCTGCGCGTGTTTCAGGAAAAATATCCAAAGGTGCGCGTCGCCTTGCATGATTTGTCCACGGAAGAAATGCTCGCCGGGCTTCGCGAAGGAAAGTTGCAGGTGGCTCTCACGGCGCCGCCAAAGGCAAAATTTCCGCACAATTTGGATTTCAAACTGCTGGCTCGTTACACCATGAGCATCGCCGTGGCGCCAAAACATCCGCTCGCCGGATTGAAATCCATCACGCTTGCCCAACTCGCGGACCAACCGCTCGTCGGTTACAGCCGCGATGAATATCCCGATTACCATGCGCATCTCGAGAGGATTTTTGAGCCGGTCGGCCGCCTCCCGCGGGTCGTGGAGGAACACGACGGCGTTGCCAGTATCATCGCAGCGGTGGAGTCCGGACGCGGCTTCGCCCTGGTGCCGGATTCTTTTGCCTGCATGGTCGGGCCGCGATTGACAATCATTCCGTTGAATCCGAAAGGCGAGACCATTTCTGTCGGCGCGATTTGGAAAAAAGATTTTTCGACGCCGCTGGTCGAAAAATTTGTCACGGCCGCGCGCGGGGAATAAATCAATTGGACACGGAGGCCGATCGGCATAAATTGAAAGGCAATAAGGTCTATGAACTACCAACTTCTCGGCAAATCCGGCTTGCGCGTTTCTGAACTTTGCCTCGGCACGATGACTTTCGGCGAGGAATGGGGCTGGGGCGCCAACAAAGACGAATCCAAAGCCGTTTTTGACGCTTATGTCAGCGCCGGCGGCAATTTCCTGGATACCGCCGACGGTTACACCGCCGGTACCAGCGAAAAATACGTCGGCGGATTCATTCACGGGCAGCGCGACGAATTCGTCGTGGCGACAAAATTTTCATTCAACCAGCGCCGGGGCGACCCGAACGCCGGCGGCAACCATCGCAAGAACATGGCGCAGGCCTTGCACGGGTCTCTCAAGCGGCTCGGCACTGACCACGTTGATCTTTACTGGATGCATGCGTGGGATGAATTGACGCCCGTCGAGGAAGTCATGCGCGCGTTCGACGATTTTGTGCGCGCCGGCAAGGTGCTTTACATCGGCATTTCCGATGCGCCGGCGTGGTGGGTGGCGCGCGCCAACACGCTGGCCGAACTACGCGGCTGGACGCAATTTGTGGGTCTGCAGATTGAATACAACCTCATTGAGCGCACGCCCGAGCGCGAATTGTTGCCGATGGCCGAAGCGTTGGGCCTCACCCTCACGCCTTGGTCCCCCCTCGCCAGCGGCTGGCTTACCGGCAAATACGCTGGCAAAGCGAAAGAGAAAAGACGGCTCGATAAAACGCCGCAATTCGCGCGGCGCACCGAACGCAGCGAAGCCATCGCAAAAACCGTCGTCAAGGTCGCCAAAGCCGCCGGAAAAAGCCCGGCGCAGGTCGCCCTGAATTGGCTGCGCTCCCGGCCCAATACGATTCCAATCATCGGCGCGCGAACACTCCCGCAGTTGCAGGACAATTTGAATTGCGTCAAATGGTCGTTGAATACGAGGCAACTTGCGGAGTTGAACGACGTCAGCAAAATCGAAGCTGGTTTCCCGACGGATTTTCTGGAAAAGCCGTTCGTTCGCGATTTCCTGCACGGCGGATTATTTGACCGCATAAAGCGGTAACATAAGCAGTCTTGCGCTATTTCCCGGCTTCCTCTAATTTTCGCGCGTTGAAGAGGAACGGACGACCCGAAATTCCGCGGAAGACGATTTATCGTCTTTCGATTTATTTGCGTTGCCTGGCACGGCTGGCGGAAAACAGCATTGGCACCGTGAGCAGCGAGGCGCTCGCCAAGGCCGCCGGCGTCAAGCCCACCCAACTGCGCAAGGACCTCGCTTATTTTGGCACCTTCGGCACCCGCGGCCTTGGCTATGAAGTCGCGGACTTGTCGAAAAAAATTTCCGAGGAACTCGGCACCTCGCGTTTGCAACCGGTGATTCTCGTCGGCGTCGGCAACCTCGGATTGGCGCTTCTCTCGTATCGCGGATTTGAAAAGGAAGGATTTGAAATCGTCGCCGCGTTCGACCTCAATCCCAACCGCGAGCGTGACAAGGAAGTCAAACAGCCGATTTACGGGATGGATGAATTGTCCGCCTTGGTGAAACGGCAAAATATCAAGATGGCCGTTCTCACCGTGCCGGCGTCGGCCGCGCAAGAGGTGACCAACCATCTTATAGAGGCTGGCATCGCCGGAATCCTGAACTTCTCGCCGATTGTGCTTTCGGTCCCGGAAGAGGTGATGGTCAACAACGTCAACCTGGCCATCGAACTGGAGAACCTGAGTTATTTCACGCAGGAGTAAGCTGTTTACTCTTGCGGCGGCGCGTGATCTTCTTCGGGGCTTCCACCACGGGTTCGGGCGTTTCGTCCAAATACAGATACCGGCCGCAATTTCCGCAAAGTTGAACGTCATCGCCATGCCGCAACGTCATCACCGTGCCCAGCGGCACGCTCATATGGCAGGCGGTGCAGGTCTGATGCCGCACCGCGGCAACGCCTTTCTTGCCGCGCGCCACCAGACGATCGTAATGGCCGAGAATTTGCGGCGGCACTTTGGCGCGCAAATCAGCAAGGCGTGCCTCGGTGTTATGCGGCTGCGTTTCGCTGAATTCAATGGACTGAAGTTCGAGTAAAATTTTAAGCAGTTCTTTCATAACCACGACTCCATCATCGCATGTCACAGGGGAAGCGCCAAACACTTACTGTCTTTCTTTTACCCTATTTTGCCCGCTTAAAGGAATGCATTTCACGGATGTGTCAGGATATGCCGCAAATACAGGTACATGATGGGCGCGTTGAACAGCAGACTGTCGAGCAAATCCAAAATGCCACCGATGCCCGGAAACAATTTGCCCGAATCCTTTACCCCCGCCTCGCGCTTGAACAAAGATTCAATCAAATCACCCACCACCGCGGTGGAACTTAAAACCACGCCCAGAATGAAGGCGTGAATCCAATTCATCCCAAACATCCGGTTATGGAAAAAATAAACGAAGGTCAGGCTGGCCGCCGTGGAAAGAACGATCGCCCCCGCAAAGCCTTCCCAGGTCTTGTTCGGACTGATGCGCGGCACCATTTTGTGTCTGCCGATCAGCGAACCCGTGAGATAAGCCCCCATGTCGCTGAATTTGGTCACCAGCACAAAATAAAGCAGGAAAAACTTCCCTTCGACGTTCGGAAAGAAATTTATTTTTTGGACGAAATTGAGTAGCCACGGCACATACATCAAGCCAAACAAGGTGACGGCAATGGCGGTAATGCCGGCCGGATTTGTTTTTGACGCCAATTGCCGCACGCAAAGGCCGAGCACGAACAAAATGATGAAACCGGTTTCGAAATCGTTTACTCGAGCCGGCGAGCCCTGTGTGCCGATATGGCCGGTAACATTGAGGAAAGTGCCGACGGTGAGCAGCAAGGCCCCGACCAGGCCGCTCCATTTGAAACAGGCCAGTCCGCGTTGTTCGGCCATGCCATAAAACTCCGCCAACCCGGTAAGCGCCAGAAGAACAATGATGACGATAAAAACACCGTCGGAGACCAATTCACTTTTGGAAAAGAGCGCGGCAATGATGACTGTCCACAATATGACGGTCGTAAAGAGACGGCGAAAGAATGTCTTTGCCTTTGACGACGTTTGGGGTTGGGCGGCGGACATTCAACTTCAGTGTTTAGAAAACAATAACAAGAGGAAATTAGATGGCAAGTTCAGGCCTCAAAATTTGTTTTCCTTCCTCGTGCAAAATAATGCGCCGCTCATTTTTTCAAACCCGGTTTCCATTCCGATGGGCGTCAGTGCTGCGACCCTCAGTAACCACCCTTGATTCGCGGGTCTATCCACCGGTAAAGAATATCAACCGCGAGATTGGCCGAAACCACCAGCGTGGCACTGAGGAGCACGGTGCCCATGATCATCGGCACGTCAAGATTGAACACGCTTTGAACCGCTAGGGTGCCGATACCGGGCAACGCAAACACGTTCTCCGTAAAAAGGACGCCGCCCAGCAGTCCGGCAACGTCCATGCCAAGAACGGTCACGACCGGAATCAACGCATTGGGCAGGGCATGTCGGAACAGCACCGTTGCCTCGGAGGCGCCACTTGCCCGGGCGCCGCGCACGTAGGGGCTGTCAAGAACCTCCACCATGTTTGTGTGAATCAGGCGGGCGTAGTAACCCGCAAACAAGAACGCCAGCGTTATGCCGGGCAGCAAGAGCGACGTAAAACCCCGAAAGCCCGCCACTGGAAACCAGCCCAGCTTGAAAGCCAGGATATATTGGAGCATTCGCGCGAGCCA
Source organism: Verrucomicrobiia bacterium (assembly GCA_035503995.1). Classification (GTDB taxonomy): domain Bacteria; phylum Verrucomicrobiota; class Verrucomicrobiia; order Limisphaerales; family UBA11358; genus UBA11358. Next base: position 3,791 of record DATJSQ010000064.1, on the reverse strand, counting down.
GAACGCCGGCAGCGACAGGGAGAGCGTGGCAGCAACCAGAACACCCCGGTCAAACCACCTGCCTCGATATTTTGCGGTCAGCACTCCGAGCGGCACTGCGATAAGCAACCACATCACGACCGCGGTTGCGGCGAGCGAGGCGGTCACCGGCAACCGTGTAAGAATGGCCTGCGTCACAGATTGATCGGTCACATATGAGTGGCCCAAATCGCCGTGCGCAAGCTGGTTCAGATAATAGCCCAGGCGTTTCCAAATTGGTTCATCGAGATGATATGAGTGATGAATTTCCGCCAGGACGGCCGGCGTTGCCTTGGGCCCGGCGATGATGCGCGCCACGTCGCCGGGCATGACGTTGATCAGAAAGAAGACGAGCACCGCCGTCCCGAGAAGCGTGACGCCTGACCAGAACAGTCGGGTGAGAAATCGCGTGAGAAAATTCATGACGGATTGAGCCACATCCATTCGTAGCGCCACAGCCAGACCGGATGCGGCGCGGTGTTGTGGACGCGCGGATTATAGAGAACGGGAAGCACTTCATGAATCAATGGCACCCAGGGCGCGTCATCCATGATGAGGTCTTCGGCCCGGAGAAACAACCTGGTGCGTTCAGCCGGGTCCACGCTCGCCGTCGCCTGGTCCAGCAGCCGGTTCACCGCCGGATTGTCGTAAAACGCCACGTTGTTGCAATCGGTGGGGGTGATGTAGCGGCCGTTGAACAGCACGTCCAAAAAGTCGCTCGGATCCGGATAATCCTGGAACCAGCCCCAAATACCAAGTGGAACCTGGTGACGGGAACTGGATTCGAGGTCAAACGCGGTAAAATTGGCTGGTCGCAGGCTCGCGTCAATGCCCACTTGCTGAAGATCCTGCTGGATGTCCTGGGCGACGCGGACGAAGATGGGATTGTCCTCCATGTACGAAAATGTGGTCTTGAATCCGTTGGGGAAACCCGCTTGGCGCAACAGCGCCCTGGCCTTGTCAGGATCATAATCGTAAGGCGGAAGGCCGGGATTGGTCCAGGACATCGCCGGCGGCACGATGCCATTGGCGATGGTCGCAAAACCGCCTGTCAGCCGGAGCAGGCGCGCTTTGTTGATTGCGTAGTTCACCGCGCGGCGCACCAACATCTGATCGAACGGTTTCATCTCCGTGTTCATGAACAAATAATCGGTGTTGGCCGTTGGCACTGGAACAAGCAAGGAACGCAGGCGCGGATCCCGTTCAAAGTGAATGGCTTCCGGCGGGCCTGCCATGACCCGGTCCAACTCGCCGCGTTCCAGCATCATTGCTTCGGTGGAGCTGTCCCCGCCAATCATCACATCCACCGCGTCCACGTAGCCGTCCGGCCCAGTGTAAAAAGGATTGCGCGCCAACCGCACGCGAATACCGCGCTTCCATCCCGTAAGCCGATAGGGTCCCGATCCATCCAAATGAATCTCGAAATCCTTGCCATAATGCTGGACAACGTCCCGCGGTTCGGCCACCGCAAACGTCATGGCCAGCACGTAACGAAAAGTGAACTGCGGGTCCTTGAGTTTAATGATGAGCGTCCGCGGGTCGGGAGCGCTTAATCCACTGACGTGTTTCGCTTTGCCGGCCACGAACTCCGCCGCCCCTTGGATTCCCATGAAAAACCCCTGGCCGGGGGATTCCGTCGCCGGATCGAGGATGCGTTCGAATGAAAAAACATAATCCTGCGCTTCTACTTCACGGCCATCGGCGAATCGGATGCCAGGCCGCAGATGGAACGTGTAGGTTTTGCCATCCGGTGAAATATTCCAATCCTTCGCCTGGGCTGGAACAAGGTTGACGCCATTATCGTAATCCAGCAGGCCACGGAACAACAATCGTACAATCGGAACGCTCTCCGTGTCGTAGGCAATGGCGGGATCCAGCGAGCGGAAATCGGTCGGTTCCACCAAATGGAGCGTCCCGCCGCGCCGGGGCTGCCCGTCGGAGGCCGGCGACGATTCGGCGGAATCGGTCGTGGCGGCTGACGCCACGGCGTTCGAACTGTGGCGGAAGAGTTCGGTGGCGATTGCCAGCGACAGCACGAGACAGAGGAGCGCGACGACGGCGAGAATGGCACGATTCGGTTTCATCGGGCGCGATTGGGATCGAGCACTTCCTGCAGGCCCTGGCCCAGCAGATTAAACGCCAGCACCGTCAGTACAATGGCCACACCCGGAGCAATGACAATCATCGGGGCGGAAATGAAATAGGCCTGGCCGTCGGCAATCATCGAACCCCATGTCGGCGCGGGCGGCGGCACGCCAACGCCAAGGTAACCGAGTCCCGCTTCGAGCATGATGGTGCTGGCAGTATTCATTGCCGCCAGCACGATGACCGTGGGGATCACGTTCGGCAAAAGATGCCGGAAAATCAGGCGGCCATTCGATGCGCCGAGCGCGCGCGATGCATGCACAAAATCACGTTCCTTGATGGACAACACCTGCGCGCGGATGACCCGTACCATTCCGGTCCAGGACACAAAGCCGATGATGAGGAAGACGCTCACCATGCCGCGTTGGAGCTTCAGGTCCAGGAAACGCCAATGCAACCAGGCCGGATGCAAATGCAGCACCTTGCCATCCATCAGGCCGGCAAAGGCAATCGCCAGCAGGATCGAGGGGATACTCAGATTCATGTCCGTGAACCGCATTAATCCCATGTCCAACTTCCCGCCGTAGAAGCCGGACAACAAACCGATGGTCAGCCCAATGCAGGTCGCCGTGAGCATCGCCGCTATGCCGACCGTGAGCGATACGCGCGCCCCGTAAACCAGGCGCGAAAGAACATCACGACCGAGATTGTCCGTGCCCAGCAAATAGCTACGGCAGGGCGACAGGGGCATGCCATCGGCATCCAAACCGTTAAGATTCTGAAGAAGCGGCTCACGGAGAATATGCCACTGCGTGAGCAGCGGGGCCGCAATTGCGAGCACCGCAAACAGGAAAATGATGCCGGAACCCGTCAGAACCAGCCGGCTCCGGAGCATCTCCGGGACGGCTCGCTGATCGGGGCACGCCGACTCCGCGACCGGAAGACCAATTTCGATACCCGCTTCAGACATGGCTCACAGAGAGGGCGCGTTTTAAAGTTTCAAAAACTTCTTTCATTCATGGCCGTATCATGTGGCAATCCACTGGTCTTGGCAACCTTTCAAGTCACACCCTCCCTTCGCGCCCGTTTCTCGCGAGTGCAAAGGCCGGTTGTTCGATCGGCCGGCAATTATTTGGCCATCAGCACCGCTATAAGACATTGATTGTCAACGGCTACAGCAATGGTATTTTGGGACGACATGACCAATCGCCACGACAAAATTCTCTTCTGGGGCTGTTTCATTGCCATCATTACCACCAGTTACGCATTCATCAGTCGCATGATTTTGTGCGGCGGCCAGTTCGTCACTGACTTCGGCCTCGACAAAGTCACCGTCGGTGAGCTTCAGGGAGCGGGAATCTGGCCCTTTGGCGTCAGCATCATCCTCTTTAGCCTTTTCATTGATCGCATCGGGTACAAGTTGGCAATGTTGTTTTCCTTCACCAGCTATCTCATCTATACGACGCTGGCCTTCGCGGCTTACCACGCGATTCACGGCGTCACCGGCGAAGCGCTCGCAGCAGGGCAAAGGCACGGCTACCAACTGCTGTATTGGGGAAGCATCATTCTGGGCCTGGGCAATGGAACGGTCGAAGCATACGCCAATCCCCTGGTGGCGACGATGTTCCGCGCGGACAAAACAAAATGGCTCAACCGGTTGCACGCCGGCTGGGCGGGCGGCCTGGTTC
>DATJSQ010000063.1:0-15272 GCA_035503995.1 Verrucomicrobiia bacterium | reverse complement strand
GTGCTGGCGCTCGAACCATAAACATCCACCGGCAGAATTTGCACGGCTGAACTCCCCTGCTCTTGCATCGCAATACTGCTCAAGATGGTTTCGGCCATCGCCGTCCCGTGCGTCAACGTGTCGCCGTTCGCCTGCGTGCCGTCGGCCACGGAAAGCTGGCTCAGCACAAACTGGCCCAGCGAACCCGGCAGGTCTTGCGCTTGCACCGCCGTGTCCACAAGTCCAACGATCGTTTTGCCGGAGTCGCTCGGCGCCTTGAGTTGCAGCGATACCGGCGGCACCGACGATTCCCCGAGCGGCTGCACCGCCGGCGGCGGATCATAAATATAATTGTAATCCACTGCCTGCACGTCGGGATCGCTTTGCAATTGGCCGAGCGCGGCCTCCGTGGCCGCGGCGTCCGCGAATTGCAGACGATAGATGCCCAGCTTGTCGTTTCGGCCGATGACTTTGGCACCCAACAATTTTGCGAGGGCGTCAATGTTCGCGCCCGGCTTCAGTTTCACGAGCAATTCGTTCGGCACATGCCGGCCCCGAACTCTCGTCGCCGGCACCAGTTGCGTCGCCTTTTGGATGACCGTGCTGAAAACGTAAAGCTGCGAAGGGCCGTTGGTTTGCGGCGAGACCATGAAATTCAGGTTGCCAAGCAACATCCGAAGCGCGTCCGACGACGGGAGATTTTGAAATTTGGCCGACACCGTCTTCGTCGTGCCAGGCTCCACATAGACCCGCCAGCCGGTATCGCGCGCGATTTGGCCCAGAAGCGGAAGCAAGGCTTCATTCTGGACGTTGGCGTCCACGCGGTTGGAGGCCCGGTGCCAGACAATCGAATTGGTTTCTGCCGCGCGCGCCCCGAGGCTCAACACCAGAAGGAAACTTAATACATAGTGCCTGATTCGAAACATGGCTTTGGCAGTTTATCAATTTGACTCTAATCTCGCCGCATAATCTTAACATCAATGTTTGCCCTGGCAAACGGATTATCTTATTGGACAAGGACGCGATAAAATTGCTCGGATCCCGACGCTGTATTCTTGTAAAACAAAGTTCCAACTCTTCCACCCCATCGGCTGCGTGAGAGCAAGGCCGTTCGTCAAACCCCGGGCGTTGTGGACCGAAATGAGGATCACCAGCACGAAAACGGCCGCGAATAAATTACGGGCACGGAGAACGGTCATATAGGTCCCCCGCAAAGTTACGTCCAAACCCGCTGTCAGTCAAAAGGTTCCAGCAGCCACACGTTCACTTTCCTCCGACGGTTTTGACCCACGCCTGATTGTCGAGATACCAGCGGATTGTCTCGCGAATGCCGTCCTCGAACTTGTGCGCAGGCGCCCACCCAAGCTCGCGCTCAATTTTGCCGGCGTCAATTGCATAACGGCGGTCGTGACCGGGGCGGTCCTTGACGTATGAAATCAAACGGCGCGAATTGCCGCCGAGTTGCGGCGCAAATTCGTCAATCGTATCGCAGATGAGTTGCACGATGTTGATGTTGGCCCATTCATTGTGGCCGCCGATGTTGTACGTCTCGCCGGCTTTGCCCTGCGTCAGAACGGTCCAGAGCGCTTCGGCATGGTCGCGCACGTAAAGCCAATCACGCACATTTTTTCCATCGCCATAGACGGGGATCGCCTGCCGCGCCAGCACGCTCTGAATCACGACCGGAATCAGCTTTTCTGGAAACTGAAACGGCCCGTAATTATTGGAGCAATTGGTGATGACCGTCGGCAGCCCGTAGGTGTGGTGATAGGCGCGCACCAGCATGTCGGATGAGGCTTTGCTCGCCGAATACGGCGAATTTGGCGCGTACGGCGTGGTCTCGGTAAAAAAGCCGGTTGGTCCGAGGGAGCCATACACCTCATCGGTGGAGACGTGATGGAAACGATGGCCGGAATCCGAGGCGGGCCAACAGGCGCGGCAGGCTTCGAGGAGATTGAAGGTGCCTACAACATTTGTCAGAATGAAATCGCCGGGGCCGGTGATCGAGCGGTCCACGTGCGACTCTGCCGCCAGATGCATGACGTGCGTGATTTTGTGCTGCTGGACGACGCGCAGCGTCTCCGGTTTATCACGCAAATCCACCTTCTCAAAAATGTATTTGGGGTGGCCGGAAACCTTTTCAAGGTTGGCCAGATGCCCGGCATAAGTAAGGCAGTCCAAGTTGATGAGCCGGGACACCTCGGCGCGCCCAATGACGTGATGAATCACGTTCGAGCCGATGAATCCCGCGCCACCGGTTATCAATAAATTCATGTTTAATAGCAAAAAGCCGCTTTGTTCCTCATAATTCGGGTTTCCAGTTCTTCAAGGAATCTTCGAGCGCTTCGGTGACCGTTCTCATTTTGACCCCGGTCCCCAGCAGTTTGGCAACGTCCATCACGCAGTTTGACCGGGGCGTTTTGGCGGCCACCTTGTAAAATTCCTCGTCGCTCTGCCAGAATTCAAATCGCTTTGCGGGATGCAAATATTTTTGAATCAGCTCAACCACTTGGCGCGTGGTGATGAAGCCTTGATTGGTCATATTGTAAACGCCAAACGGCGCGCGCCGTTCCCATAAATCAAGCGCCGCCCGCGCGAAATCGAAGCGGTGCGAAATCGAATTCACGTTGTCATAGACCTTGGCGTAACGCTGCACCTTGCTCAGATAATTCCGCGCGTTGTCATATTCATCGAACGGAATCCGCAACCGCCAGATGTAACTGCGCCCAACGCCGGCAATCGCCTCTTCGCCCAGCGCCTTGCTCCCACTGTAAAAACTGCACGGCAAATCGCGGAAGGAAAAATTCGGGGTGTCCGCTTCGGTAAAGCCGCGGACCTTTTCCGGCGACTGTTCAACCAGCGCCCGCAATTCCAACCGCGTCATGTCTTTTTCCACCCGCGTTTTACCGTCAGCGATGATCTTGGCGCCGCTGAAAATGCAGCCGCTGGAAACATGGCCCCAGGGGATGTTCACCGCGGCGCAGGCGTGGGCGATCGTCTGCGGCAGCAGCGAATTGCCCGCCAGGGTCTCTGCCTTGGCCGCTTCACAGGCATCCACGTTCGGCTTGCCGGTATAGCCGGCGGAATTGATCAAAAATTCAGGCTTCCGCGACTTCAGATATTCCACCAGCACATCAAAACGCGTGTAATTCACCTGTTGCCGCGACAGCGCGATGAATTCCTTTTTGCGCGATTGCAATTCCTTTGTGAATGCCTCGCCGATGTAACCCGACGCGCCAAGTAGAACAATCATATTATTTTTTCAGCCGTTTCGCCTCTGCAACCACTTCGTCCATGAGGTAGCCACGATATTCGCAGTTCGGCATTTTCGCAATTTGTTCTTCCAATTGTTCCAGCGGGAGAAATCCGTTGCGGAACGCCGCCTCCTCCGGGCAGCCGATTTTGATCCCCTGCCGCGTCTCGATCGTCTGCACGTATGCGCTCGCGTCATGCAGGCTGCTGCTCGTGCCGGCGTCCAGCCACGCGAATCCCCGCGTCAAACGCTGCACCCGCAGTTCCCGACGGCGCAAATACGCCACGTTCACATCGGTGATTTCCAACTCGCCGCGCCCCGACGGATTGAGATTTTTGGCGATCCCCACCACCTGGTTGTCATAAATGTATAGGCCGGGCACGGCGAAATTGCTCTTGGGCGTCTTCGGCTTCTCCTCGATAGAAATCGCCTGCCCGGCGTCGTCAAATTCCACCACCCCGTAACGCTCAGGATCGTTGACATGATAACCGAAAATCGTGGCGCCGGACTTGAATTCCCGGAACGCGCGCAAAAAACTATCGCCGCCGTAAAAAATGTTGTCGCCGAGCACCAGCGTCACGTTGTCCTTGCCGACGAACGTATCGGCGATGAGAAACGCCTGGGCGATGCCCCCGGGCCTCACTTGCTCGCGATACTCGATGCTCACGCCGAAACGTGAGCCGTCGCCGAGCAATTGGCGGAAGCGCGGCAAATCCTGCGGCGTGGAAATCAGGCAAAGCTCGCGGATGCCGCCCTCGATGAGCGTCGTGAGTGGATAATACACCATCGGTTTGTCATAAACCGGCTGGAGCTGTTTGCTGGCGACCAGTGTCAGCGGATAAAGCCGCGACCCTGCGCCGCCCGACAGGATGATGCCTTTCATTTTTCAACAACTTAGAAATTTCTCAGCCAAATGGAAAGACTGCTTTTTGACCGGGGCTTTCTCCCCGTTGAAAACGACCGATTCCTAAAGGTAAATAATCCCCGCCCAAAGGGCGGGGCTGTTGAGTTGGGCCTCTATCAGAGGTGTCGTTTGGCTCCAGGGCGAGAACCAGCCGCCATGTCTGTAGCGCAAACTTCCAAGTCTGCTGTATCGCGGGTTTCCCAACCCGCCTGCCAACCGCCAACCCAGCCCGCCCAATATTTCGACGTACTGCCAATTTGGAAATCGGCGATAAATGGGAAACCTGCGCTACAATCAATGGGCACCCTTCCAGCAAAGCTCTTCCTCCAGCCCCGTTCAGAAAACGGGGGTTTCTCTGCTAACGACACAATGCCGTTACGGTGACGCGGCTGTCGCGCCCGCGGCCGCCGCGGTTTGTTTGAAGATGAGCTTGTCGCCGTCGCGGGTGACCTGCACCGACTCGCCTTCGTGGATCGCCCCTTTGAGGATTTCCTCGGCAAGCGGGTCTTCTAGAAAACGCTCGACGGCGCGGCGCATCGGACGCGCGCCAAAATCCGGGTTGTAGCCCTTTTCCACCAGAAATTCGTTCGCCTTTTCATCCAGCACCAGCTTGAAGTTCTTGTTCCGCAGCCGTTGCAACACTTTTTCCACTTCCAAATCCAGAATCTGGATCAGGTCGGGTTTCGTGAAGGACCGGAAGACGATCACGTCATCCAACCGGTTCAAAAATTCCGGACGGAATGTCCGCTTCGATTCGTCCATGATCCGCTCACGCATCTTTTCATAGCTCGCTTCATCAGTGATCGGCGAAAACCCGAGCGTGCTCTGCCGCTTGATCGTGTCCGAGCCGACATTGGACGTCATCAATATGATGGTGTTCCGAAAATTTACGACGCGACCCACGTTGTCCGTCAGTTTTCCCTCCTCGAGGATTTGCAACAGGATGTTCCAAACGTCCGGATGCGCCTTTTCAATCTCGTCGAACAACACGACGGAATAGGGATTCCGCCGCACTTTTTCCGTAAGCTGGCCGCCTTCCTCGTAACCCACGTAACCGGGCGGCGACCCGATGAGGCGCGAGACGTTGAATTTCTCCATGTATTCGCTCATGTCCAGATGGATGAGCGCCTTGGTATCGCCGAACATTTGCTCGGCGAGGGTTTTCGCCAGCAAAGTCTTGCCGACGCCCGTCGGACCGAGCAGCAGAAACGTGCCGATCGGTCGGCGCGGGTCTTTCAAATCCGCCCGCGAACGGCGGAGGGCCTTGCAGATCGCCGACACCGCTTCGCGTTGGCCGATCACCACTTTCTCCATCTCGCCCTCCACGTTGAGCAGCCGGACCATTTCGTCCTGGCCCATGCGTTTCAGCGGCACGCCAGTCCATTTGGAGACCACGTGCAAAATGTCCTCGTCGTTCACCACCACCCGCTTCTCTTCCCGGCGCGTGCGCCATTCTTTCAAAAGATTTTCCAGCTTTTCCTTCGCCTGCTTTTCCTTGTCCCGCATCGCGGCCGCCCCTTCAAAATCCTGGTTCTTGATCGCCCGTTCCTTTTGCGTTTTGATTTCCTCGATCTCCGCCTCCATCGTCTTCGATTCCGGCGGACGGGTCATCGTCCCGATGCGCGCGCGCGAGCCGGCCTCGTCCAGAACGTCAATCGCCTTGTCCGGCAAAAACCGGTCGGTGATATAACGGTCGGAAAGCTTGACAGCGGCAACGACGGCGTCGTCCGTAAATTCGGCTTTATGGTGCTGCTCGTATTTGTGCCTCAACCCCTTCAGAATTTCAATGGCGTCATCAATGGACGGCGCTTCCACTTTCACGGCTTGAAAGCGGCGTTCCAGCGCGGCGTCCTTCTCGATGTATTTTCGATATTCATTGAGCGTCGTCGCGCCGATACATTGCATTTCACCGCGAGACAGGGCGGGCTTGATAATGTTGCTCGCGTCCATCGTGCCCTCCGCGCTGCCGGCCCCCACAATCGTGTGCAGTTCGTCAATGAAAAGAATCACGTTTTTCGCGCGCCGGATTTCATCCATGACGGCCTTGATGCGCTCCTCGAATTGGCCCCGGTATTTGGTGCCGGCCACCATCAGGGCCAGGTCCAGCGTGATCACCCGCTTGTTGAGCAGGATTTCCGGGACGTTCCCCTTGGCGATTTCCTGCGCCAGTCCCTCCACGATGGCGGTTTTCCCCACCCCGGCCTCGCCAAGCAGCACCGGATTGTTCTTGGTCCGGCGGCAAAGAATTTGGATGACCCGCTCAATTTCGCTCTTCCGCCCGATCACCGGGTCCATCTCGCCTTTGCGGGCGATTTCCGTTAAGTCACGCCCAAAGGCCTTCAGGGCTGGCGTCTTGACTTCGCCCTTCTTCTCGCCCGCAGGCGCTTTCTCGCCGGGTTCGGGAATGGACGCCTCTTCACCGGCGAAATTCGGATCGAGTTCCTTCAATATCTCCTGCCGTGTCTGCTCAATGTCAACGTCCAGATCGCGCAATACCTGCGCGGCAATGCCGTCGCCTTCGCGCAGGAGGCCGAGCAGGATGTGTTCCGTGCCGACATACGTGTGATTGAGCATCTTCGCTTCCTTGGCCGCCAGGGCCAAAACTTTCTTCACCCGCGGCGTGTAGGGAATGTTCCCCATCATCTTCTGGTCGGGCCCGCTCCCGGTCTTTTTCTCAACCGCCATGCGCACCGTTTCCAGGTCCAAACCCATTTTTTGGAGAACGTTGACGGCAACGCCCTGCCCCAATTTAATCAATCCAAGCAACAAATGTTCGGTGCCGAGATAGTTATGGTTAAACCGGTCGGCTTCCTTCCGCGCCAGCGCCAGCACCTGCTGGGCCCGTGGCGTAAAGTTGCTCATGGACTCTTCACTCATACCTGTAAATTATAATGCAATGAGTCGGGCGATTTGTCCAACGAAGTTTGAATGGTTTCCGATTTTTTTTCAACACCCGCCATTTAACTTGAATCAGTTGGTTGACGAAGGTGGCCTGACGATTGGGCGGTTGACGTTCTTCAACCGCTCGCGGACCATGTCCGCGCGGATCAAATCGCGCTCTTCCGCCGTCAACTTGTCCGAGTATTGCTTCTGCAAATGCGCTGGCTGCGTCGTCAAAAATAATTCGTCCACCAGCGAGCGCTCCACCCCGGGAAACAACGCCAGGTCAAGCCCCAATCGCAGCAGCGACAGCAAATTCATCGCTTCCTTCGAGGAGATGCTGTGGGCGTTGGCCAAAATCCCGTAGGCGCGCCCAATGTGATTATAGACGGTCTTGGGTTTTTTCTCCAGGAGCGCCTGCCGCGCATTTTCCTCGTGCTCAATGATTTGCAGCAGCACTTTCTCCAATCGTTCCACAATCATCGGCTCGTTCTCGCCGAGCGTCATCTGGTTGGACACCTGAAATACATTCCCCAGCGCCTCGGTGCCTTCACCGTACAGTCCCCGCACCGCCAACCCCAGTTTGTTGACCGATTGAATGATGGGATTGATTTGCTCGGCCAGCACCAGGCCCGGCAAATGCAGCATGGCGCTCACCCGAATCCCCGTGCCTATATTCGTCGGGCACGCCGTCAAATAACCCAGGTCGCTGTCAAACGCGTAGTCCAGCTTCTTTTCAAGCGCCGAATCCATCCCATCCACCGACGCCCAGGCCTGCTTCAATTGCAACCCGGGTCGAAGGGCCTGCATCCGCAGATGGTCCTCCTCGTTGATCATCACGGAAAAGGTCTCCTCGCGGTTCAGCACCAGCCCGCTGCCGGCGCTCTTTGCCGCGTGCTCGCGGCTGATCAGATGCCGCTCGACCAGTATTTGCTTGTCCAGCGCGCCAAGATTGTCCATTGATTCCGAAAAAGAATCCTTCATTTCCGGCAGGCTTTCCACCGCCGGACGCACCATTTCAAGGATCTTCACGCGTTCAGGCTTCTTGGCCCAGCCGGGAAACGCCGCCTCCTTCAAATTGCGCGCCAAACGCACCCGGCTGGACATCACAATCCGGTCATGCGGCCCGCGGCGTTGCGCCGTTTCCGCCGGCGGCGATAGAAATGCATGAAGGTCTTTCATCGGGCCAGATTCTTTGGCGACGCCAATCGGTCGCTGATTTGCTTGATTTCATCCCGTAAATGCGCGGCCTCTTCAAAATTTTCCAATTCAATCGCCTTCGCCAGTTTCTTCTGCAACTGTTTCAGCTTGTCGGCATTGTCCCTTGTTGCCCGTAAGGCTTCGGGCGTCTTGCCCACGTGCCGCGTCCCCTTGTGCATCGTCTTCAGCAGCCCGCCCAGACCCTCGGCAAAAGTCTTGTAACAATCCGGACAGCCAAGCCGGCCGGATTTTTTGAAGTCCGCCTGCGTGAACCCGCACCGCGGGCATTTTAATTCCATCCCGCCCGCCGCCTGCTCGATTTCCTGCGACGCCCCCAGCCCCAGCATCAAATCAGCCAGCGCGAAGCCCGCCGGGTCGTTCACCCCCTTGGCCTTGGCGCATTCCTCGCACAAATCCAGTTTCTGCATCTTGTCGCCCACTATCTGGGTCAGATGCACGGTCGCGGGTTTATCTTTGCAAATGGAACACTGCATAAGCTTATATCGGCTCGCCGGTCGCCTTCGTCAAGGCGTGATACGCTTCTTCAAGCTCTCGCGTGACCTTTCCCGGCCGCCCCCGGCCGATCACCCGGCCGTCAATTTTTATCACCGGCATGATTTCCGCCCCCGTCCCGGTCAGAAAACACTCGTCCGCGTTGAACAAGTCATAGCGCGTCAGGTTCGGCTCGAATACCTTCAGCCCCGCCTCCTGCGCCAATTCGATTACCGTTTGGCGCGTGATCCCATACAGCGCCCCCGCCGAAAGCGGCGGCGTGAAGAGCGCGCCATTCTTGACGATGAATAAATTGTCGCCGGTGCATTCCGCCACATATCCCTCCGAATTCAACATCACCGCCTCCTCCACCCCGGCGTTGTTTGCCTCAATTTTGGCGAGGATGTTGTTCAAATAATTCAGCGATTTCACCGCCGGATTCACCGCGCTGTGCAGATTGCGCACGGTCGGCACCGTCACAATTTCCATGCCGCTCTGATACAGCTGTTTCGGGTAAAGCTGGATTTTGTCCGCGATGATGATCACCGAGGCCGTTTTGCAGGTGTGCGGGTTCAATCCCAGCGTGCCGACGCCCCGCGTCACCAGCAGCCGGATGTAGCCGTCGCGAATCTTGTTGGCGCGGCACGAGGCAATGATCGCTCCCGAAATTTTTTCACGCGACAGCGGGACCCGGAGCATAATTGCCTTGGCCGAATAATAAAGGCGGTCAACGTGCTCCTTGAGCTTGAACACCCGTCCATTGTAAGCCCGGATTCCTTCAAACACGCCGTCACCGTAAAGCACTCCGTGGTCAAATACCGAAATTTTTGCGTCGCGCTCGCTGTAGAACTTGCCATCAATGAAAATTTTCATGAACGTGCCGCAGCGTAGGGCAAAAAGAGAGACGATGCAAAGTTAATTTCCAGGCGGCGCCATCATCATTCACCGGCGCTCCGTCGGCACGTCGCCGCGTCCCTCCCGCCGGCTTGGAAGCCCGGCTCCGCTTCTGGCAGCGTGCCGGCCGCCCTTCCGCCAAAGCGCCGGCTCCAATCGCAGCCCGCATACGGTCCGCGCCGGAAAATTTGCAGATACCGGTCGGGCATTCGCCGCAATATAAATTCAAACTCCTTCTCGTTCTGCGCCGCCGTCGCTGCCGAGTATCCGATGCTCTGGTTCTTCCGGCCTCCGAAAACAATCTCCCTCGCCTTCAGGGCGATGCCGAAAAATCCAAACATATCGCGGATTTTCCCGGCATCATTCAATTCGCCCGGACAATGCACGGTGAAACAACGGTCCCCCAGACCATTTTCGCCGAGAAAACTCATCGCGCGGTTCTCAATTTCAATCCATTGAATCAAATACCACTGGAACAGCGTCAATTTTTTATCGGCAAAATTCTCAAAAATTTCCTCGTTGCCCGTAAGCGCCCAGGCGAAATGCCGCTTCCCGTCGTCTCCCGTGTAAAAATGGAACGGCGCATGAACTCGCCGCCGCCAAAGTTCGCGATAAGCCTCGCTCGCCGCCACCTTGAGAGGGTCCCGCACCAGATGCACCAGTTGCAAATCCGGAAAAACGTCCAGCGCGCTGACCCACGCCGATTTGAGAAACGCATGGCTGGATTCGAGATATACCCGGCCGGGAAGTCTTTGGATGTAATCGCGCTTCCTTTCCAGGCGCGCGCGGACTTTCTCGATGCGGCCGGCGTGGGCGTCATAAATCGCCCGTCCAAACATCGTCGGGTTCCCGAAATCAAAAAAAGTTTCGTGCCGGCAGACGCAATCGCGCGCGTTCAGGCGAAAAAGGTTGCGCAGATACAGCGTCCCTGACCGCGCCGCTGTCAGCGTAAATATGATTTTTTTCATTCCCGAAGGCGCTTCTCAATGCAGACGACTTCCACCGGCTCGGAAATTTCAGGGCGAAAAATGGTGGTCAATTTGCGGTCGAAAACCGAAAAGCCGAACCGGGAATAACCGTGTTCCGGGCGGCGCCTCGGCCAGGAAAAAAAGGCGCCGTAACAATGTTTCACGCCGCAAAGATACAATTGGGTCTCATACGAGCGCCACAAACGGCACGCCAAACCCTGCCCGCGATAGCTCTTTTCGATGTCCAGATGCAAATGGGCCGCGCGCTCCGGATGCCGCGGCTGTTCCCGGTATCCATTGACCAGGAGCCAGCGGATGAAATGTTGGGTGCGGGGATGCTGCGAATAACGGCCCGTCGCCGCCCGAAGGATCATCCTCAACGTGGTTTGGAACCCCGAATAAAGCAGCGTGTAATCAAATGATGGCGAAACCGAGCCGAGCAAATAACCCACCACCCGCCCCCCGGCATCCGCCACCCAGGCATAATTCGATTCGTAATCCAAATACGGCCCCGTGAACAAATCCGCGAAGATTTCCCGGTCGCTGAAGATCGTTTCGATCGGGTTGCCGAGAAAACCCGTGTCGCAGCAAATCCGCCGGATCGTCGGCCGGTCTTCCGGCTGGTACGGCCGGATGATGACACCTTCGCTGGCGCGGTGAGGGGCGCCATGGCCATTTAAATAATTTTTGGAGGCTCCGTTAACTCCTTCTCCAACATGCAAGTCGGTCATCATCATGTTTGCAATTTCCAGTTGCCGGCGTCGGCTGGTTCCTAAACATGGACTATTTTAAAATTTATTCCAGTAACATTGCTGTAACATTTTTGGCAGCGCAAACCATATTTTGCGTGACAGAGGTCGGCAAATGATTATATTTGCTGGCTCTCGACGACCCTATGGTCTAGCGGTTAGGACACCACCCTTTCACGGTGGTAGCCCGGGTTCGATTCCCGGTAGGGTCGCCAAACCTTCCGACAGACAGAACTTGACTTTTGTTCCCCATCGCCAATTCCTGCAACGCTCCCCCGCCGCGCCTCGACGGCAACGCCACCTGAACCGCGGTTTGGGCCGAAAGTTACTGTTTTTCCAACTCGTAGAAAAACGTCCCATTGGTCGGGCTGACGGCATAGGAGATCGTCGAGCCATTGGTCTGATATTGCGAGGCGGGGACCTGGGTCCAGCCGTTGCCCGACAGCGACGGGTTTTGGAACAGGGTCCATTCGGAATATGTCAGCGGCCAGGACACCGAGGGGTTGCCGTTGCTCAAGGAGGCCGCCATCTGTGGAGGCGCATCAGGAGTCGGCGACAAAATCAGCGCGCTATACGGTCCGATGGCCACGCTCGCCGTCGGCGGATCGCCGCTGGCGGTCACCACCGTGCTGCCGTTGTTGCCAAAGTCAGAACTGTAATTGGTCGAGTCGGTGTTGAAATGCACGTACCACGTGCCGTCCCACGGAAAGGTCAGATTGTAGCTGCTGTAATTTACGTCCGCAAAATTGCCGATGACCACCGCGTCCTGGTTGGTCTGGCCCGATTTCCACCGTTGAAAGGCGATCAACTTGCTGTTGTTGTCCACCCACAACATCTCGAACTGGTCGCCTTCCAACCCGGGCGTATAGCCTTTCAAGTCGCGCCGGGCGCTGATGAGGTCGCGGTAAAGTTGCACGATGCCTCTGAAGGTGTTGGTCTTGCTCCAGTCCACGCTGGTCGCGGAATCGAAAGCGTTGCTCTCCAGCATTTCCTGTCCCTGAAAGATCATCGGGATGCCCGGGGCGGTCAGCGTAACGGTGGCGCCGAGCGTGGAAAGCTTTCGCGCGCGATAACTGCTCGGCGTCACCGGGTCAATTGCGGCCACCAATCGCTCGCCGCCGTTCAAATCGCCCACGACGTCATGCGATTCCAGATACACCACCCGATTGCTGGTGGCCGCGCCGCTGTAACTGACGTTGTACTGGATGGCGTTGGCGATTGTATCCATGTCGCGGTCGGCGTCCACGGTATCGCTGAGCACTGGTGTAACGGTGTAGGGATAGCCGGTGTCCCACGCGCTGTCGAAACCCCAATAATCATACACGTCCTCGGCGATGCTGAATTTGCCCGTGTAATTGGTGTGGATCATCGCATTGATGGAAGCGACCAGGTTGCCGGCGGCGGAGATGTAGCTGCCATCGTTGCCGTGGGTCATGGTATAAGGCGTGTCCCACCGGAACCCGTCCACGTGATATTCGCTGAGCCACTCGGTGAAATTGTTATAGATGTAATTGCGCACCTGGTTCGTGTTGCAATTGGGACGGGTCCAGCCCCACGGAGTGATCTGCCAATTGGTATTGCTCTCGTAAAAATAGATTCCTCCGCCGCCGAGGGAATTGGAACCGGCCCAGCCGTCAAAATCCCACATGTCCAGGTCGTCGGGACCGTAGTGGTTTTGGACGATGTCCAGGAAAACGGCGAGGCCGTCCCGGTGACACGCGGCCACAAAGGTCTTTAGCCCGTCCGGGCCCCCATATTGCACGTTGTCCACGGCGAACGGCTGCGCGGGGTCGTAGCCCCAACTCGAGCCGCCGTTGCCGAATTCCATGATGGGCATCAGCTCCACGGCGTTGACGCCCAGGCCCTTCAGGTAGGCGAGTTTATTGGTGGCCTCAATAAACCTTGAATGCGGTGCATTCGTGTAAAATGTGCCCATATGCATCTCGTAAATGAACAGGTCGCATTGCGGCGGGTTGGTGAAATCGTCGCCGTTCCAGTTGAATACGGTCGGGTCGTAGATGATGTCGTTGTTTCCCGATCCCCCACCCGGATTGACCACCCAGCGCGAGCACGGATCGTGCTTGTAAAAACTGTTGCCGTCGTAGGTGATGTAAAATTTGTACTGCTGGTTGTTCGTGGCGCTCGTCACGTCCGCCGACCAGATGCCGTCGGGCGCGGCGTTGGTGGTCTCTTCAGTCAACGGGTTGGCGGAGGTGTTCCAACCGTTGAACTGGCCGGGCACATAAACCGCGGTGGCGTCCGGCGCCCAGACGCGGAAGGTGACGCCGGTGCCGGAGGCATCATGGTACGGCGTGGCGCCCCAGCCGGGTCGGCTGGACTGGGCCATTACCGTGCTTGTAATTGTTCCGCAGATAAACGGAGGGGCCAATAACAAGGGCACATAGCGGGATAAACTCCGCCACGGCATAAATCGGGATTCCCCATTTGATTTGTTGTTCATGACGGAATTGTTTTTATTGGTTTTCATGATTTTTCCCTGACCGCACGGATTGGCAAGCCATTTTTCACTTCCCCATTCCTGACGTCCTATATGTACTATCCGTCCTATTCCGTGATTCGCTTTTTGGCTGCCTCCAACGACGCTTCCGTCCCGGGAACGTGCTGCCACGCTTTCACGTTGTTCCGGAAAAGATTGAATTCCCTCACGGAATGACTAATCTGGTTCCTGCTGGCGATGATTTGGACCGCCAATTCGGGTCCTTGTGGGCAGTTTCCCCGCACGAACCTCCACGAATTCGAGGAACAGTCCAAACCGAAATGGAACCCGAAGATGGCGGATTGAAATAAAAATGATGCGAAAACGAACCGGAGCTGGTAGCCGGGCGTCAGGCGACAAGCCGAACATTCATGACGAAACCACATATCACCCTAAGCCTGCTGTTGCTCACCATTCTGGCCGCTCCCCGCTCCTTCGGCCAGGGCACGGCATTTAATTATCAGGGACAACTCAGCGTCAGCAACACTCCGGCCAACGGCAGTTACGACTTCCTCTTTAACCTTTACGCCGCCGGCACGGGCGGCGACGCGATTGCCGGGCCGGTAACCAACACCGCCACCGCGGTGAGCAATGGGTTGTTCACCACGGCAATTAATTTCGGGACCGGCGTCTTCGCCGGCGGCACCAACTGGCTGGACATCGCCGTCCGCACCAATGGCGGCGGCGCTTTCACCGAATTAACGCCGCGGCAGGAAATCCTTCCAGTTCCTTACGCCATTTACTCCCAAAATGCGGGAACGGCGATGAACGCGGTGACCGCCAGCAACATCACCCTGGGCGCTGTGACCGGCGCCGATATCGCCGCCGGAACCATCACGGCCGCAAACATCGCCGGTGGTCAGGTCGTAAAAACGCTCAATGGATTGTCCGACGCCGTGAGTTTGACCGGCGCTAATGGCATCGTCTTGAGCACGAACGGAAACACACTGACTATCAGCGCCGGTATTGATTATGGGTTCCTTGATTTAAATTTGACTGGTACAGCGGAAAATGTCGGCTCAGGCGACGTCCTTCCACTCAACGGAGATTCCCTCAATGGCTGGACATTTAACACCAGCAATTATTCGCTTGCCGCTCCGGCTGCGGGGACCTATTACGTCCAGTTTGGCGGTTGGAGTTATAGCACGACAAGTGGCACCCCACAGATCGAAGCCGTGGTAAATGGCTCCTCCCTAGTATCCGGCAGTGGCGTTTTCACGGAGGCAAGCGCCGGATTTTCACACGCGTTCATCGTTGCGCTCACAGCGGGCGAGACGTTGCAGTTTGTCAATGAAGGCACTTCCACCCTTGTCTTGGCAGCGCCCACGGGAACCGGAACGGCCTTTTCCGTGACCATCACCCGAATCAATTAATTCAAACGGTTTTTTCTCCGCCGATTTCTTAGCCAACAATGCGGTCCAATCTCACGCAAAGCTTGCAAAGGCCGCGAAGGGTT
>DATJSQ010000062.1:0-5871 GCA_035503995.1 Verrucomicrobiia bacterium | reverse complement strand
CTCTGTGATCGGCAGGGAGGTCGGATTCATCCCCATGGCCATTTTGGCCAATGGCTCACTCCGCCGCGCCATTTTTTTCCAAAATTATTGTTGCGCCTCCCTCTTTCCCTGCTAAAATCCACGTCCGCTTTCGAAAAACCGGAGCGGTGATAAATTAACCATTAATAGACAATTGCTCTTTGTATGGCTGCACAACGCATTAGAATTCGTCTGAAGGCCTATGACCATCGCGTCATAGACCAGTCCGCGCGCGAAATTGCGGACACTGTCAAGCGGACGGGCGCCCGCGTCGCCGGTCCCATACCGCTTCCCACGCGCATCGAACGCTTCACCGTTCAACGGTCGCCCCATGCGGACAAAAAATCGCAGGAGACATTCGAGCAACGCACGCACAAGCGGCTCATTGACATCCTTGACCCCACCGCCAAAACCGTGGACGAATTGAAAAAGCTCAATCTGCCCGCCGGCGTGGACATCACCATCAAGATTTAATGTTATGCCACTAGGACTTTTAGGAAAGAAACTCGGACACACCCGCGTCTATGACGCCCGGGGCAATGTGACGGCGGTGACCGTGGTGCTTGCCGGGCCGAACCGTGTGTTGCAGGTGAAATCGCAGGCCGGCAAGGACGGCTACAATGCCGTCCAGCTCGGTTTTGATGATCAAAAGGAACAGCGTGTGACCAAACCATTGCTTGGCCATATTAAAAAGCAGAACGGCCAGGCGGTCAAACGCATCAAGGAATTCCGTAATTTCTCGAAGGAAGTGAAGCCCGGCGAGGTGGTGGGCGTGAACCTGTTCGCGCCCGGCGATTTTGTGGACGCCATCGGCGTCACCAAGGGCCGGGGTTTTGAAGGTGTCGTTGGCCGTCACGCGTTCGCGGGTGGCGATTCGACGCACGGGGCCAAAGGCTGGCACCGCCGCAGCGGCGCGATTGGCCAGCGTCTCTTCCCCGGCACGGTTCAGCGCGGTTTAAAAATGCCCGGCCACATGGGGCAGGTCCGGCGCACCACCCAAAACCTCGAAGTGATCCAGGTGCGCGAGGCGGACAATTTGTTGTTGATTAAAGGTTCGATTCCCGGCGCCGAGGGCGATTACATCGTGATCCGCGAATCGAAGAAACGGCCGAAGGGCTGGAAGCCGCCGGTCAGCATCGCGCCGATGAAGAAGAAGGGCGCAGCCGAAAAGAAACCCGAACCAAAGCCGGCGGAGGCGAAGAAATAATCAGGCCATGAAAATTGCGATCAAGAATCTCGAAGGAAAAGACGAGGGCGAACTGGAAGTGAAGTTTGCGCTGGTCGAAGGCGGTCGCGGGACGCAAGCCGTGCATGACGCGGTGACCGCCTATCAGGCGGCCCAACGCAGCGGGACGGCGAGCACCAAGAACGTCGGCGAAGTGGCCGGGACCAACAAAAAGCCGTGGCGCCAAAAGGGGACCGGCCGCGCGCGCGCCGGTTCGTTCCAATCGCCCCTGTGGGTGGGAGGCGGCGTGGTGTTCGGCCCGAGACCGCGCGATTTCAGCAAGAAGGTGTCCAAAAAAACGAGGCAACTTGCGTTGCGGAAAGCCCTGACTGAACGGCTCAAGGCCGGCGACGTGGTGGTGGTGGACGATTTGAAATTGGAATCACCCAAGACGAAGACTTTTATCGGGGTGATTTCCAAATTGGAATTGAAAGGCACCACCCTGGTGGTTTCCACCGGAGTGGACAAGAACCTAACGCTGGCGTCGCGTAATCTTGAAAAAGTTGCGTTGACGACGAGCGATTCCCTGAACACCTACGACGTGTTGCGGCCGGACAAATTGCTGTTCACGAAGAGCGCCTTTGAAAAAGTTGAAGCTCGTTTGAACCAGGAATAAAATGAACGCTTTTGAAATCATTAAAACCGTCCGCCTCACGGAAAAAGGCACGCGTCAGGGGGAGAAGTATAACCAATACACTGTGGTGGCCGACCGCCGGGCGAACAAGACGCAAATCCGCCAGGCGGTGCAGGAGCTTTTCAAGGTGAAGGTGACCCGCGTGAATACGCTCAACGTACGGGGCAAATTCCGCCGCCAGCGCACCGTACAGGCCGGCCAAACGGCCGGCTGGAAGAAAGCCATTGTCACGCTGAAACAGGGCGACAAGATCGTTTTGACGTGATCGGGAAAGTGGAGTGATGGAGTGGCGGGGCCTTGGAAAGGGTGAAAGCAGAAGCTGACAAATAGAGGGGGGAGCATTTTCAGAAAAGCTGCAGCCATTGGGTTGCTCCTTCGCCCGGCCCCGCCAAAACCCAAAAATTTTCCGCCGCCCAACGGCTACAGTTTTTCTTCAGGCTCTCTACCATTTGACACGGAATTCGGTTATACTAACTCGGCAATGAAAAGCAATGCCCCCAATATTTTCACTGAAGCCACGCGCCTGGTCGGGCAGCTTCGCCGCGAGCAAATGCAGGCGCGCGAGATGAGCTTGACGATTCGTTTCAGCGACTTTAGCGAAACCAGCGGCGGCCATCGTTTTCGGGAGCCGCAATTTTTAAATTCAACCATTAATGCCAAATTGGAGGAGATTTTTCGCGGCGTGATGGGCGGCCGCTTCAAATCCGTCCGGCAAATCCGGATCGCCTTCTGGAATCTCCGGCGATTGGACACACAGCCGACGCTTTGGGGCCGGACGGAGGCGGAGCGTTGGGGGGCGCTGGATGACGCGGCGCACAAGTTGAACAGCCAATTTGGCAAAACGAGCATTATGACCGGCGCGCAACTGGCGTTGCGGGAAATGGACGACAGCTTTAAAAATCCAAAGGCGAAATGTCCGTTTGTGCCACAGCGGGAAATGGTAAGAAAGCTCCGGGGCACGGATGCCGACCGGTTGGCCCACAAAGGTGATTGGGAGAAACGGCCCGCCGAAGCCGGCAAACAATCGCAGATCCGGCATTGACAATTTATAACCGTCCCGCGAACAAAGCCGGTTTGGCGATTCAACAAACGTCATGGAAATGAAAGCACTGGCCGCTGAAGCGGTTGCCAAATCGAGTGCCCTTGGCTATTTTGGGTGGATGAAACATTTCGCCTGGTTTGCGATTCTGACTTTTGCGTTGTCCCTGTCAGCGCGCGCGCAGCAAAACCCCGATGACCAATACATTATTATTTACAGTTTGATGCAGCAGGCCGACTCGCTCGAAAACAATGGCCAGCCGCAACAAGCGCTGAACGAATTTCAGGAAGCGCAGGCGGACCTGAAAAAGTTTCAAACGGTGTATCCGGACTGGAACCCCACCATCGTCAACTTCCGGTTGAAATATCTCGCGGACAAAATCAGCGGATTGACGGCGCAATTCCCGGCGACGAACGCGCCGTCGGCCACGCCGACCAACGCCGCGTCCCCCGCCGCGGCGATGACCCCTCCGGCGTCCGATCTGCAGGCGCAAGTGGATTCATTGAAGTTAGAGGTGCAACAACTGCAAACGGCCAATCAGTTGCTTCAGGACAAACTCAAAGAGGCGTTGAGCGCCCAGCCCGCGTCGGCGGACGTCCAGGAGCTGGCACAGGCGCAGGAACAGGTGCGATCGCTGATGAAGGAGAACGATTTATTGAGGGCCAGCCTGAGCGGACAAACGAACAATGCCATGGGACAGACCGAATTATTGAACGTCCAGCAGGCGCTGGCTGACGCCAAACAGAATCTGGCTGAGCAAAAGGACCGTGCCGACCATCTGGCAACCGAAAATCAATCGCTTCAGTCGCAGTTGCAGTCGGTCATGGCCGGGCCCGATTCGATGAAGGCGTTGCAAGAGGAAAACGTGATGCTCAAGCAACAACTGGCGCAGTTGCAGGCCGGCGCCGGCGTTGTGAATGAAAGCACGGAGCTGGCCCAGGCGCGGGCGCAAATTGCCGCGCTGCAATCGGACGCGGACATCAACGAACTGGAAAAGGAAGCGCTCGAAGAGCGATTGCAAAGCTATCAATCGGGCCAGGGGAGTTCGATGTCTGCCATTAACAGCCAGGAAATCAGCAGATTGCGCGCGCGGTTGTCGGTGGATGAAGCCCCGGCGGTGCCCTATACGGCGGAGGAACTGGCGCTGTTCAAATCGCCGCCGCCGGCGCTCGAAACCAACGCCGTGCCAACCGCCGGCGCACCGGCTCCCGCAAATGCAACGGCTTCAGGCGAATTGTCGCCCGACGTCACGCTTCTGGGCGCCGAGGCGCAAACCTATTTTGACAATCACGACTACAAAAACGCGGAAGCGGATTACAAGAAAATTTTGCAGTTGGACGAAAAGAACGCGGTGGCGTTGGCGAACCTGGCGGCAATCGAGCTGGAGGAAAACAGACTGGTCGCGGCCGAGACTCATCTTAAGTCCGCGCTGGCGATCAATCCGAATGACGCCTACACACTCTCGACCTACGGCTACCTGGAATTTCGCGAGCAGAAATATGATGCGGCGTTCGATGCGCTGAGCCGCGCGGCCAAGCTTGATCCGCAGAATGCGCAGATTGAGAATTATCTGGGGGTCACTTTGAGTCACAAAGGCCTGCGCGAGCAGGCGGAAACGGCATTGCGCAAGGCGGTTGAATTGGATCCGGATTACGGGGCGGCGCACAGCAATCTGGCGGTGATTTATCTCAATGAAAATCCGCCCCTGGCGGAATTGGCGCGCTGGCATTATGAGAAAGCCGTCGAGGACGGCGTGCCGCGCAATCCGGAATTGGAAAAGATGCTCGCCGACAAAGGCGCGCCGGTTTCATTCTCGCAATGAACCGATTTTTTTGATTGCGAATCAGCGAGAAATGCGAAGTTTGATTTCAAGTCTCACCCCTCACCCTCAAGCTCTCTCCCCGTTGAGGTCCGTCTGCGCTGCGCTTCGACGCGACCGGGGAGAGGGAAGCCGCAGTCGTTCGGCTCACGACAAATCCGGGTTCATCGTCCCAATGCATGCGAATAAAATCGTAGGCGGCTCCCGATGAATTTATGCGGCAGGCGTTCCATGAGTTGACGGTTTCGACGCGGGGCAGGGGGCTATACGATTTTACGCTTGAGGTGGGAAAATGGATAGAGACGAACCGGTTCCAGGACGGGCTGCTGACGCTGCACTTGCGGCACACCTCCGCGTCCCTGCTCATCCAGGAAAATGCCGATCCCGATGTGCAGCGGGATTTGGAAGCGTTTTTCAAACGGCTCGTTCCCGACGGGGATGCGTTGTTTATCCACACCACCGAGGGGGAGGATGACATGCCGGCGCACATTCGGACGGCGCTGACGACAGTGAATTTGAGCATTCCAGTTCATCACGGCCAAATGGCGCTCGGCACCTGGCAGGGGATTTATTTGTGGGAACACCGGCGCCACGGACACAGCCGGAAGGTGGCGTTGCATTTTATCGGAGAATAGAATGTTTCGTCATCTTGAGAATGCCGCGTCGAATGCCGCCTGGTTCGGCATGAAGTCCAGCTTGCGGATGAATGCGCAGCTTTCGGTCGCGCCGTGGACGCGGTCCATGCGGCCATCTTCCCATTCCACGGACAGCGGGCCGCGATAGCCGACGTCGTTCAGCGCCGCGATGATGTCCTGGAAGCGGATGTCACCGCGGCCGAGTGAGCGGAAATCCCAGTAACGGCGCGGATCGGTAAAATCGGTATGTCCGCCGAAGACGCCGACCGACCCATCGCCATGCCCCCACCACGCGTCTTTCATGTGCGCATGGAAAATACGGCCACCAAAATCGCGGATGAACTTCACATAATCCACCCCTTGATAGCCCAAATGCGACGGGTCGTAATTGAACCCAAAGCGCGGGTGCTGTTTGACCGCTTCGAGCGCGCGCCGGGCGGACGCGATGTCGAACGCAATTTCCGTGGGATGCACTTCGAGGGCGAAGTTGACGTTTTCATT
>DATJSQ010000061.1:0-2892 GCA_035503995.1 Verrucomicrobiia bacterium | reverse complement strand
AAGTTTTCGTTCAAGGGCGCGGTCGTCGGCACTTACGAATGCCCAACCTTCAATCCGCAGCCGGACTACTTCAAACAATTGCGCACGCTCGTCGAGTTTCCTGTCCTCAAAAAGGCCACGCTGAAGGTGGCCGTGGACTTTTCCTACGGCACTGGCCACGGTTATCTGGATAAATTACTCGAAAACGCCGGCGCCAAAGTCACTTTGTTCCATGACGAATTGAACCCCCTCTTCGGCGGCCATCATCCGGAGCCTAATGCCGAAAATATGCGCGCGGTCAGCCAATTCGTCCGCAGCGGCAAGGCCCACCTCGGCTTGGGCCTTGACGGCGACGCCGACCGCTTCGGCATCGTGGACAAGGACGGCACATGGCTAACGCCGAACCAGGTGCTGGCGCTGACGCTCTATCATTTGAAAAAGAACCGCGGCTGGACGGGCGCGGTCGTCCGCACCGTGCCCTCCTCCCATCAAGTGGACGCCGTGGCCGGATTGTTCGGCGTGAAAGTGCATGAAACACCCGTCGGCTTCAAATATATCGGCGCCTTGATGGAATCCGAGCCAATCATCGTCGGCGGCGAGGAATCCGGCGGATTGAGCGTCAAGGGCCACGTGCCGGAGAAGGACGGCATTCTTGCCTGCCTGTTGATGGCCGAATTGGTCGCCACCGAGAAAAAGTCGCTCGGCCAAATCCTCAAAGAACTGTCCAAAAAGATCGGCGATTTTTACACCGACCGCATCAATGTCTCATTCGCGCCCGAGAGGAAGGACGCCCTGCTGGCCAGGCTCGGCTCCGGCTTGACGCGGCTTGGGCCGTTCAACGTCGAAAAGTTCATTACGACGGATGGATACAAATTTCTTCTGCCGGGCGGGGAATGGGTGGCCTTTCGGGCCAGCGGCACCGAGCCGCTGATCCGATGCTATATCGAAGCAAAATCCAAATCGAATTTGAAAAAGTTGCAGGGCGCATGCCGCCAGGTGCTGGCGGGATAGGGAAAGCGGCACCCGCCGTCGCGCTGGCGCGCTCTGGCGCGCTGCGGGAGGATTGCCGCAGTCACCAGCGCGACAACGTCACAGGCGGTCGCCACTGCGACACCCGCGGGTCATTTCACCCAAAATCTGCGGCGGTCGAATCGCCCGCCAGGTTCTTGTCACGGTTAGGGTGAAGGCTTTTTGGGACTCAACAGCTTCGTCGCGTCCGCGTGGGCGAACACCACGTCCGGGTCGCGCTGCAACGCCTCAAAATAGTGGCGCGAAAATTCCTCGCCGGTTTCAGAGGGCGTCGTCAACTTGGCGCTTTCGGCAAGCAGCGCATGGACCTTTGCCGCCGTTAGCGGCTCCTTTTCATCGAGCGCTTCGTCCATCGAGACGATGAGCATGGACAAAGGGTGCAGCCAGGCGAACCAGGAATCGCCCGTCAGGAGCTTTAGAAATTGATTCGGCGAGGCGATTTTTCCGAAGGTTTTTTCGTATGTGGCGCGGTCCGATTCCGCCAGCGCCTTGTGCAATTTCAGCATGGCGTTGCGAATCTGCTGCAGGCGCTCCCGGCGCTCCTTGCTTTCGGACTTGGGGTCGGTCGGCATGAAATACTTTAGCTCCTTTGATAACGAAAGAAAATGCGGAAATGCTTCCTTACCGTTCCGCCGGGCGCAATTCTATCAATCGCGCGGCGGGAATCCTTCTGGCAATGATGTGTCGGGCCAGGTTTACCCACTGCCGGCACCGGTCGAGTATGGCTCCATCGGACGTGGCGATGATCTGCTCGCTTTTCGACAGGATGCTGTCCGGATTGAAAACCAGTTCCGCCGTCATCCTCCATCCGTTGGCTGCGGCCTGTTCCTCGATGAGGCACTTGAGCCGGCCGCTGTTCGAAACCGGTTTGTCGAGCCACCAGCGGCAGCAGCTCACGCCCCATTCCACGACGGTCTCGCCAATGAGCCGCAGCACGGGAACGGTTTCATTCACCTTGCGATAACGCCGGTGAATTCCGGCGATGTCGCGGCAGCAACCGTCGCGCCCCGGCAGCACGACGCCCCCGGCGAGGGCGCTTTCCAGCACTGTCAACACGTTGTAGCCGTCCAGCCACACCTCGCGGCCCTGGACCGCCCCAGGCGCCACTTCCAGTTGACGCCGCCGTTCCGCGGCTTGGGCCGGACACGTGCAACGGCTGACGGCCATGCGCTGGCGGCTGGTGAGATTATGGCGGTTGCCGACGAGTTCGCCGGCGGAACGGGGAGCGTAACCGTGGTCGAGCAGCCAGCTCAGGTCTGCGGCGGCGGCGCGTAGCGCCGGAAGCTGGCGCGGGCCAAAGAGACGGTCGTCCTCCGGCCCGGGACCGCGATGGGATTGATGCCGTGGCACGCGCGCAAGGGTGGCACAAGAGCTCGAAAAAAGCAGGTCGTGTTTGATTCCGGCGTTTTGGATTTATGAAGTTTTGAGATGCCCGTCCATGACCGGCTTCATCCTCGTGGGCACACAATAAGCCGGGGTGGCAATGTTTTCGCGATATTGCCGCGTGCCAAAATGGGCGCGGAATGAAATTGACGGAACGGCGGGAGACTTGTAAGTTACGCGCCCGTTTGGGTTCCAGAGTAGCTCAATGGTAGAGCACGCGGCTGTTAACCGTGTGGTTGCAGGTTCGAGTCCTGCCTCTGGAGCCAATTGTTGCCATAGAAAGAACCTCATTTCTGCGATTTCCGGTGAGTCCAATCGGGCAAGTGTATTCAATTTCCGCCTCTGAATCCTTAATGTTTATTCGCCGGATGAATGAATTCAGAAATGCCTTTTGGTGCATGATGCTGCCGGTGCTTAACGTCTGGCGCAAATCCTCGACGTAGGCCGCAACGATTTCTTCCGTCGGTCTTGGAAAATCAATTCTTTGCGGTGTTTTCGTAT
>DATJSQ010000060.1:0-8186 GCA_035503995.1 Verrucomicrobiia bacterium | reverse complement strand
CCGCATTGTGCGATTATCAAATCATCACGCGCGCCGACCACAATGTGCTGGCCACCGCGCCACGGCAAGCTGCCGGGCAAATCTTAAAATGGATGCTTTAGCTTGGAAATCTCCAATTCCAGGATTAGGATTTTAACATGATGAAACAGCAGGTTTTGGATCTTTATTTTTTGGACGCACGGCACAAGCTGGTTGAGATTGCCGCATTTCTCGACCGCGTCCAACGCGCCGACGGACGAGATGATTTCCGCCTGAAAGCTTTTCACGCCGCGCTGAAAAAACTGGGCGGCAATAATAAGCAAAAAGCGAAAGACGTTTTGCTGGCCTTCAGCGATTCAACGAAAGAGCCAATAGCCAAAGCGAAAGGCAAAGGAGCGGTCGGAGCGGCAAACAGATAATCCTCTCAACCGTCCCATGCGCTACATCGAACCTCATGCCCACATGGTCAGCCGCGTTACGGACGATTACGAGCGCATGGCGCTGGCCGGATGTCAGGCGGTTTGCGAACCGGCGTTCTGGGCTGGCTTCGACCGCAGCGCCGTCCAGGGATTTTTTGACTATTTCTCACAGCTCACCGAGCATGAGCCGAAACGCGCGGCGAAATTCGGACTGAAACATTTCTGCTGGCTTTGCATCAATTCCAAGGAAGCCGAGGATATAAAACTGGCGGAAGAGGTCATCGCCTTGGTCCCAAAATTTTTGGACCGGCCCAACGTTCTCGGCATCGGCGAAATCGGTCTGAACAAAAATTCCCGCAACGAACTTCGTGTTTTCGAAATGCAGGTGGATTTGGCCGCAAGGCATGACCAGTTGATTCTGGTCCATACCCCGCATCTGGAAGACAAGTTAAAAGGCACGCGATTGATTCTCGATGTTTTGAAAAATGAAAAACGCATTCAGCCGGGACGCTGCATCATAGACCACGTGGAAGAGCACACGGTGGAAATGGTTCTGGATGCCGGCATGTGGGCGGGCATGACGCTTTATCCCGAAACGAAATGCACACCGGCGCGCGCGATAGATATTCTGGACGTTTATGGCAATGAACGGCTCTGGCTGAACAGCGCCTGCGATTGGGGCGTGAGCGACCCTCTGGCCGTACCCAGGACGGCATTGGAAATGAAACGGCGAGGGCATCTCGCCCCCGCCATAGAAAAGGTGATTTTTGACAATCCAAAAAAGTTCCTGGGCCAAGGCGGCAAGTTTAAGGTTTAAAATCGTGAGGTGGCATTTGCCCTATCGGTCCTCTTTGTCATTTCAGTCGGCGCGAATCCAGAAATCGTGACGCGACTTTCTTCGTCTCCTTCCGTCGAAGTTCCGGCCTTCAGCCTTTTGCCTTCTTTTCCCATCTATTCCTTTGCCTCCATTCCCCTGTCTTTGTTATTTTTTCTCCATGAGCAATTCGAAACCTTTGGTCGGCATTTTAATGGGCAGTGATTCGGATTGGCCCACGATGAAACTGGCCGCCGATGCGCTGTCCGAGTTCGGCATTGCCAGCGAAGCTCGGGTCATTTCCGCCCATCGCGACCCGCGCGGACTGGAAGAATATGTTTCCACCGCGGCCCGGCGCGGCTTGAAAGTTATCATCGCCGGCGCGGGAGGCGCGGCGCATTTGCCCGGGGTCAGCGCGGCATTGACCACGCTGCCGGTGATTGGAGTGCCAATTGAAAGCAAGTCCCTCAAAGGCCTGGATTCCCTGCTGTCCATCGTCCAAATGCCGCCGGGGGTGCCGGTGGCCACGGTTGGCATCGGCGCGGCCCGCAATGCCGGACTGCTCGCGGCGCAAATCCTGGCGACCGCCGACGTGAACCTCCAGTCGGCGCTCGACAAATTCAAAGTGAAGCTGATGGAAGAATCGCGCGCCAAAAGCAAGACGTTGGCCCAATAATCCGGATGCAACAGCTCATCGCTGGCGTTCACAAATTCCGCAACGACGAGTTTGGCAATTACCGGAAGCTCTTCCGCAAGTTGTCGCAGGAGGGGCAGAAGCCCCATACGCTGTTCATCACCTGTTCAGATTCGCGGGTGCTCGCGGAACTCATCACGCAAAGCAAACCCGGCGACTTGTTTGTGGTAAAAAACATCGGCAACATTGTTCCGCCCGCCGGGGTAAAGGGCGATACCAATTCCACCGCGGCGGCGATTGAATTTGCCGTGGAGAATTTGCGGGTGAGCGACCTGGTGATTTGCGGCCACTCCCAATGCGGCGCCATTTCGGCCTTGCTCGGTGAAACGCCGATTCCAGATGGCCTGCCGCATTTGCGTAATTGGTTGAACCTGGCCGCCCCGGTGCTGGACACGTTGAAAAAGGAATATGAGCATTTGCGCAATGACGAGGAGCGCAGCACCGCGGCGGCCCAGGAAAATGTTCTGTTCGGCGTGGACAACTTGCACAGCTACCCATGTGTGCAGGAGCGTTTGGCGGACGGCTCGCTCCAATTGCACGGCTGGTTTTTCAAAATTGCCACGGCGGAATTGTTTGCGTTTGACCCGGAGACGCGGCAGTTCTCGCCGTTGGTGCAAAAGTAATCTGGAAAATCCGTCGCGGGTCGGATTACCGCAAGGTTGACGGTTCAATGTTCCATCCGTCCACACCGATCTCCGGCTTTTGTTTCGTGGGCCTGAACTCCACGCGGAAGTCGCGGGTTTCACCGGGCAATAGCGAGATGTAGTCTTTATCTATACCCTCATTAGTATTCCGATGATTGTCTTCGGTGGTCCAAAACTCAGAATTCTGGGCGTCGTTTATTTTTTTATGCCGGTCATCATGGGCATTTTAGGCTTTATCTTTTTTGTTATTTTTGCCGCGATTTATAATTTGTTGGCCAAACAATTTGGCGGCGTCGAAGTTGAGGTCATGGATGTTGGCCATGCTGCCTGAAAAATACCTGCGCTCCCATTTTCACTGCAGAGCACCTTGAGAGCAACCGAACTCAAATTTTATCCAAACAATTCCTGATGGTTTGCGCGAGTTTTTGCGTCTGAAACGGCTTGCTGAGAAAATTGACACCTTCTTCCAGTGGAAAATCCTTGCCGGCAACCTCCGCGCTGTAACCGCTGACATAAATGATCTTCAATTTCGGTTCAAGTTCCAACAACTGTCCGGCCACTTCAATGCCGTTGATGCCGCCGGGCATGACCAGATCCGTCAGCAGCAAACGAATCTCAACGCGGTGGCCGCTCCAGACGTCCAGGGCCTCGACACCGGTGGCGGCTTCGAGCACGCGATAGCCAAGTCTCGTCAGTGCCTTGCGAATGGAGGCGCGAGAGAATGCATCGTCTTCAACGATCAGGATGGTTTCATTGCCGCCGCGCGGCGAAGTCAAAACAGGCTGCCCAGGTTTTTCTCCGGACGTTTTTATCAGGCGCGGTAGATAGACACGGAAAGTCGTCCCACGCCCGACTTCGCTATACACATTGATCCAGCCTTGATGCTGCTGGACGATGCCAAGGATGGTGGCCAAACCCAAGCCGGTGCCCTTGCCCGCCTCCTTGGTGGTGAAGAACGGCTCAAAAATCCGCGGAAGGACTTCCCGCGGTATGCCGCAGCCGGTATCGCTCACGCTCAAGCAGACAAACGAACCGGGTCGGGTCTGGGCTGATCGCGATCGAGCCGATTCGTCAAACTCCACGGCTGAAGTCTCGATAATCAGTTTTCCGCCATCGGGCATGGCGTCGCGGGAATTGATGGCGAGATTCATGAGCATTTGATCCATCATGCTCGCGTCGGCATGGACGAAAAGTTGTTGCATGGCGAATTTGAACTGCAGTTGAATGTGTTCACCAATCGTCCGCCGCAGCATTTTGGTCAGGTCGCTGATGGATTCGTTGAAATCCAGATCGCACGGATTCAATCTTTGTTTCCTGCTGAACATCAACAACTGGCGGGTCAGGGCGGCGGCGCGCTGCGAGGCGTTGCCGATTTCGTCGGCAGTTTCCAATTGTTCTGGAGAAGCGCTGCCGCTCATCTTCAATAAATCCGCCTGCATCTGGATGACGGCGAGAATGTTGTTGAAGTCGTGTGCCACGCCGCCGGCCAACTGCCCAAAGGCCTCCAGCTTCTGCGACTGCCGGAACTGTTCCTCCAATTTCCGGCGTTCGGTAATGTCCTCCGAGATGCCCAGGAGATAAACCAACTGCCCGGCGTTGTCGAAAACCGGAATTTTCTTGGTATGCACGATGCGCTCTCCCTGGTGGCGGGTACGCAAGGATTCTTCCGGAAAATCCACCACCTCTTTCCCGCTCAGGACCTTCCGGTCGTTTTCCGTAAAGTGTTCGGCCACCTCTTTTGGAAATAAATCGTAATCGTTTTTCCCGGCCAGCTCCGTCAGCGAATATCCCAGCAGTTCCTGTCCCGCCTTGTTGAATTTCACGAACCGGAGCTCCTTGGCGTCCTTGACGAATATCATGTGCGGAATGTTTTCAACGACAGTGTTCAGAAACGTCTCGTTGTCGCGCAACGCCGCCTCCGCCTCTTTTCGCTCGGTCACGTCGAATTGAACTCCTTGCGTGCCGATGATTCGGCCGTCGGGACCGAATATCGCCGATTTCACCACGTGCAAATACCGTTTGCCCCCCTCGACGGTGGAATAAACTTCTTCGGTGTAAATCGGCTTGCCCGTACGCATGATTTCTTCATGGTGTTTGTTTCCTTCGCGGAGCAATTGAAGAATTCCGGGGCGGGCCGGACCCTGCCCCGCCGCTTCCAGCGTCGCGAATTCGTCCGGGGTTCGACCCACGATCTCGTTCGCCTCCAGCCCGCGCAGACGGCAAAACCAAGGGTTGGCAAAAACATAGCGGCCCGCGCGATCTTTGCGGAAGATGCCCGCCGGCATTTGGTCAACCAAGGAATGATAGAGAGCCTGCGAGGCCTGCAACGCCGTCTCCGTCCGCTTGCGCTCGGTGATGTTTTCAAATGTGGTGACAAAATAGCCCTTTGCCGGGCTGTAAGCCGAAACGCTCAGCCAAACCTTGGATGTCTCCAGGTAATATTCGAATTTCTTGGGTATTCCGGTTGCGGCCACACGGCCATAATTCTCGAACAACTCCGGATGGGCGGCCTTGATGCCCGGCAGGACTTCCGTCACGCGCTTGCCCACGACCCCATGCAATCCAGTGATTTGCTCAAAGGCTGGATTGACGGAAACATAAACAAAATCGTGCGGTTCTTCGCCCTTGAAAATCATCCGGCAATGCGCAAAACCCGCCTGCATATTCTTAAACAAGAAAAGGTAATGCGTCTCACTCTTTTTCCATGCGAATTCCGCATTTTGTCGTAAAAATATTATCGCCGCCATCACCCACAGCACGCCGATACCCATAAAACAATTAAAAAGCGGTAAATTTTCCTCGGTCCCCGGAGGTGAGAGATAATAGCCGATCAGTGTCAATACTGAATACACTCCCGCCAGTACAAAGGGCAATGGGCGATTGTTTAGAAACACTGTCAAAGCCAGCGCAACGAAATACCACACCCAGTCATCAACGCCCCGTTTTGTGAATAAGTCTTCGAAAAAGCCGGCCGCCGTCAGCACGGGTATGGCCGCGATGGCAAACTCTTTCAATCCCACAGACTTCATGGACTTCATGATTGAAAGCAGTCTATTCCGCGGCAGGAAAATGAACTAACCGTTTATTGTCAACATCGTAACAATTTTTGCCTATATCAGTCCCGGGACTCGCCAGGCATTTGCCAGATTACAATGATGGTGTGACATGCGGGTCCGGCGCGTTCAATTGCCTTGCAGGCGCCGGAATTCGGACACGCGGGTTCGAGGCGGATTGCTTTGACGATTTTGCCGGACCCCTTTTTCACCGTTGCGACCCGGCATGGTTCAGCTTGCCGCCTGCTGGCACATTTCAGCGCACCACTGTTCGATTTTAGCCTTGATGAGGTCGCGTACTTCACGGGTCCGGGCGAGTTTCTCCTCGCGCGTCTCTTGAAACGCTGACGGGTCCGGAAAACTCCAATGCAACCGTTTGGTGATCCCCCCGAATATCGGACAGCGTTCCGCGCTCGCCTCGTCACAAACGGTAATGACGTAGGCAAACATTGTGCCGGATTTGAACATGTCAAAGACCCCCTTGGTCTGTTTGCCCGAAATGTCAATGCCGATTTCCCGCATTGCATCCACGACAACTGGATTAAGCTTGCCGGGTTCCAATCCCGCGCTCTGCGCTTCAAACACATTGCCGCAAATCTGATTCAGAAACGCCTCGGCCATCTGGCTGCGGGCGCTGTTGTGGACGCAAATAAACAGGACTTTTGTTTTCATAATCAGGTTAAGAATCGTTTGTCAATCGCGCCACCTCCGTCACATGGGCGCGAGGCGGAATTTTACCGCCGGTCGGCAAAACAAGACGGATGTTTCGATGGGAGTCATCCGCCGGCAATTTCTTCAGTCCAGGTAATCGCATCATCATTATACGGTTGCGGGTTGACGGTTATACCAGCCGCGCGATTCATTGCAGACTTTGCAGACCGAAAGCATGACCGGCACTTCCACCAACACGCCGACGACGGTTGCCAGCGCGGCGGGAGAATCCGCGCCGAACAGCGTGATCGCGACAGCCACGGCCAGTTCAAAAAAATTGCTCGCGCCGATGAGCGAGCCGGGCGCGGCCACATTATGCTCCACTCGCAACCGCCGCATGAGCAGGTAGGTCAGGCCGGAATTGAAATAAACCTGCACCACAATCGGCACGGCGATGAGCAGCACTGCGGGCCATCGGCCGGTGAGATTATTCGACTGAAACGCAAAAATCAGCATGAGCGTCAGAAGCAATGCTCCAATCATCACCGGATGAAACTTCGGCAGAAACTGTTGCTCGAACCAATCCCGCCCATGCGATTTGAGCAAGGCCGTCCGAGTCAACCAGCCCGCCGCCAAAGGAATGACGATAAATACAACTACGGATGTAATCAGCACTTTTGCCGGAACGACCACGTGCGCCACGCCGCAAAGAAACATCACAATCGGCGCAAAAGCCACGAGCATAATGATGTCGTTGACCGCCACCTGGACGAGCGTGTAGGCCGGATCGCCATCCGTCAAATAACTCCAAACAAAAACCATTGCTGTGCATGGCGCGGCGGCCAGGATGATGAGTCCCGCGGTGTAATTCTTCGCCGTTTCCGGCTCGATCCAGGCTGCGAAAATATGCTGCATGAAAAGCCAGCCAAGAAACGCCATGCTGAACGGCTTGATGAGCCAATTGACAAAAAGTGTGACCGCCAATCCCTTCGGTTTTCTCGAAATGCCGCCAATCGCATTGAAATCCACTTTAAGCATCATCGGATAAATCATCAGCCAGAGCAGCACTCCGATGGGAATGTTGACCTGTGAGCCCTCGCCAAACTGCATCCGGCTCAGGCACGCGGTCAGGCCGGGCAGCCAATTGCCCAACACAACGCCGGCGACCATGCAAAGAAAAACCCAGAGCGTCAGATAGCGCTCGAAAAAACCCATCCGCTTTTTCGTCTTGCTCTTTCCGGCCATATTTTCGACTATCATATACGCTGTTCCGTATGCATACTGGGGCTTGCCTTCGTATATGTCAAGGCGTATATATTTAAATTCATGCGCGACCTGACTTTGTTTTTTGCGGCGTTGTCCGACCCGACCCGCCTGCGCCTGCTCAGTCTGATCAAAAATCGGGAGATCTGTGTCTGTTACCTGCAGCAGGTCTTAAAAACGAATCAGCCCAAGATTTCCCGGCATCTGGCATATCTGAAAAAGGCGCGGTTGGTGGAGGGCCGGCGAGATGGTAAATGGACGCATTATCGCCTGAAAAGGCAGGATGACGTATTGGGGAAGATTTTATCGCAAACGCTGTCACGCGTTGGGCGCGAGGCCCAAATTAGAAAAGACCTCGAACGATTGAAGCAAGTCGGTTGCTGAAAATGCCGGGGAAATCCTCCGTTGACCCTATCTGCGGGATGCCCTTGACAACGGAGCGAGGCCAGGGGTATTTCGGTGCTCAACATCGGTTATCGCAACGAAAGAGCGTAGCACGATTTTGGGCGGAACATCGGATTTTATGGGTTTGTATGGCTTTTCACCCGCGAATGGTCAAAAAGAAAGATCCCACGTTGCAAATGGGAAAATTGGTTGCGGGGGTGGGATTTGAACCCAC
This sequence comes from Verrucomicrobiia bacterium, assembly GCA_035503995.1. GTDB lineage: Bacteria > Verrucomicrobiota > Verrucomicrobiia > Limisphaerales > UBA11358 > UBA11358. The sequence goes on along the minus strand of DATJSQ010000060.1, from coordinate 50 downwards.
GGCCTTCAGGTTATGAGCCTGACGAGCTACCGGACTGCTCCACCCCGCGT
>DATJSQ010000059.1:0-3542 GCA_035503995.1 Verrucomicrobiia bacterium | reverse complement strand
TGGTTGCCGAATGATTCCCGCGTCAAGGCGTTCATTGAAAAGGACGCGGGGATGTATGACGCGGTCAACCGCGGATATCGCCGCGCCACCGGCGACGTCCTCGCCTATTTGAATTGTGATGAACAATATCTTCCCGGGGCGTTGGAGGCCGTGCGCGATTTTTTCGAAGAAAATCCAAACATCGAGGTTGCGCTCGCCGGTACGATTGTGACCGATGGCAACGGGCAGTATGTCTGCCACCGCCATCAAATGGTGCCGCATCCGCAAGGCATCCGGTACCGCTTCCCGATTTTGACCAGTTCCATTTTTATCCGGCGCAAGGTGATTTTCGAACGCGGACTTTATTTTGACGCCAAATGGCGTGACCTCGGTGACTATCATTGGGTGCTGGCGCTGGTCAGGAACAAGGTGCCGATGGCCGTTTGCCACTCCTTTACCTCGGTCTTTGCGGACACCGGGGAGAACATGAACCTGAAACCCAACGCCCTTCGTGAAAAGTCCGAAACCGATAAAATGATTCCGCCCCTGGTGCGGACGTTCCGTCCGTTTTGGATATTGCAACACCGCTTGCGGCGCCTGGCTGCCGGGCATTTTTTTCTCAAGCCAATGAGCTATGATATTTATACGCTCGACAGTCCCGACCGCCGCGTGAGATTCGAAGTGGCCAAGCCAACAGCGGTTTGGTGGAACAGGTTGTGACTTAAAAAGCAGCAGCCGGGAGTGGGAACTCTTAAGTCGTCAAAAAAAATCCACAGACATTCTCTCTCGAAAATGACTAATTCCCGAATCCGAATGACCAAAGAATGACCAAAGCCCGAATGACTAGACTTTCATGTTTTAGCCAATGGGAATTCATTAGCCATTATGGTTTAGTCATTAGTCATTCCGGCGATCCCGGCGTCAATAGTCGTTCCGCTTGACGCAACGTCCTCGACAAAGTCCGCGCCCCGACCCATGCTACGGTTATGGCATTTGAAACCGATTCGCCGCTCGACGCGCTTTGGAAGGAATACGGCCGCGTGTTCGCCGACTTCGACGATCTGACGCTCGCGCGTTGGCTGGCGCAAACGCTTGGGCAGCTTGAAGGCAAAACGTGGCGGCTGTCGCATCCGCTTCTGGGCGCGTATCGGCTGGCGGCGCAAGCGGGTCACGAGCGCCAGATCTGGCACAAACGCCTGGCGACGCCCCCGGCGGCTTATGCCGAATCGCCTTGCTGTCGGGCGCCCTTTCTTCCGCTCCTCACGCGCGACGCGCGCGAATCGGGATTGATTTGCCAGCATTGCAACGAAACCCTCGTGCCGTTCGATGAAATACCCGCCGAAATTCGCGGCGAAATCGAGTCGTGGGGGCGACAATATGAACCGGTCCACGCCGTGGCGCACTGGGACGATCGGCAGCGGCGCCGGGCCGGGAATTTTGATGCCGCTTACGAGAATGCCGCGCAAGAGGCGGAAAAACTTCTGGTGTATGCCGGCAAAGAGCTGGCGCCGAAGCTTTTGAATTTTTACGCCGCCGCCGTCTGGGAAGACCAGGATGATTGTCTGGAGGTGCGGCCGGAGGACGTCTCCATTTAATTTGTGATTTCCGATTGATGATCGACGATTTTTGTCGCAATTCGCGGCTTGAACCCCCAATGCTTAAGCCACCAAATGATTAGGTTTGTTTTCAAATGGTTTTTTCGGCTGGTTTTCGCCGCGGTCGTGCTCGTCGTTATCGCCACAGTCGTCGCATTGCTTTCTTACAATTCGATTTTGCGGAATGCGATTGAATACAACATCCGCGCGCAGACCGGCATGGACGCGGAGATCGGCCGGTTTCATTGCAGTCTTTTCGAGCCGGTCATCGAAATTCAAAACCTGGAAATTTACAATCCGGCCAATTTCGGCGGCGCGCCGTTTCTGAACATCCCGGAACTGCATATTGAATACGACCGTTCGGCGCTGTTGAAAAGACAGCTCCACGTTACTCTAATGCGGCTTAATCTGGCCGAATTGGACGTTGTGAAGAACCAAAGGGGCCAGTTGAACGTCTTTGCATTGGTCCCGCAAATTCCGCCTCAAACATCCGGCATCGCATCATCGGCATCGAATCCCGGAATGGCTCCGTCAGCCGCTCAATCCGGCACAGCGCCAGCCCACGGCCCCCCGGGGGCTGCGCGTCCTGCCGTTCCCCCGGCTGCGGAATCCGGCATCGTTTCGCCTGCGATCAATTTTGAAAAGCGAACGGGTTATGTCTTCACGGGAATTGACACGCTCAATGTGTCATTCGGCCGCGAAAAGTTCATTGATTTGCGAAATCCCGGCGATGATTTCGAGCAAGCCGTCGGCCTCGAAAATTGCCTGGTGCCCCACGTGAAATCGGCGAATGATTTGGACGGCCTGATATTGCTCATTGATTTGAAGAGCGACCATTTTTTCGACCGTGTCGCCGGCCGGAAAAACACCGATCCGCTCAAGTCTGCTTTGCAGTCGTTAGGCGTGCCATTTTAAGATTTTCCGGGCGCGGCAATTTCTTTAACTTCGCTGCGTGCATCGCGATTCTCTCAAATCCGCCGGGCGTCTGGTCGTGAAAATCGGCACCGGGGTGCTGACGGACGCCCGGAAACAGCTTGATCCCGCGCAATTGGAACAACTCGTCGCGCAATTCGCCGCGCTGCGAAAGGCGGGAAAGGAAATCGTTTTGGTGACCAGCGGCGCGGTGGGGGCGGGCATGGGCGCCCTGGGGTGTGAAAGGCGGCCGCACGACCTTGCCGAACTTCAGGCATGCGCCGCCGTGGGGCAGGTGCGGCTGATGAGCGGCTACGCGGAACTCTTTGCCAGGCAGGAGTTGCATGTCGCGCAGGTCTTGCTCACCCATGAAGATTTGGAACACCACGAGCGCCACCTCAACGCGCGCAACACGCTCGTCACCCTCCTCGGCCGCGGCGTCATCCCGATCATCAACGAAAACGACGCCGTCTCGTTCACTGAAATCAAATTCGGCGACAATGACAAGTTGTCCGCGCTGGTCGCCTCGCTGCTGCCGGCCGACTTGCTCGTGATTTTGACGACGGTGGACGGCGTGGTCGAAAATTTCGGCAAGGCCAATCCCAAAACGATTCCGCTCGTCGAAAAGATTGACCGGTCAATCGAAGGTCTCGCCGGCGGCACTTCCAGCGAAACTGCGGTCGGCGGAATGAAATCGAAAATTGAAGCGGCCAAAATCGTGGTGCGTTCCGGGATTCCGCTGGTGATTGCTTCCGGCAAAAAGAGGAATGTCCTTGCCAGGATTGTTCAGGGCGAAGGCGAGGGCACTTTATTTGTGGCGCAGGCGGATAAGTTGCAGGGGCGCAAACGCTGGATCGCCTTTTTTCATCATCCGCGCGGCGCTTTGTTTGTGGACGTTGGCGCCAGGCGCGCCTTGCGCGAGGGCGGAAAAAGCCTGCTGCCGCCCGGCGTGGCGCGCTGCGAGGGGGATTTTGACGCGGGTGAAGTGGTCCGTATATGCGATTTGGACGGGATGGAATTTGCGCGCGGGATATCCAAATTCAACAGCGGGGAAAT
>DATJSQ010000058.1:0-21380 GCA_035503995.1 Verrucomicrobiia bacterium | reverse complement strand
ATGACGGCGACGCCGATTCCGCGCACGCTGGGGCTGACCCTCTATGGCGATCTGGATGTGTCGGTTATTGATGAAATGCCCGCCGGCCGCGGCAAAATCAAAACCTTTGTCCGCCCGACGGACAAATTGCCCAGGGTCTTCGAGTTCATCCGCGAAAAAATTTCCATGGGGCGGCAGGCCTATGTCGTTTATCCGCGCGTGGAAGATTCGAGGGAGGTGAAGGCGGTGACGGCGGAATTTGAAAACCTGCGAAAAATCTTCACGCCTTTTCGGGTGGGGCTGTTGCACGGCCGCGTAAAAAGCGCCGAAAAGGAGGCGGTCATGGCGGATTTTCGAGCAAATCAAGTCCAGGTGCTGCTCTCCACGTCGCTGGTGGAGGTCGGGGTGGATGTCCCCAACGCAACCGTCATGCTGATTGAGAACGCGGAGCAATTCGGGCTGGCGCAACTGCATCAATTGCGCGGGCGGATTGGCCGCGGCGCGCATGAGAGCCATTGCATTTTGATATCCAACGCCAGGAATCCCGAGGCCCGCGAGCGGCTGAGAATCCTGGAGGAGACGACGGACGGTTTCAAAATTGCCGAGGCGGATTTGAAAATGCGCGGGCCGGGCGAATTGCTGGGACGCGAGCAGAGCGGCCTGCCAAAGTTCCGTTTTGGGGACCTGATGAACGATATGGATTTAATCCGGCGGGCGCGGCAACTGGTCCGGGCGGCGGGTGAAACGCCGCGCCGCGGCCAAACTTGACGTTGGAAATTTCGTCGAAACGATTACATTGGGGGCATGATAAGATTATTTTTGTCGGCAATTGCCGCCGCGGCTTTTTTGACCGGGTGCGGGAACAATTCAAGTTCGAGCGCGCCAACCACAAATTCAGCCCCAGCCAACACCGCCGCGGGCGGCTCGGCGCCCGGCGTATTGGGCCAGGCGCAGCAATACTCAATACAAAAGGCGGATATCGCGTCGCTCACCCAGGCCATTCAACAATTCAACGCCGGAGAAGGGCGTTATCCGAAAGACTTGCAGGAGTTGGTCCCGACTTATCTCGCGAAAATCCCCGAGGCGCCGACCGGTTATAAATTGAATTACGATCCCGCCACCGGCACGGTGACGGTGGTGAAACAATAAACGAGACCGATTACAGCGCCAGATAGTGCAATACCTGCACTTCTTTTTTGAAGATGATCCGGATGAAGCTGCCATCGAATTGAACATTCATGGCTGCCCGGGGTTGGTCCTCCTGCCAGAGAACGCGGCCGTCCGACGGGCTGATGCGAATAATGCGCGTGAGGGCCGGTTTCTCCAGCCCGGCAGTGGCATCGGTCAATTGGTCTTCTTGGTCACCGGGATCATGGACCTGAATGGCATATATGAAAGGGCCGGACAAATAGGAAATGTAACCGCCGGGCGTGGCGCGCCATATAATCCTGCCGGTGCCGGGGTCAATCTTCAAAACGACCGCCTCGATGGACTTACTCACGTCAATCTGGCGCGCATATTTGATGTCATCGGGATTGCCGGTGGTGGTGTTGACATACAGCATCCCTTTGTCGTCGAAAAACAGGCCGACGACGCCGACGGTGGGAATGCGCCAACGGGCGTTGCCACTCGTCAAGTCGAAGGCGCTCAAGACAGCCGGGTCAAAAACATAGAGCGCTCCATCGTGCTCCACGCAGGGGCCTTCGCCGTAAGGCGATTGCTCAAGCGGCGATTGTTGATCGCCGGAAATGGCATAGGTCAATTCAGTTTGCCAGAGTTTTTTGTTGGTTTTGTCCAGGACGATGATGGTTTTTCCGGCGGCGAGAACAGTCACCGTTTTCAACGGAAACAATTCCGGCGGGCCGATGACTTCGCCCGTCCATTGATTGCCGGGCGACCCGGCCTGGCGGACCGTGACGCTGTAGGTGCTGTCGTCCTCAGTGACTTTGTCGTTGCCGTTATTGCGCTGCATTTCATTCAACTGTTCGTTGACCGCGGCCGTTTCATTGAAGGCGCCGACATTGTCGAGGGCGGATTTTGACGGAGGCGCTTTCATGGCTTCCCGTTGCACGAAATTCGCCTGGACCAATTGCGACGAAAATTCCTCGTAACCGTCGTTGTCCGGGATGAGAGTGAAGGTTTCCGGCTGGCTCTTTCCGGCCGGGTGCGCGGCGGCGGCCGGTCGGGCATAATTATTATAATAATTATAATTCTGCTGTGCCGGTCGCTGCCTGCGTTCCCCGTCATTCATCGCTCCCTCGATTCTTTGCTCATACGAATTGTTGGCGATGATGGCCGGCAAGGCAATTTGCCCTTGCAAGGACAGGTCTTGCGCCTGGCGGGCGACGCGCTGGGGGTTCATCGGTTGCGACGAGGCATAGGGCGAAAGCGGAAGGCCGCCGCCGGCTGCCTGGGCCGGCGGGCCACCGGCGGGCGTCGGAGAATTTTGGGCCAGCGCTGCCACGGACTGCCCCTGAAATTGGTTGGTGGTCAACTGGCCGCTGGCCAAATCAACATGCACAATCGCCGACTGGCCATTTTCGCGTTCAAATGCCAGCAACTCATTGTCGCGCGCCACCAGGTCGCCCGCGTCAGGCACGGCGACTTGTTGCAGCACATTGCCCGAGTTCCAGTCGTAGTGCGTCAACTGGCCCGCCCCGCCGTCAGCCACCCAGATGTTCTGGCCGAGGCAGTGGAGCGACAGTGCGCTTTCCAATCCGATGCGCGCGTATTTCTCTGAAACAGAGGGAGTGGCCCTGATCTCCTCAGTGCCGCTTCGATCGCGCGCGGCGGCTTCTTCGGCGTTCTCTCGATTCACCAAATCATCAATTTGTTGCTGCGACACCAGTTCCTGCGACCAGATTTTCTGTCCGGTCTTCATGTCATAACGCGCCAGCGTGCCGCCGTGCAAAAATACAATCTGGTCGCCGTCCACGTAAGAACTGCCGGAATGGGAAATCTGGTCAAAGCTGACGGAAAAATAAGTCCTCGGGACCGACCCAATCCATGCATACCACACCCAAAAGCCCAACCCGACGGCAGCCAGGACGCCGACGATGCTGGAAATCAGGCCCATTTTGCGCCAGAACCGCGCTTCGCCCGCGAACATCCCTCCGGCATAAGCCGGCACGTTTATTTTTTGCGCCTCGGCCTTGCCTTTGCAGAAAGGGGAACAAAAGTAGCCGAAAACCTCCATGCATTTCGGGCAGATGGGTTTGTGGCAGACGGCGCAATGTTCCGTGGCCGGCTCACGATGCTTGGCGCAAAATTCCGCCGCGGCCGGCGCCTCGGCCGGCGGCGCGTCTGTCCCTTGGGGACGGGAAATTCTCAATCCCGGCGCCTGGGGCGCTGCCGGGGCCGCGGGTTGCACCGGCGGCGACGCGGAGGGAAAATTTTCGGCGAGTTCGCGTTGAATCAATTGATTGACGAATTGCGAATAATCGCCGCCGCAATTCGGACAGACAAATTGCACGGCCTGCATTCCCGGCGTCACGTCAATGACGTATTTCGCGCCGCATGGACATTGTATTTTCATCGCCTTACGGTTTGGGATTCAATAACACAATGCCATTGGAAAACAACAGCGAAAACGCCGCCAGCGGCGGAGTATTTTGCACGCTGCCGTCCGTGAACAGCACATTGCCGCCATATTTGGAGTGATTATTGCCGGGCGGTTTGCCATCGAGCGAGAAGACCTGGTCGCCGACCGCTTTCGGGCGCGTATTGATCTGCCGGTCGGACATCAGAACCGCCGGTTCCGCATTGGTGCCGCGGCCCATGTAGTAAGCGTAGCTGATTTTGTATTCGCGGAGCGATGCGCCGGAGGGAATTTGGGAATCGCGTCCGCCGGGGCAGATAAAAATGGAGGTGTCGGCGGAATAACGAGGCACCAGCGCATTAAGGGGGTCCTCGGACGTTGCCGCGTTGGTATCCACCGGGAATTTTCCATAGTCGTTGGCGTAAATCTGCATCGCCAGATAAATTTTCTGCAAATTATCCGAGCAAAGCTCCATTTGAGTCCGCTGATGGCGGGCCGATCCGAAACTGTCGAGCATCACGGCCAGGATGAGCATGATTGCGAGCACCACCAGCAATTCCACGAGCGAGAAGCCGTGCGGCCGGGTGCGTCGAAGAACCGTCATACTGGTTTTGTAATCCAATCCCACGCCGGGAGCAAATGGAATCGTCAAAGCGCCGCGCAGCCGTCCATCAATTTGAGGGAGGCAAAGGCGGGATTTCACCGGGATTTTGCTTGTCCTCGTGAACGGGCGCCGGTGGCTTGCTTTCGATGACCTGAGGCATTTTCAGGAACATCAGGATTTGCCGGATTTGTTCAGAGTGGAGCGCGATCAAAGAAGAATTTTCCGCAATTTTGGATTCAATTTGAATCGCCTTCGATTCGAACAAGATTCTGCTCTTTTCAATTTGAAGTCCGAGGGCCTCCAGCTTCAAATCCAATGGCGATATAAAATTGCGGATTTCATGGATTTGCTCTCTTATTTGTTCGAATTGTTCGTTCACAAAATGGCGATCATAGATGCAACTTTTGCCTTCCCCCTTGAAATCAGGCGGCAAACCAATAAACGTCATTTAAGTTCAAATATCAAATTTTTTTCCGGGAGATTTCTTAAAAACCCGCGCTTTTCCCGGCTAATTCCCTGTCGGCAGGTTCGTCTTGAGAAAATAAACGATGACCCGGTCCGGCGCGATGTCTCCGAAGGCGAACGGAAGCGGCCCATAATGGGATGAATAAAACCCCGCGCCGGACGGCGGATTCATCGTCGCAAGAAAACGGGGGCTGTCGGCGTAGATGAATTCAGAGCGGGCGACGGCATTGGTTTCCGGCGGCAGCACCAGGGTATTGTAATTAGCGTTGACGAGGAGGCTTCCAGGTTTGAGGGGTGTATGAATCACGTCAAATTCCTTCATGCCGGCGGCTTTCATGTAAAGCTGAAAGCCCCAATGACCCTGGAAAAGGAGATTGTCCTTTTGGCCGCCGAACTGCGCGAGAACGTTCTGCGCGGTCTGCCGGACGGCGAGGGCATAAAGGAAATCAGCGCGGGTGATCAGCAAGGCAAAGATGGCCGAGGCGGCCAGGCCCGCGGGAATCCATCGGGAAATTTTCCGGCCGGCCGCAATGTTTTCCTCGATCCGCCGGGCGATCAAAATTCCCGCGGCAGGGGCGATGGGCAAAAGAGAGCGGCCGTTGATGGTCCAATTTACAAACGCGGCGAAGAAAAACGTCCCGAATACCCACAGTGCCAGCAACCAGGCCGCGGCATCCCGGCGCTGAAAAACGTCCGCAAAGGCCAGGGCCAGAACGGACACGCCGCAAATTGCCCAAAAGACGATTTGCACTTGAGCGGCCCAGAGCGGGGTGCCTTCCATCCGCTGCCACAAACTTTTTTCCAAAAGCGCGAGGGGAATAAAGACGATGGCGGTGGCCGCGAAGCCGGCGAGGGTTTTGCAACGCCACAATAACGGCGCCAGGAACAAGGCAACCGCCAGGCAGCCGCCGGTGAAGGCGAAGCCGGGCAGAAAGGAAGCGGAGCGCGTTTGGGCCTTGAACGCCAGCGAATAACTGGCTGCCTGCCAGAGCGGGGCGCCATAAAATATCGCCGACGCCCATTGATAGGCCGCGAAGGTGGCCAACGGTATCAGGAGGAACGCCGGCCAAACACCCCCCCGGACGCGCCGTTTTACCATGACGCCATGGACCGCCAGCAATGGGACCAGGCTGAATCCGAAATACTTCGTCACCGCCGCAAGCGAAATCAAACAGCCCGCGCCGCATAACTTCCAGAAATTGTCCCGCGGCAAACCTTCGATCCAAAAGACGACCGCCCAAACCCAAAACGCCAGCATCAACACGTCGCACATGATGGTGAGGCTGGACACCATAAAAACGGGCATCAACAGGGTGGCCATCGCCGCCAGCGTGGGCGTTTGGCAAAAATGCCGCGCGAGGCGGTGCGCGCCCAGGACGACGGCGACGGCCGGAAGGAGAAAGGCGGCGTGCAAGGCAAACTCGCTCCAGCCCAGGACGCTGCCGGCGAGCGCAATGTAATAGGAGGCCAACGGGGGGTTGTCGGTGGCTTTCCACATGGGAATGGCGGTCAGACCCCAGTTGACGGTAAAGCCGAATGGATCGGCTGGATGCGCCTGGATTTGCCGGGCCACCCAGAAGAAGAGCGGATCATCCATGTTGAACGGCTTGGCGCAAAACGGCAGCAGGAGGGCCACCGTGACGAGCGCGAGCGTCCAATACGGATGCCGCGAGCACCAGCTCCGGAGTTTTTCCATTGCGGATTCTTTAGCGGAATCCGGCGCGGGCGGAAACATTTTTCGCTGGCAAAAAATTTTCCTGCGTCGAAACTTCCGGCAATGCTCGAACAAATCATCATTCTGGATTTCGGTTCGCAATACACCCAGGTCATCGCGCGGCGCGTGCGCGAGTGCAACGTCTATTCGCAAATACTGCGTTATGACCTGCCGGCGCGGGAAATCGCGCGGTTGAAGCCGAGTGGAATCATCCTGTCGGGCGGCCCGTCCAGCGTTTATGCCTCCAAAGCGCCGTTGCCGGACAAGGCGATATTTTCACTCGGCGTTCCCATATTGGGGATTTGCTACGGCGTGCAATTGCTGGCGCAGTTTCTCGGCGGCCGGGTCGAAAAGGGATTGAAACGCGAATACGGCAAAGGGACGCTGCGGGTAACGGACAGTTATTGTCCCCTGTTCGCGAATTTGCCGGAGACGCTGCAGGTGTGGAATTCCCACGGGGACAAGCTCACGAAATTGCCGCGCGATTTCAGGAGCGTGGCCATCACGGAGAATTCCGAATACGCGGCGATTGAGAACCGGGAGCGCAAATTTTTCGGCCTGCAATTCCATCCGGAAGTGGCCCATACTCCGCGCGGCCGGGAAATCATCGCCAATTTTGTCCAGAAAATATGCGGTTGCGGAAAGAACTGGACGATGCGCGGTTATATCGGGCAGGCGGTGGAGGGGATCCGGGCGCAAGTGGGGGCGGAGCGGGTGATTCTGGGATTGAGCGGCGGCGTGGATTCGAGCGTGGCCGCGGCGTTACTGCACAAGGCGATTGGAGACCAACTCATTTGCATTTTCGTCAACAACGGTTTGTTGCGCGCGCGCGAGGCGGAAACCGTCCGGGAGGTTTTTGGACGGCATTTTCATATCAAACTGCAGTACGAAGACGCCTCGAGAATGTTTTTGAAACGGCTCAAGGGAGTGACCGAGCCGGAACGGAAGCGGAAAATCATCGGGCGGACCTTCATCGAAGTCTTTCAGGCGGCGACCCGGCGGGCGGGCAAGGCAAAATTTCTAGCGCAGGGAACCTTGTATCCGGATGTGATTGAATCCGTGCCGATCGCGGGAAACCCGGCGGCGCTGATCAAAAGCCATCACAACGTCGGGGGGCTGCCGAAGAAGATGAAGTTTGCGCTCACGGAGCCGTTGAAATGTTTGTTCAAGGACGAAGTGCGGGAACTGGGGTTGGAGTTGGGATTGCCGCGGGAAATCGTCTGGCGGCAACCGTTTCCCGGTCCGGGATTGGCGGTGCGGATTCTCGGCGAAGTCACCGCGGCGCGTTGCGAGATTTTACGAAATGCCGACGCGATCGTGGTGGAGGAGATGAAGAACAGCGGGTGGTATTACAAAATCTGGCAGAGTTTCGCGGTGCTGCTGCCGGTGCGCAGCGTGGGGGTGATGGGGGACGAGCGGACCTATGATTATACGATTGCAATCCGGGCGGTGGAATCGCAGGACGGCATGACGGCCGACTGGGTGAAATTGCCCTACGACCTGCTGGAGAAGCTGGCCGGACGAATTATCAATGAAGTCAAAGGCGTCAACCGTTGCGTGTTTGACATTACCAGCAAGCCGCCGGGAACGATTGAATGGGAATAAATGGCGATTTGGTTTGCAATGGGAGCGCCATTTTGGTGTAATCCGATCACACTAACAACTCTAGCAACCATCAATTCAAGCGCTTATGGAAATCATTTTCGATTGTCCCCATTGCGGCCAGGAATTGTCGGTGGATAGCACGGGCGCGGGCGCGGAGATCCAATGCCCGACGTGCAACGAGACCATCACCATTCCAGAAGAATCAACCAAATCCGCCCCGTCGGCCGGGGCCGTGGAAGAGGTCGTGGCGCAGCTGGCGCCCAGCGCCATCGCTTCCTCGGCTGCGGCCAAGGTTCAATTGCATCTCAAGGTGCCGATGCACAGCACGCCGGCTGAAAGTCTGATCAAAAAGGCGTCCGTTCCGCTCGAAGCCGTGGCCAAGGGATTGGACAAACAAATTCGCGTGCGCACCATGCGGCATGACAAATGCATCGAAGCCGGCCATGACAAGTTTGACGAAATGGTGACGAAAGTTTTGCAGGAGATTGGCGAGACCAACCTGATTGGCATTCATGTCATCAATTTCGAGCATTTTGACGTGCAAACGCAAAAGGTGATGAACGATTACGGATTGGTGATTATCTTCCGTGGATGATCTGGCCGTTTCTTGACTTGCGAAATCCCGCCCGCTATCGTTCGCCCCAATGAATCGCCGGTTGATTTTCCTGTGGTTGCTCGTCGCGGTGGCGATGCTGTTGCCGTTTCGCTCGCCCGCGCCATTGTATTACTCGCCTGGAGAAGGCTGGTATTATGAGCCTTACGGCGAAAAGGCCAACTGGCAGCGCCCTCGCGCCAAGGAGCAATTGGACGTGGCCGAACAATCCTTTACCAACGGGGAATACAATATCGCCCTCCACGCGGCGCGCCGCGTGGTGCGGGTCTGGCCGCTGTCCGATTACGCGCCGCGCGCGGAATATCTCGTCGGACGCTGTTTCGAGGTGAAGCACCGGGATGAAGCCGCCTTCAACGCTTACGAGGCGATCATCAAAAAATATCCGAGCAGCAGCAGTTACGACGAGGTGGAGTGGCGGCAATATGAGATTGCCAACCGTTTTCTGGCGGGTGAGTGGTTCCGGCTGTGGGGCATCATCCCGCTCTATCCTTCGATGGACCAGACGGCGGACTTGTTTTCGGAGATTGTGACGAACGGCCCCTACAGCGACGTGGCGCCGAAGGCGCAAATGCAGGTGGGCGCGGCGAGAGAGAAACAGAAAGACTACGACGACGCGGAGAAGGCCTACGCCACGGCGGCCGATCGTTACCATGACCAGCCGCAGATCGCCGCCGACGCTCTTTATCGCGAGGGTTATGCTTACGAAAAGCAGGCCGCCGCCGCGGAATACGACCAGGGCACCGCAGGGAAGGCCATCGCCACTTACACCGACTTCATCACGCTTTTTCCTGATGACAATCGCGTGGCGGCCGCCGAACGGTCCATCACCAAGCTCAAGGCCCAACAAGTCGAAGGCAATTTCAAAATCGCGCAGTTTTATGAAAAGGCGAAGGAATGGGCGGGCGCCGTCGTGTATTACAACGCCGTGCTGCAATTGGACCCGAATTCGCCCTACGCAGCGCCGGCCCGGCAACGCATTGAAGCGCTCAAGCCGCGCCTGCAAACGGCGATGAATTGAAAATGTCCGGACAGAAATTTTTTTGGGTTGGCGTGCTGGCGCTGTTTTCCGCCGGGTGTGCCGGTTATCATCTCGGCCCCGTCCAGCCCGACGTGGTGGCCGGGGCGCAAACGATGGAAATTGTTCCCTTCAACAATCAAACGCTGGAGCCGCGTTTGGGGGACGCGGTGACCCAGGCCCTGCGCGAAGATGTCCAGACCGACGGCACCTACCGGCTGGCCACCAGCTCGCCCGGTGACGTGGTGGTGACCGGCGTCATCACCGCTTACCAACGATCCGGCGTGAGCGTGCTGCCGACCGACGTGACCACGGTGTCCACTTACGACGTGACCGTGACGGCCCACGTGATCGCGCGGGAGCGCGCGACGGGGAAGCTGCTGCTTGACAAAAAAGTGAGCGGAGAAACGCTGGTGGAGACGGGAACGGATTTGGCGGATGCCGAACGGCAGGCAATGCCCGTGCTGGCGGAAGATTTATCGCGCAACATTACTGAATTGCTGACGGAAGGCTCGTGGTGAATAAGAGCGGATTTACTTTGCCGGGCAGTCAACCAAATTCGGATAAATCAAAATGAAAAAACAGATTGCAAAAACAACCCTCATCGCCTTGTGCGCCGCGGCCATGTTCGTAGTGCCGGGTTGGACGCGCGCGCAGGACAGCACCAATGCGCCCGCGGCGTCCGCGCCGGCGCCGAAAAAACACTCCACACGGTATCACGGCAACGTGGCCGCGCTGGACACCAATGCCATGACCTTGTCCGTGACCGTATCCGCGGGCAATTTGACATTGCAGGTCACTTCGAAGACGAAAATCACCAAGGACGGCCAACCGGCGATATTGGCGGATGGCATTGTGGGCGAGCCGGTGTCCGGGTCGTTTAGGACGGAGGATGGAGCGACCAATGCCGTGTCCATTCATTTTGGCGCCAGGAAGAAGAAAACGAGCGATAGTTCGGGCAATTGATTCGTCAGTCGCTGAAATTTTGCGCACCGGCGCGGGCCGGCGCCTGCCTTTTTTATCCGCGCTTCCACCAACTGGTCATGCCCTTGGGCTTGGGAGGAGCATGTGGCGATTGCAACTGTTGCCGCAACAACAGGCTGCGCGCGGCTTCCAACGCCATGATAAATTCGTCATAGCTCAAAAAACGGTCCGCGGGGTTTTTTGCCAGAGCGCGCACCAATGCGTCGCTGGTCGGCTGGGTAACCAGGGCGCCTTCAACCAGGTTGGGCGGGGTCAGGGGCGTTTGCACCTGTGCCATGATGACTTCCTCGGGCGTCGGGGCATCAAACGGAACCCGGCCCACGATGGCGTGATATAACGTGGCGCCCAAACTGTACATGTCCGACAAAAAGGTTTCCGGCTCGCGTTTGATCTTTTCCGGCGCGACGTAATAAGGCGTTCCCCAAATCATGTCCTCCGGGACATGTTCGATGTCCGCTTTCCGGGCGAGGCCAAAGTCAACCAGCTTGGGTTCATGATCGGCGTTGAACAAAATATTTCCAGGTTTGATGTCGCGATGGAGCAGATCGTATTTGAGCGCCATGTCGAGGGCCGAGGCGATTTTGATGCCGATGTCCAGGACATCCAGTTCCGGCAACGCGTGCAATTTATCAATGCGCGCATCGAGGCTGCCGCGGTCGGCCAGTTCCATGACCAGGTATTGCTGTCCCTGCCATTCGTCGAAGGTGTAAATGTGGACGATGTTGGTGTGGTTGAGGCGGGCGCACGCGCGGGCTTCGCGATAAAAGCTTTCCAACGCCCGCTGGTCTTCGAGCAGTTCCTTCTTCATCAATTTGACGGCCACCATGCGCTCGAGGGTGGTGTCCCAGGCGCGATAGACGGTGCCCATGCCGCCGGAAGCGATCACGCTGCGCAACTCAAACTGCCGCAGCATCATCGGCATCATGATGGGACTGCCGCATTTGGTGCAGGGCACCGTGGCCAGGGGCGCTAAATCGCCGGGGATGAAAACTTTCGTCTCACACCAGCCGCAAGTGACCATTCGCAAGGGTTTATCGCTCATCTTTTAATTCAATCTAACATCACATGCAAATCCGACAATAATTTTTGATGTTTAAAAAGAATTGACAAAGGCGGTCAAATGGTGTTTCTTGTGTGCGGTTAACAGAAATGAATGCCACGTTTGTCAAACTGATGCAGCACGCGCCGATGAATGGCTGGAAGGCCATTTGCCAGCGCGACTCCCGTCTCTTTGGCGTCGTGGGGATGAATTCCTGATTTAACGAATTTTCAAAAACCCGCGATTGCCAGGACAATCGCGGGTTTTCGCTTTTTTGCCCGAACGAAAGGAAAAACATGAACACAAACAGGATCAATTTGCATGCGGCATTCGCAGCCGAGACGCGGTTCGAACTGCAGCCGCATCCGCCCGCGCCGTTTCGCGCGCTGCAGGAGAACGAATTCGAGCGGCTCAGAACCAGGCTGCTCGCCGGGGAATTGGCCCGGGCCGCGCCGGAGCTGAACGCTCCGTTGCGGCGCGCCGCCAACGAAGCGGCCGCGCTTGCCTGGGCGACGGCGGTGCCCCTTCTGATCTTCCCGGTGTTATTCGAGGAAAAAATCGCCGCGGCCGCCCGGCACGCCGCGCGGCAGGCGCGCATCTTCAAAAACAGCCGCGAGTTGGCGTCGGCGTGAGGTGGGGCGGGCGGGACGGGAGAATTTCCCGTTCCCGCCCGGGCGTGGAATTGTTTCCAAATTCGCCCTTGTCATCCGGCGATTTCCTGCTATTTTGACCGGCCATTTTTTATGAAGACGGACATTCATCCGAAATACATGGACGCGGAAATCCGTTGTGCCTGCGGCAACGTGATCAAGACACGTTCCACACGGCCGACGATTATCGTCGGCATTTGCAACGTCTGCCATCCGTTTTACACCGGACAGCAAAAATTTGTGGACACCGCCGGGCGCGTGGACAAGTTTCAGCAACGCATGGCCAAGACGCAAGCCGCCCAAGCCGCGCACGCCACCAAGAAAAAGAAAAAGGCCTAGCTTTTCACCCGACGCCGCCCGCCGTTCCAACATTGGAATTGCGGGCGGTGTTTTTTTGCATCCAGGCACAATTTATGATTTGCGATTTACGTTTGACGACTGCTTGCAGCGTCCGCGCCGAAATCTTCAATCGCCATTCGTGAATGATCAATGAACCTGCTGCCTCATATCGAAAAATTCCGCCAACGCTACGCCGAACTCGAAACGGCGTTAAGCGATCCAAAAGTTTTCGATAATCCGCAGCGGGCGCAGGAATTTTCGCGCGAATTTTCGCGGCTGAAGGAATTGATCGCGGCCGGCGATCGCTACCAAAAAACGCTGGCGGACCTCGAGGAAAACCGCGCGCTGCTGAAAGGCGAATTGCCGGATTCGGAGATGGGCCAAATGGCGAAGGACGAAATCGTCCGGCTGGAAGCGGAAGAGAGAAACTTATCGCAACGAATCCAGTTCGGACTGGTGCCGCCGAACCCCACCGATTCGCGCAACACGATTATTGAAATCCGCGCCGGGGCGGGCGGTTCGGAATCGGCGCTGTTTGCGGCCGACTTGTATCGGATGTATTCGCGTTACGCCGAAGCGCGCGGCTGGAAAATTGAGACGATGGATTCCAATCCATCCGACCTAGGCGGATTCAAGGAGATCGTTTTCAGCGTGACGGGCACGGATGTTTTCAAGCGATTGAAATACGAGAGCGGGGTTCATCGCGTGCAACGCGTGCCGGCCACCGAGGCGCAGGGGCGCATCCACACCAGCACCGCCACGGTTGCGGTATTGCCCGAGGCGGAGGAAGTGGACATCGAAATCAAGCCGGAGGATGTGGAAATCAACGTCTGCCGGGCGTCCGGAAAGGGAGGCCAGGGGGTCAATACCACTGATTCAGCCGTGCAAATTCAGCACAAGCCCAGCGGGTTGATCGTGCGTTGCGCCGATGAGCGCTCCCAGCAAAAAAACAGGGTGAAGGCGATGAAGGTTCTGCGCTCGCGCCTGCTGGAAGCCAAAACCGCCGAGGAAAACGCCAAATATGCCGCGCACCGCAAGCAGCAGGTGGGCACCGGCGAACGCAATGAGAAAATCCGCACCTACAATTTTCCGCAGAACCGGGTGACGGACCATCGCATCGAGCTGACGCTTTACAACCTGGCGAACGTCATCGAAGGCGACCTGGATGGCTTGATTGATCCGTTGATGACGCATGATCTGGAAGAAAGATTGGCGGGATTAAAAATGTAATTGCTTTCTGTCAAAAACATATTAGCCTTATTTTATGAAGACGACGACGGTGCAGTTGCCCGAACCGATTTATAAAAAAGCGATTGCCAAAGCCAGGCGCCTGGGGGTTTCGCAATCGAAAATTTTCCGCGATGCGATTGAAAAGGACCTGGCGGAGGAAGCGAATGGGCCGACCATGTTTGACGTAATGAAGGATATGTGCGGATGCATTAAAGGCGGGCCATCCGACATGGCCGCGCGGCACAAGGATTATTACCGCCAGGCAATGGTGAAAAAATATGGCAAGAATCATCATTGACGCGGGCCCGCTGATCGCTTTTTTCCGAGCTGATGACCAGCACCACCTCTGGGCGGCGGAAATTTTCAAAACGATGCGCCCGCCGTTTTTCACAACCGAATCCGTCGTGACGGAAGCGGCTTATTTCCTGGCAACATTCGGGGCTTCCGCGCGCTGGCTGCTGGCTTGGATCGAGAACGGTGATTTAAAAATTCCGTTTCAGTTGCCGGAACAGGCCGGTGCTGTGGCGGATCTGATGGACAAATACCGGAACCGGATGGATCTCGCTGATGCAACACTTGTGCGGCTTTCAGAATTGCTCGATGATTGTCGGATCCTCACAATTGATTACAAGGATTTTTCAATTTATCGCCGGCATGGACGGCAGGTGGTTCCACTATTGACTCCACCACTTTGACATTTTCGATCCGCGAAGAGATGGAAATTAACATACTCGGATTTTCCAACAGGCTTAAAAATGAAAGAAATTAGAGGACTGATTTTCGATTGTGACGGCACATTGGCCGATACCATGCCATTGCACTGGCGCGCGTGGCAAATCGTCACGCAGAAACACGGGCTTCATTTTCCAATGGACCGTTTTTACGCCTCTGGCGGCATACCGTCGCGCGACATTTTGAAGGCGCTGGCGCGGGAGCAACACCGTTCGCTTGATCACATCGCCGTGGCGCATGAGAAGGAGACGACGTATCTGCAGACGCTGTCGCAGGTGAAACCGGTGGAAGCCGTCGTGAAAATTGCGACGGAAAATCATGGAAAAATTCCAATGGCGGTCGCCTCGGGCGGTTCGCAGGAGATCATCTGCATGGTGCTCGACCACTTGAAGATCCGCCACTTGTTCGGGGCCATTGTCACCAATGAAATGGTGGTGAACCAGAAGCCGGCGCCGGACATTTTTCTGGAAGCGGCGCGGCGCATCGGCGTGGAGCCGGAATTTTGCCGTGCTTACGAGGACACCGAGTTGGGCCTGGAGGCCATCCGCGCCGCCGGCATGGAAGCGGTGGACGTGCGGGAATTGATTTAAGCAGTGGTCTCGTCGGCTTCTTCTTTTTCCGGCGCTTCGGATTTTTCCAACGCCACGGGATTGGATGATTGTTCCTGGCCTTGGCGTCCGGCTGTTGAAAATTGCTCCTGGCTTTGCCCGCGAACTTCGGTGACTTTCACTTCCACACGCATCGTCCGCTCCAAGGTCCCGTGATAACTCCCGCTGACGGGCGGCACATCGGCATAATCGCGCCCGTGGCCGATTTTCACATAGGTTTCACCCACCTGCTGGTTGTGGGTGGGGTCGAGTCCCCGCCAGCCGGTTTCAGGGATGTAAATCTCCGCCCAGGCATGTGTCGCGCTGGCGGTTTCAGTCGCCAGATAACCGCTGACGTACCGCGCGGGAATTTTAACGCTCCGGCAAAGGCCGATTAAAAAATGCGCGAAGTCCTGGCAAACTCCGCTGCGTTTGGCAATCACATCGCGCACCAGGGTGTGAACATGCGTCGAGTTCGGAAGATACTTGAGATATTCATACGTAAAACGCATCAGCGTCAGCGCCGCCTGCCATGCGTCCTGCGTCTCCCCCATCGCGTCAATCGCCAGTCTCCAGACATCCACATCCAATTCCACATACCGGCTGCTTTGCAGGAAATCAAAACAACGCTCGGCAGACGCGGCGTCTTCGAGCTTTGCCATCGGGCACAACGGCGCGTCTTCCGGAAGCGGCTCCGGCCAGTGCGTTTCCACCCTCACCTTGCTCTCGATCAGCAATGAATTATGCACCGCCGGAATCTCAAAATGATGCACCAGGTTTGAATAAAAATCCGTGTAACGGTTCAATCGCACTTCCGGCTCGACCCGCAGCGAAAAGAATTCGACGGTCTGCTCGGGGATGGAAGGCGGCTCCACGCGGACGTCGTTGAAACTTTCCCGCGCCGGGGACAGATAGGTGTAGCAGGTGCGATGAACAATATCGTATTTCATTTCGAAAAATTTCAAGTCACACGTTGCGCAAATCCAACGTAAAAGGAAATTCAGAATTTTTCATGGCCGGCATCAGTTCAAATGCTCCCGCCGTATGACCATGACGGAAAAACCGCGCCAGACGGCGCGATTCGGCCTCGTAACTGTTGACCGGAAATGTGTCATGGCTTAGTCCGCCCGGGTGCGCCACGTGATACGTGCAGCCGCCCAGGGAACGTTTGTTCCAGGTGTCATAAAGGTCGAAACGCAACGGCGCATGGACGCCGATGGTCGGTTGCAGGCATTCCGGCGGCTGCCATGCGCGGTAGCGCACGCCCGCCACGCCCTCCCCGTTCGTGCCGGTCGGATGCAACGGCAGCCGGCAACCGTTGACGGCGACGGCAAAACGATCGCCGACCAGCCCGCGCGCCTTCACCTGCAGGCGTTCGACGGAGCTGTCCACGTAACGCACCGTGCCGCCGCCGCCGGGCTCCTCGCCCAGCACATGCCACGGCTCCAGCGCCGCGCGCAATTCCATCTCAATGTCCCGCTGTTGCAGGTCGCCGATGAACGGGAAGCGAAATTCAAAATGCGGCGCGAACCACTCGAATTCAAACGGATAACCCGCCGCCCGCAAATCGCCGATGACGTCCCGAAAATCCGTCTCGCAAAAATGCGGCAGCATCCAGCGGTCGTGAATGTCGGTGCCCCAGCGCACCAGTCCGTTTCGGTAGGGCGCATTCCAGAACTTCGCAATGAGGCCGCGCAACAGCAGATGTTGGGCGAGACTCATCCGGGCATGCGGCGGCATTTCGAACGCCCGCATTTCGACCAGTCCCAGCCGGCCGCCGCCGCTTTCCGGCGCATATAATTTATCAATGGAAAATTCCGCGCGATGCGTGTTGCCGCTCGAGTCAATCAGCAGGTTGCGGAAGAGGCGGTCGCACAACCACGGCGGCGTGTAGCCGAACGTGTTGATTTGGCGGTCCAATTCCTTGAAGGCGATTTCCAATTCGTAGAGCGAGTCATTTCGCGCCTCGTCAATTCGCGGCGCCTGGCTGGTGGGACCAATGAACAGGCTGCTGAATAGCCAGCTTAACGACGGATGGTTCTGCCAATAAGCCAGCAGCGAGCGCAGCAAGTCCGGACGCCGCAGAACCGGCGAATCCTGCGGCGATTCGCCGCCGATGATGATGTGATTGCCGCCGCCGGTGCCGGCGTGGCGGCCATCGAGCATGAATTTTTCCGTGCCCAGCCGCGCCTGGCGCGCTTCCTCGTAAAGCTCCGTCGTGCGTTGGACGAGTTCATCCCACGATTTGCTCGGATGCAAATTCACCTCGATCACGCCGGGGTCGGGCGTCACGGCCAGCTTGTTCAGACGGGGGTCGCGGGGGGGCGTCTCGCCTTCAATAATCACCGGCGTGCCCATTTCAGTGACGGCCGTTTCAATCCCGGCCACCAGGTCCAAATAATCCTCCGTGGTGGCGACCGGCGGCAGGAAAACGTGCAATCGCCCGTTCCGCGGTTCCACGCAAAGCGCGGTGCGGATGATCCACGGGGCGCTCTGCCCCTGCGCCGGGCGTTTGTTCGGATCGTATTCCGGGGGCAACGGCGGTAATTCCACGCGTTCCTCTTCCAATTTGCCGAGGCGCTGCGCGCGCTGGCCTGGACCCAAACCGGCCGGTACCGGCGCCCCGCCCCCGCGCAAAAACCGCTGCCCGCTCGTTTCCGGCCTGCCGGGCCGATAGGGGAATTCCTTCGGCAATTCCGGCAATTTCGGCTGGGACGGGTCCTGTTGCCAGACCCGCGGAAATTCTTGTTCCGAAACCCACGGGATGGAGTCCAGCGGCAGGCGCAGGCCCATGGGCGAATCGCCGGGAATCAACCAGAGAGTGTCGTCGTCGCGCAAAAACCACGCGCCCGACATCCACCCGGCCTGGTTGCCATACCCCGCGCGCTTCATGGGCAGTGCATAGCCGGCCGCCTCACCCAGCCCTTTTTGAAAAAGGCGCGCAATCCGGTCGCGCTCCAGCTTGTCCTTGAAATTCGATTTTTCCGGCGTGACATTCGCGGGCAACCGGCGCTCCTTCCAGATGTAATAAAAAGCGTCCTCATAGGCTGGCAGCACGTATTTGGGATCGGCCCCAACCACACGCGAAATCCGTTCGAGCAAGGCCTTCGCGTCCCTGGCGCCGTGCCCGTAGTCCTTTGATTCGTCCGCGATGAGCGCGTCATCTTTCCAGATTGGAACGCCGTCTTTCCGCCAGTAACAGGCGAGCGCCCAACGGGGCAACGGCTCGCCCGGATACCACTTGCCCTGGCCGTAATGCAACAACGATCCGGGCGCAAATTTGCGCCGCAAGCGCTTGATGAGTTCGCCGGAAAGAATGCGCTTTTTCTCCGAGACCGCCGTGAAATTCCATTCAACGCCGTCCGGATCGTCAATGGATACGAAGGTCGGCTCGCCGCCCATGGTCAGCCGCACATCGCCCTTTTTCAGATCGGCATCAATGCCATGGCCCAGCGATTCAATCCGGCTCCATTGCTCGTCGGTGTACGGGAGGGTGACGCGGGGCGATTCGTGGATGCGCGTGACACTCATCTCGAAGCCGAAATCGCATTTGCATTCATCCACCGCCCCCGAAATCGGCGCGGCGCTGGCCGGGTCCGGCGTGCAGGCCAGCGGAATATGCCCTTCGCCGGCAAGCAGGCCCGACGTGGGGTCCAAGCCGATCCAGCCCGCCCCCGGCAGAAACACTTCCGTCCAGGCATGCAAATCAGTGAAATCCTTTTCCGCGCCGCTCGGGCCATCGAGCGCTTTGACGTCGGGTTTGAGTTGAATCAGATAGCCGCTCACGAAACGCGAAGCCAGTCCGCAGTGCCGCAACAATTGGCAAAGGAGCCAGGCCGAGTCACGGCAGGAGCCGCTCGCTTTTTCCAGCGTCTCCTCCGGCGTTTGCACGCCCGGCTCCAGGCGAATGGTATATTTGATGTCCTTCCAGACCCGTTGGTTGACGGCCACGAGAAAATCAATCGTGCGCGGCTTTGGAATTTCAGGCTCCGGCTTCGTGGCTGTCTTTTTCTTTTTGGCCGCTGGCGGCTTTTTGCCATCGGGGAAGGTCGCGCGAATGGCCTTGAGATACTTCATGAATTCGGGCGTCAGCCAGCACTTGCGCTGGAACGGCTCCAGTTCATGGTCCAGCGCGGCGTCATATTCAAATGGAAATTTTTCCGCCGGCGGTTCCAGGAAAAAATCAAAAGGATTCAGCACGGCCATTTCCGCCACCAAATCCACTTCCACGCAAAATTCCCGCGTCGGCTCCGGAAACACCAGCCGCGCGGAATAGTTCGACTGCGGATCCTGCATCCAGTTGATGAAATGCTTCTCCGGCGCGATGTGAAGCGAATAGCTTAAGATCCGTGTCCGTGAATGCGGCGCGGGACGCAATCTCACGACCTGCGGCCCCAGGCTGACCAGCCGGTCATAGCGGTAACGGGTTTTGTGATGAAGCGCGACGTGGATGGACACAATGATTGATTATTGGCGATTGATGATGGGTCGGATGGCGGAATTCGGTTTCATGCGGAGGTCTCGAGATACCGGATGCGCTTATGCACGTCGGTGTTGATTGAGTGATACGGTTGCATCAGATTTCCGGGGTCAAATAGCGTCTGGCGCATGTATTCCGCGTCATCATGGCCGATGGCATCGGTGAAAATCGGCAGCAGATAATCAATCCCCATTCTCGACGGCTTCATCAGTTTGGCGTCGTAAAGGTCGGCGTGCATGGATCGCGCGTGAATGAGTCCCCAGCGGTCCCGAAAACGATTGGCATCGTAACCTTCCACATAAAAGCCCTTGGTGGTGTTGTATTGCAAAATCGAAACGGCGTTGTTGCGGCCTTCCGCCAGCAGGTCAACAGCCTTCGACCCTAGCGCCGCCGCGTAAAAACGATCGAAGAGGATCGGGCGCCCGCCGCGCTGGGTATGACCGACTTTGCGGGTGAAGATCGCCTCCTTCGCCGATTCACCACGGCGATACAATTGAAAATACCGGTCGCCAATCATCTGAATCAGTTTCGAGCGCAAGGCCTCCGCCGCGCCGCTCAAGACGATGTTCCCGGACGGATCAGTGGACTTGGTTTCCGCGCCCAGCTCGCGGCCTTGTTCATCCACGATGCCTTCGCCGCAAACGATGACCACGTTTTTTTGCAAATCGTAGGTCTGTTTCACCCGTTCCGCCAGGTGTTCCAGGTCGAGAGGATGCTCGGGAATGAGGATGATGTCCGGCCTGCCGTAAGCCGTTCCCAAAGCGATGTACCCCGAATGGCGGCCCATCACTTCGATGATGGCGATGCGCCGGTGGCTTTCCGCGGTGGTGCGGATGCGTTCGATGCCCTGGGCGGACACAAAAACCGCGGTGGCATAGCCCGGGGTGGCGTAATTGACAATCTGGTTCAAATCGAAAACGGCATGGGACTCGGCGCGTTTGTAGCGAAAGCCGTGTTTGGCCGCCGCGTCGTTGACGCGCACCCACTCGTCAGGCTCGGCCGCGTAATTGAGGCCCAGATCGTTGTCAATCGTCTTGGGCGCCAATACGGTCGGCAGTCGCTCGGCTATCGGCTGAAGCCCGTTTAGCGTGCCGTCACCGCCGATGCAAATCAGCCCTTCAATGCCCAATTTATTCAAACGCGAGATGATCAAGTCCAGTTCGTCTTTCTTGTCCGGGTCAACAAAATCGCGCGAGGAGCCGATCAGCGTGCCTCCCTTCGTCGGGTCCAATTCCGGGATTTCCTGAAAGAGCGGATTCAAATGCACGTGCGGGGCGCGCGGATTAAACAAGCCGTTGAAGCCCTTGATGAGGCCGAAGATTTCAATCCGCAACACGTTGGCGCGCGTCACCGCGCCATGAATCGTCGCGTTCAATGCGGGCGTATCGCCCCCGGCGGTGAGAATGCCAATGCGTTTCATGTTGATTTTGCCGTCTGCCACTGCTGTTGTTGCTCCTCCTGTTGCACCAGGTGGACCTGATCGGGGTTCTCAAATTGCTGGAAAATATACGCCCGAAACAACGCGTTCCCAATGTTGTTCAGCTTCACCTGGACATCGTCCAGATACTGGTGCAGGCCAATGTCGAAAATTTCATCCACGCTGCTGAATTGCAATTCCGCCACCAACCGCCCCGTCAACTTTTCCGCGTCATTGCAAAAATGGCCGTCCGCCACCCCGGATATACTGCGGATGGCCTGGTTCAACCCCGTAACGCAAAAGCGCACCGAACGCGGAAAATTGTCGCTCAACAATAAAAATTCCCCGACGAGCCGCGGATGCACGTCGGTGCCGTAAATCGTCTTGTA
>DATJSQ010000057.1:0-5382 GCA_035503995.1 Verrucomicrobiia bacterium | reverse complement strand
ATTCACTGCATCTTGGAAAAGCTGGTGGTGCTGCCAGAGGATTTCCTGCCAGCTATCAAGCGGTTTCCATTTGGCTTTGCCTTGTTCGTCTTTGCCGTCGGGAATTTCAACCTTGGTGACCCGGCCTTGGTAGATGCGGTTCATAATCCATGTCTTTCTATGAAATGAAACGCTGGCGTGGAAGCATTGTCGCCAGTTGCCGTTGTCGGGAAATTGAAACAATTGCCCGGCCCTGAACTTTCCGTTTCATACCTGTTTCTGAATTTCAACGTCGAGCATTACCACCGCCATTGGCAGTTGGCGAGATATTTTTTCATGAAATTAAGCTACGCCGGGGCGGATTCAAGAATGGCCCGTGTGCGTACATTGGGATTAACCATTGGGATTTGGGGTGATGAAGTTGACAGATCAGTTCCGTGGCGCGGGGGACTTCTTCCAGGGCGATCAGGCGCCCGTCGCGCCGCGTGCATCCGGCTTTTTTGTTGAGCAGATTTTCGTCCAAAATGACCCGCCGAAAATCGGCAAGCGTGGCTCCCGGCGGCGTCCGTTCCAACAATACCCGCAAATCTTCGAGCCTCACGCGCGCTGGAATCCGGGCCGTTCGTGCCAAAAACGGGTCACCCATTAAGACAGGGGTCAGGCAGGGGTCACCCATTAAGGCGGGTGTCAACGGCAAAAATAATCTGTGCCGAAATTACCGCCGCCGTGATGCCCTCATGAGGGAAAACAGAAAACAGAAAGTAGAAAGCGGAAGACAGCCGAGTTGAGCGGACAGCAAGTCATCCGTCGCGTTCAATTCGAACGTCAATCTCTTATTTGTTAATTCGACAACGGCACAGCGGGCGGGAAAGCGGAAACCGCGGATGACCCAAATACACTAAAGAAATTCTGTGGTGAATACCAACAGGTTTCTGTTAAGATCGGGTTTCCTCCGTGAGATTCAAAAGCGCCAGGGGACTGGCGCACTCCAAAAGCTGGCGCGAATTTCGCCGGCCTTAGCGCGGGGGTTGAGCGGGGCGTGAGCGGGTCGTGAGCGGATAGCGCGCGGGTAACGCGCGGGTAACGCGCGGGTAAATTTTGCCTCCAAGTCGGGACGGAAGAAAAGGCTGAAGGCTGAATGATGAATGCTGAAATCGGCGAAGCGAAAAAATGAAACCGCAGTAACAAAGCTTTGACTTGATTCCAAAAATGGGGGTGGCAAAGACCGCCACGAACCACACTTGCCGTCGGCGCCCGCTGTACGTTATTGTAGCCACGATGAGCGCACATGATGTTGTGGAACAAGTGAAGGCCTTGCCGCCGCGGGAGCGTCGGAAGTTCTTTGAGTACGTCCAAGAACTGGAAACGACGGTTGAAGTGGAACCGGCGACCCGGCGCAGTCATCGAATTCGGTGGCCTGATGCGGCGGCCCGGCGACGGCGAATTTTTGGCGACAAGATTTTACCCAATCTGGTGCTGTTGGCACGGGAAGAACTGCAAAACGAAAAAACATGAATCGAGAGGTTAACCAGGGATGCATCCGCCTTCGCCTGGCCTACGGTGGACAGGCCGGTCTTCGCGCAGATGCTACGACCCGGCACGCCGGTCTTCGCGCAGATGCTACGACCTGGCACGCACGAATTATCACGAAGGAACCAGTCTTCGCCCGGATGCTACGACCCGGCACGCGCAAATTTTTTTAGCCACGAAAGAACGCAGCGGGGCGTAGCCGAAGGGTTCAACCATCCGCCTTCACCTGGCCTACGGCGGACAGGAACGGATTCATTGGCCGCGAAAAGGCACAGAAGGGAGAGAACACACAAAGCTTTGACTGATTCCAAAAACGGGGGTGGCAAAAAGACTGCAACAAAAACTGGTCGGCCTTCAGCAATTTATGTTGAGTCGAGGAGTGCCTTCCATTTTAATATGACGACGAGAATCGAGACTTGATAAAATGAATGCTGCAATCGCCGAAAGCAAGGGCAACGAGCGTCAGGCCAAACTCAACCGGCCACAAATGTCCCCATTGAGGGAGGCGATTGTCTGGCAGCCGGTTTGCAATGGCTGGCGGCAACTTTTTGGAAATTTTGAGGAATTGGGTGTCAGTATTGAATGGCATGACTTTGAATTAAAAACCAGCGCCGCCTTTGAATGGTCGCGCAGTTTTCATCCGGAGAGTCTGGAGCTTTGCCTGAACCTGGCAGGCAATGGTTCGGTATGGTCGGAGACCGGCGTTTTGAATTTCAAACCGTTGACCGCGGGGTTTTATGCTCCCGGAAAAGGAACGTTGCAAGCCCGGCGAAAAGCCGGCGAACGGCACCGGTTCCTAACCGTTGAATTTTCCCCGCGTTTTTTGCGCGAATACCTGCGTCAATGCGATGGCGCGCTTCATGGCGTGGTGGAAGAAATTGTTCTGACGGGCGGCGGCCGCGCGGGTTTGGGACGCATTCACCGCCTGGCCGCCGAGCAGGAACAATTGATTGCGCAGTTGCAGCACCCGCCTTTGCCCCAGGGGGCGAGGCGATTGTGGTATCAGGGCAAGATTCTGCAACTCATGGCGGACTTTTTCTTTGAGAGGCAGGAGAAAGACGAATTATTTTGCGACCGGCAGAAACGGCTGGCACGAGAGCGCGTGGACAGGGTTGTTGCCATTTTGCGCCAGGATTTGGCCGAACCGCCGTCGCTGGAGGAAATCGGACGCAAGGCGGGATGCAGTCCTTTTTATTTGAGCCGGATTTTCTCCCGGGAAACCGGCATGACCATTCCGCAATATTTGCGAACGCTTCGAATGGAGCGAGCGGCCGAAATGCTCAAAAGCGGCAAATACAATGTAACGGAGGCGGCGATGGAAGTCGGGTATTCCAGTTTGAGCCATTTCAGCCAGGCATTCTGCCAAACGATGGGCTGCTGCCCGGCACTGTATCCCATGAAGGCTTCGGCGACCCAAGCAGCGGCTGCCAGCGGAAACTTGCACCCAGAAAAACCAGGGCCATCCACCGTCAAAAAATCGCAATCCAGCGTCGGCGGGGATTCCTGAAACCTGAATTCACCCAACCGAGCAATCGGGAAAAAACATGTCAACCGAAGCCAAATGCCCCTTTCACCCCGCTGCCGGCAGCGGCGCTACAAATCAAGACTGGTGGCCAAACCGGTTAAAGCTCGAACTGCTGCACCAGCATTCCTCCAAGTCCAATCCGATGGGCGAGGGTTTTGACTACGCCAGGGAGTTCAAGAGCCTGGACCTGGCGGCGGTGAAGAAGGACCTCGCGGCGCTGATGACGGACTCGCAGGACTGGTGGCCGGCGGACTTTGGCCACTACGGCGGTCTGTTTATCCGGATGGCGTGGCACAGCGCCGGGAGCTATCGCACGGGTGACGGGCGCGGCGGCGGCGGTCGGGGCCAGCAACGCTTCGCGCCGATCAACAGTTGGCCGGACAACGTGAGCCTGGACAAGGCGCGCCGCCTGCTCTGGCCGATCAAGCAGAAGTATGGCCGGAAGATTTCGTGGGCCGACCTGATGATTCTTGCCGGCAACGTCGCCCTGGAAACGATGGGCTTCAAGACATTCGGATTCGGAGGCGGGCGTGAGGACGTCTGGGAACCGGACCAGGACGTCTATTGGGGCGCGGAAAAGAAATGGCTGGACGACAAACGTTATTCCGGCGACCGGGACCTCGAAAATCCGCTTGCGGCCGTGCAAATGGGGCTGATCTACGTCAACCCGGAAGGCCCCAATGGCAATCCCGATCCGATTGCGGCGGCGCGCGACATTCGCGAGACTTTTGCCCGCATGGCGATGAACGACGAGGAGACGGTGGCGCTCATCGCCGGCGGCCATACGTTTGGCAAGACCCACGGCGCCGGTCCCGCGTCCCATGTGGGGCCTGAGCCGGAAGCGGCCGGTCTTGAGGAGCAGGGCTTGGGCTGGAAGAGCAGCTTTGGCACGGGCAAGGGTGGTGACGCGATCACCAGCGGTTTGGAAGTGACCTGGAGCCAGACGCCGACAAAGTGGAGCAACTACTTTTTCGAGAACCTGTTCAAGCATGAATGGGAGCTGACGAAAAGCCCGGCTGGCGCGCATCAGTGGGTGGCAAAGGGGGCTGTGGCGGATGTTCCCGATGCCCACGACTCGTCGAAGAAGCGTCCGCCGACCATGCTGACGACAGACCTCTCGTTGCGCTTCGACCCGGCTTACGAAAAAATTTCGCGGCGTTTCCACCAGAATCCCGGGCAATTGGCCGACGCCTTCGCCCGGGCGTGGTTCAAGCTGACGCACCGCGACATGGGTCCGCGCGCGCGTTATCTCGGCCCGGAGGTTCCAGCGGAGGAACTCATCTGGCAGGACCCCATTCCCGCGGTGAACCACAAATTAATCGGCCCCACGGAGATCGCCCTGCTGAAAGGCAAAATTCTGGCGTCCGGCCTGCCGGTCTCGCAACTGGTTTCCACGGCCTGGGCCTCGGCGTCCACGTTTCGCGGCTCCGACAAACGCGGCGGCGCGAACGGCGCCCGGATTCGCCTGGCACCGCAGAAGGATTGGGAAGTCAACCAGCCGAAGGAACTGGCGACGGTGCTGAAGGCGCTCGAGAGCATCCAGGGAGCATTCAACAAAACAGCGAAAGAAGGCAAAAAGGTTTCGCTCGCGGACCTGATTGTTCTGGCCGGCTGCGCGGGTGTGGAGCAAGCGGCGAAAAATGCCGGCCACAATGTAACGGTGCCGTTCACGCCGGGGCGCATGGACGCCTCGCCGGAGCAGACCGACGTGGAGTCGTTCGCCGTGCTCGAACCCATCGCGGACGGCTTCCGCAATTATCTCAAGGGGAGATACACCGTATCGGCCGAGGCGTTGCTGGTTGACAAGGCACAGTTGCTGACACTGACCGCGCCGGAAATGACGGTACTCGTGGGAGGCATGCGTGTTCTGAAGGCCAACTTTGGAG
Organism: Verrucomicrobiia bacterium; assembly: GCA_035503995.1. Classification (GTDB taxonomy): domain Bacteria; phylum Verrucomicrobiota; class Verrucomicrobiia; order Limisphaerales; family UBA11358; genus UBA11358. Next base: position 462 of record DATJSQ010000057.1, on the reverse strand, counting down.
GGGCGCGGCATGGCGTCTTCACCAAGCGACCGGAGGCACTGACCAACGACTTCTTCGTGAACCTGCTCGATATGGGCACGGAGTGGAAGCCTGTTTCGCCCGAGGCAGACGTGTTTGAAGGCCGTGATCGCAAAACGGGCGCCGTCAAGTGGACCGGCACGCGGGTGGACCTCGTTTTCGGTTCAAACTCCCAGCTCCGCGCCCTGGCTGAGGTCTATGGAAGCTCGGACGCGCAGAAGAAATTTGTTCAGGACTTTGTCGCGGCTTGGGGGAAGGTGATGAACCTGGATCGTTTCGACCTCGCGTAACCGCCCCGCCGAAACGGCTGTGAATCACAAAAGAAGTCATCGCCGCCATCCTATTAGTGGGTAAAATGGGAAGTTGTCGCGGAGCGACAGCGGACATTAGCCCGGTCCCGCAGCCGCGGGATGCCGGGTAAACGGTCCAAGAACCCTGCGCATC
>DATJSQ010000056.1:0-11048 GCA_035503995.1 Verrucomicrobiia bacterium | reverse complement strand
GCCCGACTTCCGCTATTCGACTGAGAAGGTGAGGATTTTTTTGGGTTTTCGATTCGCAAGTTGTTGGTGCTGAGGCTGTGGATTATTGAAACAGGCTGTAGTGCAGACCTGCCTCCTTTTTCTTTTGGTTGGTCCGTGCATAATTGGAGGCCAATATGTTTCTCAAAGAGTCCACGCGCTTCAAAGACGGCAAGGAGCATCACTATTGGAGTCTGGTCGAAAACCGGCGCGTGGCTGGCGGAGGCAAGGTGGTGCAACGGCACGTGCTTTACCTGGGCGAAATCAATTCGTCGCAACAGGCGGCCTGGCGCAAGACCATTGAGGTCTTTGAAACCGGCGCGGCCAAAGCGCGCACCATCGCCCTTTTCCCCGAGGACCGTTCTCCCGCGGTGCAGGACGAGCAGATCGTGCGCATCCGGCTGGACCAACTGGAACTGCGCCGGCCCCGGCAGTGGGGCGCTTGCTGGCTGGCAAGCGTTCTCTACCAGAAGCTGGGATTGGACAACTTTTGGAGCGGGCGGCTGCCGGCCAGCCGCAAAGGCACCCGCTGGGATCATGTGCTTCAAACGCTGGTCAGCTATCGGCTCATCAATCCGGGCAGCGAATGGCGTCTGCACCGGGAATGGTTCGACAAGAGCGCGATGGCCGATTTGCTTGGGGGTGATTACCGCCTGGCAGCCCAAGACACGCTCTATCGTTGTTTGGATCACCTGCTCGAACACAAGGCGGCGCTTTTCTCGCATTTGCAGGAGCGGTGGAAGGATCTCTTTAACGCCCGCTTTGAGGTGTTGCTTTATGACCTGACCAGCACGTATTTCGAAAGTGATCCGCCTTTTGCCCCAGGCGACAAGCGCCGGTTCGGTTACAGTCGTGACAAACGATTTGATTGCGTGCAAGTGGTCATCGCGCTCATCGTCACGCCGGAGGGTTTTCCGCTGGGATATGAAGTGCTTCCGGGAAACACGCTGGACAAGCAGACGCTCAAATCGGCGCTGGCCTCAATTGAAAAGCAATATGGCAAGGCTCGTCGGGTGTGGGTGATGGATCGGGGTATTCCCACCGAAGAGACCCTCGAGCAAATGCGCCGGAGCGATCCGCCGGTCAGTTATCTGGTGGGCACGCCCAAGGGCCATTTGAGCCAACTGGAAGCCGCGCTCACCGAACTACCCTGGCAGAAAGTCCGCGAGGGAATCACCGTCAAACTGCTGCCGCACCAGGGCGAATGCTACGTGTTTGCGCAGAGCGCCTCGCGGATCGACAAGGAACGGGCGATGCGCCGACGCCAACTCAAGCAGTTGTGGAAGCGACTGCCAGAGTTGCGCCAGATGAAGCATTTGAAGCGGGACGAACTCCTGATGAAGTTGGGCGCCGCCCGTGGGCAATGGCCAACGGCCTGGCGCTTGGTGGCCATCCGCGTGCCCAAAAAAGATGAAACCATCAACGCGCAGACATTCACGTGGCGGTTACGCACGGCCAAGCTGCGGCAGGTGCGCCGTCGCGAAGGGCGTTATCTGCTTCGCACCAATCTCACGCAGGAGGATCCGGTCAAGCTCTGGGAATACTACACCCAACTGACGCAGGTGGAGGAGGCGTTCAAGAATCTCAAAGGCGATCTGGCCTTGCGTCCGGTTTACCACCAGAAAGAGGATCGAATTGAAGCCCACATCTTCGTGGCTTTCCTGGCGTATGGCTTGCATGTGACACTGCGCCGCTGGCTGCGTGATCTGGCCCCGGGCCTGACGCCTCGATCCGTGTTGGAGAAATTTGCGGCCGTGCAGATGATTGATGTTCATCTGCCGACCACAGACGGTCGCCAGGTGATCCTGCCGCGCTATACCCAGCCGGAGAAGGAACTTCAAGTGTTGCTCGATCAGATGAAGCTCGACCTGCCGGAGCAGCCACCGCCTCGGATCACCGCCTCGGGCAAACTGGTCGAATGAGTCCCTGTAGTGCAGACCTTTTCAACCGTCGGATTGATTATCAACCACTTGCGCTTCATCCCACCCTGAATAGCGGAAGTCGGGCTGGAGTTCATCAAGAGTTTCCACCGATGAGAGTACTGGCGCGGGGATTTCAACGTTGTCCGGGACAAATGTTTCAAACCTCGTTCAGTGGCAGCCTGTTGTTTTTACCCTTGGCGCCATCTTAATCAGGTCCCTTGGGTCCCCCACGCTGACCTGTTTTCGGAAATGCGCTCTTTCACAATCTGAAAAACTTGATCTCCCTCTCAAAACTCTTCTCCGAATCCGAGGCATGAATCATGTTGAACAGAAATTGGTCGTCGCCGGGTTGCTGAAATTTCAAACGGTAGGAAGCGTTGGCTTCCGTGGCGCCCGGCCAGAAATCGCCGCGGATCGTCCCCGGCGCCGCCTGCCACGGTCTCGTGGCGCCCACCGCCTGCCGCACTTTCCGTATCGCGCCGGCGCCGCGCAAATGGATGACTTGGACCGGACCGTAGGCCATGTATTTCGAGGTGCCCTCCAGGCACGGCGGCTGGTCGCCAATGGCCGGAAAATAAAACTCCCGCCATTTTTCTTCTGAAAGATTTTCATTACCCGCCAAAACGCGCCCGGCGATTACTTGCAATCCCAGAGCCTTGATGCGGCCTTCGACTTGGGTGTGCAGGGCGCGCCAGAATGAATCCGGCTTGAGGATGACCAGAGTGTCTTCTTCTTGGACATTCGCCATGCGCGCGAATGATGGACTGCGGAACGCGCAACTCAATCGAAATATTTTTCGCTCGCATTTTGGCGCGAAGGGACTAATTTGACGGCATGATTGCTGCCGCAACCCCGGCGTCAACAGGTAACGGCCTATTGTTCGACTGGTTCGATTTGGCCTTTTTGGCCATTCTGGCCTGGGGCCTCTTTCGCGGTCGCCACAACGGCATGTCCAAGGAACTAATCCCCGTGCTCCAATGGCTCGCCATCCTCCTGGTTTGCGGATTGCTCGACCCCATCGTCGGCCCGTTCTTTGTCATCCAGCTTAAGGTCAGCAAGTTGACGGCGTACGTTCTTGCTTACGTGGCCATGATGGTGGTGATAATGATCGCGTTTTCGATGTTGAAACATCGCAGCGGCAAAACGCTCGCCACCAGCGATTTCTTCAAAGGCAGTGAGTATTACCTGGGAATGATTGCCGGGGCGGTGAAATGCGTGTGCGTGGTGCTGGTGGTCATGGCCCTGCTCAACGCCCCCGTCTATACCCAGGGCGATATCGCCGCGCACCGGGCCTATATGCACCAGGTCTATGGCGGCGGCTATGGCGATTTCAGCGGCGATTATTTCCCAACGTTGCAAAACATCCAGGCCGAGGTGTTGCAGAATTCCGCCACAGGCTCGTGGGTGAAAAGTCAAAAATATCTCGCCCGCCTCTTGATCACCGCGGAAATGCCGCCGCTTGCGCAGCCGTCCAAGCCCAAGCCCATCATCCGAATCGGCAACCAGACCTTCTAGACGGCGTGCTTCGCCTCTTCCCGCGATGGCCGGAATTTCCCCCGCAACTCTCGAACGCATCCGGGCTGCCAGCGATATCGTGGACGTCATCGGCTCGCATCTGCCCCTGAAAAAGGCGGGCGCGAATTTCACCGCGCTGTGCCCGTTTCACAAGGAGAAGACGCCGAGTTTCAACGTCAATCCCCATAAGCAGATTTTTCACTGCTTCGGATGCCACAAAGGCGGCGACGTTTTCACCTTCGTAAAGGAATACGAAAACATCGGGTTCGTGGACGCGGTGCGGCGCCTTGCCGAACGGGCCAAAATCCCGCTCGAATTTGACGCCACGCCCGCCGCCCGCGAATCGCGGCATCTCAAGGACCAGCTCCTGGAAATGCACGGCAAAATCGCGCAACGCTGGCAGAATTGTCTGCTGAACGAGAGCGCCGGGCAACTGGCGCGCGAGTATTTGAAGCAACGGGGCGTCAGCGCCGAGGCCGTGAAATTGTTTTGCCTGGGCGCCGCGCCGGAAGAATGGGACGACACCGTGAATTGGGCCAGGAGCCATAATTACGATCTGGCAACGGTTGAAAAGGCGGGACTGATTTTGCGCAAGGAAGACACCGGGCATTTTTACGACCGTTTTCGCGGACGCCTGATGTTTCCAATTTGCGATGAGCAGGGCAGGGTGGTGGGCTTCAGCGGCCGGGTGTTGTCTGGCGACGATAAAGCCGCGAAATATGTCAATTCCCCCGAGACGCCGATTTTCACCAAGAGCAAAATCTTCTTCGGCCTGGACAAGTCCAAACGCGCGATTTTGGACTCGGCCTGCGCCATCGTTTGCGAAGGCCAACTGGATTTGATTGCCTGTTTCATGGCCGGCGCGCAAAACGTCGTCGCGCCGCAGGGCACGGCCTTCACCGAACAACACGCGCGCATTCTCAAACGTTACGCGGATGAAGTGGTGTTGTGCTTCGATTCGGATGAGGCCGGGCAGAACGCCGCCGTGCGCTCGCTGGACCATTTGCTGGCGTCGGGGCTGGCGGTGCGGGTGGCTGGGGTCCCCGCGCCGCATGATCCGGACAGTTTCATTAAAAACTTCGGAGGCGAAAAATTCCGCGAGTTGATCCAACGGGCGGAGGGTTTTTTTGACTATTATTTGAACCGGCTGTGCCAACGGAATGACGCCGGCAGCGACAAGGGACGCGCGGCCATTTTGCGGGACATGGCGGAAGCCGTCCATAAAACCGGCAGCGCCGTTTTGATTGACACCCACGCGCAGAAAACCGCGCTGCGGCTGGGTGTCTCCGCGGAAGCGGTCCGCGCGGAGTTTAAGAAGTTTTCCTCCACCAAAGGTCCAACGGTGGAGGGCGAACCAGCGGAACCGCCGATGGAGGCGGAAGCGCCGCGCCCTTCCTCATTGGAAATCCATTTGCTCAAATTGATTTTGCTCCACGACGAATTGGCGCCATGGACGGCATTGCATTTGGATCCGAACTGGATGACGCATCCCGTGGCGCGGCAAATTGTCGAACGGCGGCTCGCGGCGCAAAAGAATGAAACCTGGAAGAACCCCGCGGCTTTTTTGGACGAATGCGATTCGGCGGAGATGCGAAATCTGGTCACCGAGGCGGCCGCCGAAGGCCGCAAAATTCCCAATCCGGAGACACAAGTGGCCGACGTGATTTTGAAGCTGCGCAATCAATATCTGGACCGCCGTATTGCCGCGCTCACGCAAAAAGCCGCGGCGGCTGATGTCTCAGATACGGACCGGGTCGAACTACTGCGCGAACAGCAGAAGCTGAGGGAACAGAAGCGTACCGGCATTGCCAACCGATGAACGTCTCGACAACCTTGGAGATTCCATTGAGCCGTAGAAGCCGGGGTAACGAGGCTCCAACTTTTTTCCGTTTCGCCAATCGGCAATATCCCCGCTGCTGACTACGGACTACTGGCTTATTCCCGGCGAATTCCGGATGACCAGCCCGCTCACATCTTCAAACCGCGCCGGCGTCACCCCGCTCGCCACCTGCGGTTTGAAATTATCGATCTCCAGATTGGTCACATTGGTGCAAATCATCGCCGAACGCAGATCGTTCGTTTCAAAGCTCGTCGTGATGTTGGCCAATTCCAAATCCCTGGCGTCACGCACATACACGCCGTAGGCGGGCATAACGCCCAACCGGGCAGGTTCAGGATAGCCGGCTCCCAATTCCTTGGGCACCCGCGCCGCATCGGCCGCCGTGCCGCCGCCGTCGCAAATCAGCCGGATATTATCCAGACGAATCCCTTCGACCGGCAGCTCCGGCAGGCCAAAAATTTGAATGCCGCTTCTCGAACTGACGCCTTCCGCGATGACATTGGAGATGAGGATGTTCCGCGCGCGGCTGGTAGTGGTCAAATTCGGCGTGCGGTCGCGCTTGCCGGTGGTGATGTAAATCGCGTAATCAATCGGGTTTATCATGGTAATGTTGTTGATGGCGATGTCGTCCATGATGCCGCCGTCCACTTCTTCCAGCGCCAGCCCGTGACAGTCGCGGAACGTGCAGTTGGCGACCGTGCAATTCCGATAACCGCCGCTGGATTCGGTCCCAAATTTAATCCGTCCGGTGCCGCGCCCCGTGGGGACCATGGTGCCGTCAATCAGCGTGCCTTCCCTGAATCCCGAGACCTGGCAGTTCACAATCGTCAAATTTTCCGTCAACGCCAGACGGCCCAGCGCGTAGGTGCTTTTGAGGCAAATGCCATCGTCGTGCGGCGAATTCACCCGGCAATTCGAAATCATCGTGTTGCGGCAACAATCAATGTCCATGCCGTCGCGGTCGGTGTCCAGTGTCACATTATCCACCGTCAGGTTGTCGCAGCCGGTCGCCAGGATGCAAAAATGGCCGCCGTGATAGATCGTGATGTCGCGGATCAAGACGTTCCGGCACAGTTTGAGGGCAATTGACTTGTTGCCCAGATGTTGCGGCCAATTCGTCGAGCCGGTGAAGGTCAAATCCGCTCTCTCGTTATCCACCGAATGGTCCATGATGTTTTCAATCCCGTCGTTCGCCACCAGGCCGCCCCCGTTGATCATCCCATTCCCCGTGATAAAAACGTTGGTCAGATTCTCCCCCCAAATCAGGCTGTTATGAAAATACGTATGGCCCCCGTCCTGATACGCCGGGCCGGCAAAATACTCCTCCGCGTCATACGCCTTCATTCTTTGCGGCGCACCCAGAATCGTGGCACCGGCGTCAATTTGCAGGTGAATGTTGCTCCGGAGATGAATCGAGCCGCACAAATAAGTGCCGGCCGGAAACAGCACCGTGCCGCCGCCCGCCGCCGCGGCTTTGGCAATGGCCTTGTTGATGGCCGGACTGTCCAGATGTTTCCCGTCACCGCGCGCGCCAAACTTGCGCACGTCGTAAATGTTCCCGAAAGGACGCGCGTGAAGAGTGAAAGCGGAGACGACGCAGAGAAGGAAGAAACAACACAACTTTTTATTCATAAACAATTTGCCAGGATCGCCGTTTCAAATGTTTCTCAAATTTTTTTCGTTACGGCATCGCAGTGGCATTTTGACCATCAAACAATTTTGACGCGCGAATGGCAAGCACGATGTGTCCCATTCCGCCCCTGATCTCGATCTGTGAATGATGGTTGCGGCAATTTTGAAATGTCGGGCAAACTTGAAAGAGCATTGGCTGTTTAGCCATCAAGGAACATCGTATGAGCCGCCAACCCATTGTTACGCGCCCTTTCGATACACTCCGCCAGAAAGGGCAGCCCGCTGTCTCGTGGAAGCAACCAGGAATTTTGGCCAAGCGTTATTATGCCTTCGGTCGTTTCCGCCCGTTTTACAAGTATTGCTACGAGGGTCACCCAAGAGGCCCGCTTTTCCCGGGCATTGAATCCCGGGTCGTCAATCCAGATTAAAATGTAATGTTTCCTCATAGTTCATCGTTTTGTTTAACATGAGATCACCAGCTCACAAAGGCGAAAAGCACGCCAATACCGCCGAACGGGCTTGATCCGGCCGTGGTCAAAGCACGAACGGTTTGCTCGCCCCACGTCAACGCAGGCAAATCGCGGTTCCCCGGCGCTGCGCGTGCTCGGAGGCGCTCCATTTCGCTGGAATCGGGACCCCGGCCACATCGTGACAAACCCATTTTGACCCGGATATGAAATTCGATTATGATTTAACACATGAAAATACCGCACCTTCTCTGCTTGATGTTCTTCACCGCGGCCGCCGCCGCCGCGAATCATCCCTATAATGAGACGGCGAATGCCCGGCTCGATATCAAACAGGCATTGACGCAGGCCGCCGCAACTCACACCTCGGTCATTGTTGTCTTTGGCGCCAATTGGTGTCCGGACTGCAGAATGTTGGACACAGCCATGACGAAGGGTACCACCGCGTCGCTTCTGAAGCGGGACTTCCAGATCGTCCACGTCAACGTTGGCCGGTTCGACAAGAACGTTGATGTCGCCCAGTCGTATGGCGTGCCCCTGTCGAAAGGCATCCCTGCCGTCGTCATTCTTTCGCCCAACAACAAGGTGTTGTATGTCACGCGAGAAGGTGAACTCGCGAATGCGCGGGATATGGGCGAGAATGGAATTTACGAATTCTTCAAACGAGTAACAGCCTCGGCAAAGGAAAAGGAATGAGACGGGAAATCGGGAAAGCGGAAACGAAGATGGGGGAGCGTTGAGAGTTGTCCCAAGTGTGGCTGGACACGCCCTGCGTGAAGGTTCCGTATGATGCCGCCATTCGATCCTGGCTTCAAGGCGATGGCGGATTTGACGGCGGCGGCATGGGGCCGAAATGGGCGGTGTCTTCCTCCCGTTTCTTTTCCGTCTTTTGTTTTGCCGGAAGGTCCGTATGCGCCCAGGAAATAATGAAGATATTGTGATAATAATTGTAGGCTTTGCCGATCATCGGACCGGTGGAATAATAATGTCGCCCCGTCTTGTAGTCATAGGCCAGCAGGGCGATTTTCGCGATGGAATCCTGCTTTTCAGAGCCGTAGAAGGCCACTTGTGGAATCGTCAACGTTCCGGACAGGGGAACGGGCAGGCCCATGTTCGGAATGCCGAACAGCGAAGTGGAATAATCAATGGAAAGCGCGCCGGCACGGGCTTCCACAACGATGTCGCAGTTCGTAATGTTGTCCACCAACAACGCGCCTGCCGAACTGAGTGCGTCGCGAATATCTCCAAAGGCGTATTTCTCGTCGTAGCTGTCAAAGTAGCTCGCGTCCAAATAGATTTTTTTGTTGGCAAAGACGGACAGGTCGGCGTTGGTCAAGGCACGGTCGGCGGCCGTGCTGATGAGCAATTGTTCGGTGGCCGAACGCGGTGGGTTGGTAATGACATTCGTGGCGCAGCCGCCACCCAAAAGCGCCAGGGTGAAAAATGCAATGGCAAATGCAAATTGCGATAAAACCTTAAGACCTCTTTGGCGAATCTCCATAATGCGGAAATCCTTTCGCAAAATCTGTGCCATTATCAAAGCGCTTCATCATTATTGGCGATAGACAAAAGTGGGTCGTGAACTAGCTTAACGTAACATCTTTAATGCAAATCTCTTTCGTTGGATTTCTGACGGGCAGGGTAAAGCCAGCGGTTACCGCCGCCCTTACCCTGACCGCCCTCTCCTCTGCGCTCGCCGGCAACGGTGTTGACACGTGGACCGGCAATGCCGGCGACAACAACTGGGCCACCGCCGGAAATTGGACCGGCGTCAATGCCCCGCCAATTGCCGGGGACACCCCGTCCTTCGGGGCGCAAGGCGCCGGGAGTTTGACGCTCAACAACAACATCGCCGCAGGCACTTCATTTTTGGGGCTGAACTTCATTCCCGGCGCGCGCTCATTCACGCTCAACGGCAATTCCATCACCACCACCGGCGGTCTTTTCGATAATTCGATAAACCCGCAAACGGTCAACCTCGCCATCATTCTCAATGGCACGCATTCGGTCAATGCCACCAACGGCGGTGTGATGACTCTGGGCGGAGTGATTTCCGGAGCGTCCGACGGCATCACCAAGACCGGCGGCGGAACCGTGGTGTTGGACGGCGCGGCGGCAAACACCTACACGGGGACGACCACCGTCAACGGCGGCGCGTTACAGGAAAATTTTGCGAACGTCGGCGCGACCGCGAATCTCATCAGCAGCAGTTCGCCTCTCGCGCTGGGCGGGGGCGCGCTCCAAATCGAAGGCAACGCGGCTTCCGCCAGCGGCCAGACGTTTGCTTCAACGGCGTTAAGCGACGGCGCCTCCGCCATTTCCGCCGCGCCTTCTTCCGGCGCCGCCAATCCATCCGTCGCGCTGGGCGCCTTTGCCACATCCGCCGGCGGCACGGTGGTCATCAACGGGCCGGCAACGAGCATTGGCGCCACCACTTCGACAGGCCAAACCGGCTCGGCCGGCAACGCCAGCGCCACCGGTTTTCAGGCCGCCACGGCCACCCTCACCACCACCAGTGGAACAGCCAATCTGGCATTCGAGAGCACCACCAGCGGCAATGCGGATTATTATTGTTATGGCACGGTGGGGTTGTACGACTTTGCCGCCGTGACGGGGAGCAGCCCGTACACCATTACCGGCCTTTCCCAAATCAGTTCGAGCACCAGCGGATTGGGGACGGCTGGCGATGGCAGTTATTACCTGGACACGACGGCGTTCGACGGCAATGACAGCGTCTTTACAACTCATTTCGACGACATCGCGGCCAGTTTTACTCCTTCTGGCAACACCACCAGTTTGGGCGGCCTTCGCTTCAATTTCGACGGCGCTCTGACCATCTCGTTGCCCGGCGGAAGCACCTATTCATTTGGCGCCATTCTGGTGACACCGAACGTTGGGGCCAACAATGACACCATCTCAGGTGGCGCCTTCGTTGAGCCGGGTTTGCGCAGCAGCAACAACTCGGGAGAACTTGCCATTTATCAAAACAATTTGAGTGGCTTTCTGATTTTGAGCGCGATTCTGGCCGATGGCAAGACGGCTGGCGGCAGTTGGGGGCAATCCGGCGCGGGCACGGTGGTCTATTCCGGCGTCAACACCTTCTCAGGCACGCTTTACCTTAATGGCGGCGTATCAGAAATCAGCGCCGATTCCGGGCTGGGAGCACCGGGAACGGGCGCGACCGTCATCATGAACGGGGGCGCGATTTTGGGCAACGGCAATTTCACGCTGGATAACTCGGGTTCGAATAAGCGCGGCATATCCCTCGGCAACAACGGCGGCGCTCTGGCGGCGATTAGCGGCGATACGATGACGGTGGATGGCGTCATCAGCGGCTCGACGGCACTGACCATCGGATTTCCGGCATCGAACGCGAATGGCAATGTAGCCGGACAAGTTCCCGGCACTGGCCCGGGCACAGCGAACGCCTCAATGGAAGCGACCGGCACCGTGTCGTTGACCGGGAGCAACACCTACACCGGCGGCGCGATCCTCGATGGCGGCATTCTAAGAATTGCCTCCGGAGGTCTGGGAACGGGCGGGGTGAACTTCAACGGCGGCACGCTCCAATGGGCGTCGGGCGTCAGCAACGATATTTCATCCCAAACCATCACCATCAATTCCGCCGGCGGCACGCTCGATGTGAACGGCAAC
>DATJSQ010000055.1:0-10362 GCA_035503995.1 Verrucomicrobiia bacterium | reverse complement strand
CTGCGCGTCGTTTGCCGGTTGGGAACCCGCGATACAGACTGGGAAGTCCGCGCTACTTTAATGAGAGCATTCAAAAACCGGAAAAAGGACTTGCAAATCTGTCGAGACGCAGAAAACTAGGCCTTTCTTCATTTCAAATGAAACCTTTTTTATTGAGAAGATTTGCCCAGCGCAGAATCTGGTCCCGCATTTTCAGAGAAAGGCTGACCGAACCACTTCATTTGAACTTTTTATCATTATTTGTGTGGGTGTTTGGCTCATATCGCGCCAAAGTGGATTATGATCTGGTGGTGCGTCAGAATAATGCTTACGGCATCCTCAAAGCCGCGGATTTTGCCGTGCGCCAGGGCATTCGTACCGTGTCGTTGATCGAATTCGGTGTCGCCGCCGGCACCGGGTTGTTGAACATGGCTCAAATCGCCGGCAAGGTGACTCGTGCCACCGGCGTGTCCTTCAAGTTGTATGGCTTTGATTCGGGCCGGGGAATGCCGCCGGCCAGGGATTATCGCGATCACCCGGATCTCTACCAAAAGGGCGATTATGTGATGAACCAGGACGCCTTGAAGAAGGTCCTGCCCGCAAATGTTCAATTGATCATCGGTGAAGTGACCGACACCGTTTCCGATTTTATCTCCCGCCTGCCGTCGGACGAACCGGTCGGCTATGTGGTTTTCGACTTGGATTATTATTTTTCAATGCGCGATGCCCTGAAAATCCTCCGGGATGCCAATCCGCAAAAATATCTGCCGATCACATTGGTCTTTTTGGACGACATCGCCCTTGATCCGCACAATCACTACTGCGGTGAACTCTTGGCGGTGAATGAATTCAACGCGGAAAATCCGTTGCGGAAAATCGAACACCACGCGTTTCTTGAGAACAGCCGGATTTTCAGAAGGGCGATCTGGGTCAAGCAAATGTTTTTTCTCCATGTCTTGGACCACCCTTCCCGTTGCCAGATCACCGTCAGAGACAACAAACGGGCGCTGTTCAATCCGTATCTGGACTTTGAGGGCAACCGTGACAACTACATTTATAAAAAATAGCGCGTCCCGACCGCTCAAAAGCGGTGGCTTGGGGGGCCGGGCTGAAGAAGGTTTTTGTTTCGTCTTCGCGGCTAAATTGGCCTGCCTCAAAACGGCACTTGGAGCAGAGTCAACTGGGGTTCGGCGGTTTCACCGGTCGGAAATTGCGACTGGCCCGGATGCCAACCCACCACGTCCGTCCAGGGACGCGAACTGACATTCCCGTACCATTGAATTCTGTTTTGCTTTTCCGAGGGCGCCGGGGTGAACCAGTAAAGGTTCCTTTTGGGAGTAACGGTGCTCGCGGAAGGGGTCGTCATCGGAAAACCAAGCAACACGGGCGCCGGTTGTGCCTGCGCAGGCGGTTGATTGGTCCCCGTCGGCAATGTGGACGTTGCCAGGGTGGGCGTCGTGGTTATTGGGGTCGTTGGCGCGGGCGCCGGCGGCGCCGCGCTTGCTTGAATTGCCAGCCCCGTCGCCAAAATCAGCAATGTCATCGTCTTCATGATTCAATGTCGGACGATGTCCGAAATTGTCAATGCCCTTCACCGCGGATGACGAAACGAAGAACAAATCCCATTTTACCCGTCATCCGCGGTTAAATTCCATGTGTTCTTCTGTGCCTCTTTGCGGCTAAAAAATTTGTGCCCGCGAATTAAGAGCGCGGATGGAATGTCCGCGAGGTTTTGGACTGCGCCAGCCCTCTGGCGCTTTTCCACCGTATTCACATTCGCGGTTCATCTGTTTCTCATCCTTTTGGTTGCTTTGTTACCTTGTTGTTCAAAATCGTCTCAGTCCCCACCCTCCGTCATCTGCGTCCATCAGCGAAATCTGCGGTCAACGTCTTGTCAAATTCGTGCGTGCCGGGTCGTAGCATCTGAGCGAAGACCGGCGTGCCGGGTCGTAGCATCTGAGCGAAGACCGGCTCCTTCGCGTCAATTCGCGTAAGCCTTTTCACTTTTTCCCGCCGACCGGCCCCCCGCCCCTTTATTTCGCCTCAATTCGTGTGATTCCTAAATCACCCGCATCTGCACCGCATCCACAATTTCCGTCCCCACCGAGATGGCGCCGATGATGACCACGGTGTCGCCCTGTTTGAGATGTCCCTGGCCCTCAAATTTTTTCAGCGCAGTTTCAATGGTGTTTTGCGGATTGATAAAATCAAAGTCCGTCACGAACGGCGTCACCCCCCAATTCAACGTGAGTTGGTTGGCGAAAGTTTCATTGTCGCATAACGCGTAAATCGGCGAATAACGCGGGCGCATCCACGAGGTGTAAACCGCCATGTGACCGTGCCGCGTGAATACGAGGATCGCCGCCGCCTTCAATTCATTGGCCATGACGACTGCGCTCTTGACGAGCTTTTCGCGCGCGGTCGTCAATTCCGCCGAATCATGAAACTGCGCGCTTCCGCTGCGCTCGATGCGGCAGGCGATGCGGTCAAACACCTCGATGCACTTGAGCGGATATTTGCCCACCGTCGTCTCCCCGCTCAACATGATGGCGTCTGACTCCTCATAAATTGCGTTGGCCACATCGGTCACTTCCGCGCGTGTAGGCATGGGCGATTCAATCATGCTTTCGAGCATGTGGGTGGCCACGATGACCGGTTTGCCGTGGCGCAGGCAGGTTTTGAGGATGCGGCGCTGCACGATCGGCAATTCTTCGTACGGAATTTCAATGCCCAAATCGCCGCGCGCCACCATCACGCCGTCCGTTTCCCGCACGATGGATTCGAGGTTCAGCAGGGCCTGCTGGTCCTCAATCTTGGCGATGACCAACGGCCGCGGCTTTTCCTTGTCGAAAAGTTCGCGCAATTGCATCAAATCCCGGGCTTCGCGGACAAACGACAGGGCGATGAAATCCACGTTCAATTCGAGGCCCAGTTTGACGTCGTTGATGTCCTTGGCGGTGAGGGCGGGCAGGCTGACTTTGACCCCGGGCAAATTGATATGGCGGCGGCTGCCCAGGGTGCCTTCAGTGAGCACTTCGCACTCGACCTTGTTGCCGTTCTTGGCGAGCACCTTCATTTCAATCGCCCCGTTATCAATCAGCACCACGTCCCCCACGTTGATGTCGTTCACGAAATTCGCGTAATTGACGTCCACGGAATGTTCCTCCTCCGGCTGTTCGCCGCGGACGGTGAGGACGAATTTCTGGCCGGGCTGCAAATTGAGGGGCGAGCCGATGTCCCCGGTGCGAATAGCCGGGCCTTGCGTGTCCATCATGATGCCGACGTGTTTTTTTCGCGCGGCGGCGGCGGCCCGGATGTCGGTGACCACGCGGCGCACCCAATCGTGCGACCCATGCGACATGTTAAGGCGGAAAATATTCACCCCCGCGTCAATGAGTTTGCCGATCATCGTTGCGGATTCGGTGGCCGGCCCGAGCGTGGAAATAATCTTGGTTTTGCGAACGTTTCCCCGTTGCATGGACAGAACATACCGGCGCGTCCCAAGAAACAGCAAGATTAAACCGCCTTTCCACTTTGGGGAGCGCGCGCGTCCCGCGCCCCGTCTTCGGCGTCCCGCCGAAAACATCCCCTCCCGTCCCTGCCCGCATTTCCAAATCCGCGGAGCTTCGAGACCCCGGTCGCTTGTATGTCATTTCCGCGCTCCCGCTCCGCGCTGATTCTCAGCCATTCCCCCGTGACAGCATGCTTTCCACCGCCTGCCGCACTTCGTCCGGTGTCGCTGTCGGCGGCAGATGCGCTCCATACCGGATGGTGACGTGATAGGGAAATTCCCTCGGCCATTTCCAAAAGAATTTCCCGCCTTCAAAACTGAAAATGCTGCCCCAAACGCCCGCCAGCGCCACCGGCACAATGGGCGCGTCAGTGCCCCGCATGATCCGCTCGAAGCCGCGATGAAATTCAGCCAGCTCCCCCGTGCGCGTAATTTGTCCCTCGGCAAAGATGCAGACGACATGGCCGTCGCGGACGGCCTGGCCGGCGGCGTGCAGCGATTCAATCAACTCGCGCGGTCCCAGGTCGGAGGCGATGGGAATGAGGCCGAGCATTTTAATGAACGGCTTCACCCACCACAGATGGTAATACTCGCGGTGCATGAGAAACCGGATTTTGCGGTCGGTGGACGCCATCAGCAGCGGCGCGTCCACAAAAGAGACATGGTTGCAAACAAAGAGGGCGCCGCCGCGTTCGGGGATATTATCGCGGCCTTCCACGCGAAGGCGATAGACGGTTTTGGTCAGGAGCCAGAAGAGGAGGCGGACGAGAGAATCCGGGACGAGTTGCAGGCAATAAATGGTGCCGATGAGCGAAAGAATGGCGCCGGCCAAAAACATTTCCCGCGAGTTGAGGTTGCATTTTGCCGCCAGTAGATAATAAACGCCAGACGCCAGAAGAATCCCGATCCAGGTGAGCAGCGACGACGCGGCGATGACCGCGCCCTTGTTGCGGGGGTCGGGGCGGTGCTGGAGGATGGCGTTGAGGGGGACGCTGAAGAATCCGGCAAAAAACCCGAGGGCGCAGAGGTTGCCGCACATGCCAAAGAACGACAACTTTAACCACCCAATGAGCGCGGCAAAGACTGTGAGGCCGGCCATACCCAACGGCACGAGGCCATATTCAATCTTTCCACCGGACAAAAACCCGGCGGCGAGGCTTCCCAGGCCGATGCCCAGCATCAACGCCGCCTGCAGCCCACTGACGTGTGCGTCGTTTACATGCAAAATATCTTTGCCGTAAAAAATGATGGTCGGTTGCAGCAGCGCGCCCAGGAAATACAGAAAGGCGATGCCGATGGCGCCGAGAAACAAGGTGTAATCCGCGCGGACTATTTGCATCTGCGAATAGAAGTCCCCCAGGAAGTTCATGCGGAATTGTTTTCGCGGATCGGCGGCGGGCAGGCGACGGACGGCGAGACAAAGCGACAACCCCACCAGGGCCATGACAATCAGAATGCCGCCGCAATAGACCTGCCTTTTGCCGAACAGATCATAAAGCTCTCCGGCAACAATCGTCCCGGCGATGATGGCGGAAAACGTACCCAGGCCGAAGATGCCGTTCCCCCACGACAGTTTCTTCTCCGGCAACAATTCGGGAAGCATTCCGTATTTTGTCGGGCCGAAAATGGCGCTATGGGTGCTCATCAAAAAAACCGCCGCGAGCATCAACGGCACGTTCGGCAGCCACAGGCCGAGCGAGGCGACCGACATGATGCCGATTTCAGCGCATTTGATGACAACCGAAACGTTACGTTTGCTGAAGCGGTCGGCGAAAAATCCGCCGAGCATGGAGAACAAAATGAACGGCAAAGCGAACACCGCCCCCACGAGCGGCACCAGCGAATTGCGTTTCTCTTCAGATGCCACCGCGCCCACGATGAAATACGTCACGAGATACTTGAGGGTGTTATCGCTAAAGGCATTTTGAAATTCGACCACGAACATGAGCCAGAAGCTCCGCAGGTCGTTCTCCTCCCTTCCCACGCCGCCTTGTCGCCCCATGGCGTCGCGACGGCGGAAGCCCTGCGAGGGCGGCCCTGCCTCGCCACAGCCCGGCGAAGGCGGGCCTGCCGCGCCGTAGCCCGGCGAAGGCGGGTCCTCAGGCTTGGGCATATCGCTCATGGCGCCGTAGATTACAAGGCACGCGCCAAAACGGGAATGGAAAAACCCCGTTTTATCCTTGACAATGTGCGCCCTAATTTGCTAAAAGACTCCTCAACTATTGGCCGGAGGAGAAATGAAATCTGAAATGAAAATCCGGAAATGCACAATGAACCGTCATCGTCACGCCGGCTTCGTCCTGCGAACGTTGCTCCTTTTTGCCGTGGTTGTTTGCGCCTCTTCCTTCAGGGCCTCGGCGCAGAGTTACTCGATTAATTGGTATAAAATCTCGGGCGGTGGCGGCACCAGCACCAGCGCCACCTATCAGGTCAGCGGCACCATCGGCCAGCCCGATGCCAGCGGCGCGATGACCGGTGGCAGCTACTCGCTGACCGGCGGATTTTGGAGCCTGATTTCCGTGGTGCAGACCGCCGGGGCGCCCACCCTCTACATCAGCCACGTCGGGAACACGGTCACGATATACTGGCAGGATGTGTCCGGCTGGACGCTGCAGCAAAACGACAATTTGACCACGCCCACCGGCTGGTCGGCCAGCAGCAGCGAGGTGACCACGTCGAATGGAACGAATTACGTGAACGTAAGCGGGCCTACCGGCAACCTGTTCTATCGGCTGCAAGAGCCGTGACTCGACGAAATGCCAAAGGCTGCAGGCTAATCGCTAAAGTGAAGACGGGGCGGAGGAAGCCGGGCGTTGGATTGTCACTTTTCAAAACCCGGAATCCGTACGACATACCACGGCTTTGGACCTTCGGAAACTTTCATGATGTCGTTCGTGCTTGCCAGAAGTTCGGCGCCGGTCCTGTTCATCCAGTCCTCAAGCGTGACGCCCTGCAATTGCAAATTCTGGCCGCCAAGAACGACATATTGGACTCCTTCCTGCCGGAACCTTTCCACAGGATCGCTCAAAAAAAAGTGTTCTACGCGCCGGGAGCCAAATGGAAGCCAGAATGAAATATCGCAATCATCCGCGGTGCCGATAAAGCCGACGACTTTTATACCTGGCGGCAGCAAGGCGCGCACATTGGCGAGCGGATCGGAACGTTTGGCATAAACTGCGTAAACCTCGCGCGCGCGCGAAATCAAATGGCTGCCGGGATGCCTCGCGGCGAGCCGGGTTAGAACCGTTTGGGCGGGCCACAACGGCCGATCCGGCGAAATAATTAGAACAACAAACGCCAGGAACACGGCCATCCCCGCGAGCAAGCGCCACCAAATGCGGCGAATGACTTGTGCATGGCCTGCGCCGATGAGCAATGCCGGCAAAAGCAATGGATAGTACGGCGCAATCAACCTCCCCGGCGTTGACATTCCTGCTTTGGCGCAATAGGCCAGCAGCGCCGCCCACGGCGCAAGTAAAACCAAAAGGGGAGTGGAAAGCCGGAAAACTGAAATGGGGCGGCGATTTTGAATAAAAAAATTCGCGATGACTGAAACCACCAGCAATATGCTCAAACCAAAGCCTATTCCCGCCCAGTCTTCAGTGGGCAATTCGCCGGTGGTGAAAAATCCGTTTTGAAAAGCCATCGGCCAGTGATGCGGAATGAACTGTGCGACTGTTCGGTCCCACATTCCGGCTTGCGGAAAGATCGGCGGCGCAAAATTGACCTGCAAAAGCTCGAAGCCATTGCCCAAAATACCTGCCAGGGGATTGTGCAATTCCAAATGCGAAAACTCAACGGATTCTCCCATCCAGTCGCCACAGTGCAATTTGTTCATCAAAGCGATTGGGAAAAATGAAGCTGCCGCCGCTACGGCCAGCAGTGGTAATGTTATAAGCCAATGACGCCCCAACTTCGGCGCCAATGGCCAGACCAGAATCAGCCATGGCAACAGAAGCGGCACACTTACGGGCTTGATTCCTGTCATCAAAGCCGCGGCCAGAATTGAATGCCGCAAATCCGACAGGCCCGGCTCTCCGCGGCCTGCCGCAAAGGGCACGGGAGTGGCCATGCTCCCGTTGACGGGCCAGCCCAGAAAGGATTTCCGGGCGCGCAAGGCGAAGTCAACAGCCGCCAGCGCATAGAACGCCAAAACGGCATCGTTGCCGGCGCTGCCGGACTGGAGCATAAAATTGTAGCCACTGGGAAGCAGCCACATCCACTGCCGGGCAACACGCGGACGAACGCCCATTCGTGTGAAAACACTAAACACCAGTCCCGGCAGCAACAGGAATGGGATAAAATTGAAGAGAAAAATGCCCCGGTCGGACTTTGTAAATAACAGCAGCGGAGCGAACAACCATTCAAAGTCGCAACCCGAAAAATTCATCCGCTCGACCGGAGTGTGAATCCAGTGCCACCGCCCGGACGCCAGCCAATGCAGCATGCGCGGAATATGATAGGTAAGAGCCACATAATGAGTGGGCGGATAAATGGCGCCGCCAATGAAAATCAAAACCGCCAGCGCAAAAAAACAAAGCGGAAGGGGCCGGTGAAACCGCCGAAAAACTTTCCAGCCCGTTCGGAAAAGATTTTCCCTTGAAAATCCAAAACTTCGCCGCCGGGAAAAAACAAAGAAAGCGAAAATGACAAAAGCCACCGCATAACCCGCGCGGTTCAATTGTCCGACCGCCGAGAGACCCCAGCCAGCCAAGGCGGCGAAGGCGGAATACCAAATCCAGAGTTGGACGAGCGGCGAAAATGACATGTTCAGGATGGCGACCGTAAGGGGAAATGCGCGGCGCGTCAATGGGATTGCGATGGCGGGTCCGGGGGGACATCAAAAAAATCTTTTTAATGGCAACATTTTCACTTGCAATCGTTCCATATCCCGCTATAAACGCGCTATGGCTTTGCCATTCCTAAACGGGGCGTCTAAAAAGAAGAGAACTCAGATGATGGCGGTTGATCTGGGCGCTCGCACCACGAAGGCTGTTCTTGTGGAACGGCGCGGGGAAGTGCTCGCTCTGACCCGGTATGCGATGTTGGATGCGCCGATTTACGACAAGAAATTTTCTCCCGAATTGCTTTCCGACCATTTGCGCAGCGTCGCCGAGGCGCTGAACGGCTCCACGAGATTTGTGGCCCTGGCCATTGGACTGGAAAATACCGTAGTGCGGCAGGTGGAATTGCCGCAAATTCCCAAAGAGGATATGCGGCTGGTTTTGAAAAACAACACCAAGGGATATTTACAGCAGGATTTGCCGAACCATGTGTTTGATTGCCACATTTTCCCTCCCAAAGTGACGCCGGGCGCCAAAGTTGCGGAAACGGCGCGAGCAGGCACCATCCCCAAGCTCAAGGTGCTGGTGGCGGGCGCCAAGAAAGGGTTGATTGACGATTATCAAACGGCGGCGCGAAACGCCGGGCTTTCTCCCCAATGCATCTTTCCGGGTATGATTGGCTCGGTGAATTCATTCGAAATGGCCATGAACCAAATATTCGAAAATGAGTCGGTGGCTCTCGTGGACGTGGGGTTCAAACATTCCACCGTCTGTGTCCTGGATCGGGGCGAACTGGCTCTCACCCGCGTCGTCAACATCGGCGGGGACCAATTGACCTCCGGCCTCGCCGAAGCCATGGGCGTGACCTACGCCGAGGCTGAAGGCATCAAGTTGGGAATGTCGCCCGAGGCTCTCTCAACCGTGGAATTGCAAGTGTTGCCTTTGGGCCGCGAATTGCGCGCGTCCCTCGATTTCTTTGAACACCAATCCGACCGTCCGGTTTCGCAGGTCTTTGTGACGGGAGCCGCGGCAAATTCGGAAAATTTCTTACAGATGTTGCACGCGGAGATGATCGTGGAGTGCAAAACGTGGAGTCCCACGACGTTCTTGCAATTGGCATTGCCGGGACCACAAGCAGTGGAGATTGAACACGTTGGCTCGCAATTAAGTGTGGCAATTGGCGCGGCGCTTGCTGCTCTTTGAGGCAGCAAACGGGCTTAGACAGGCAAAGACGTTCAGGCCAGATCGCGCACGCGTTGGCAGTCAGATTTAGCTATGCCGATACATATAAACTTGCTGGCGGAAGCCCAGGCTGCGGAAGAGTTGCGCCGTCGCGATCCGGTCAAACGGGCCATTTTCCTTGGCATCTCATTGGTGGCGGTGTTTTTGGTCTGGAGTGCCATGGTCGAGGCGATGGCGATGTCGGTCCGGGCCACCGAGGCTGGCGTGGAAACGGAAGTTGCCGCCCACACCAACGAATATGCACGAGTGGAAGCCAATATGAGACAATTGAATTTGACACGCTCCCGTCTCGCAGCGTTGCAAAAATTGCAGGACGACCGATTCCTGCAGGGCAACCTGCTGAACGCGCTGCAACTGGCAACCGTGCCCGACGTGCAGTTAACGGCGTTGCACCTGGACCAGAGTTATTCATTGCAGGAAGGCACGCCGACTCAAACCAACAGTGACGGCCGGGTCGTCCTGGGACGACCGAGCACAGTGCGGGAAAAGATCACGTTGAATCTGGACGCGCGCGATTTCAGCGCCAATCCCGGTGACCAAGTGAACAAATTCATGCAAGCGATTGAAAACCAACCGTATTTCGAGGAGATGCTGGCCAAAACCAATGCCGTTCAGTTGACCAGCCCGCCGTCCGCTCCCGTGGAGGACGGTGGCAAGGTCTATGTGACCTTCTCATTGGAATGCCAATTTCCAGACGTAACACGATGAGCCGATTGCCAAAAGAAAAACGCGACACACTGATCCTGGTCTGTCTGATCACAGCGATGGTTCTGGGTGGGATTGGTTTCGGGATGATTCGCCCCCAATACGCTGCCATCAAAAGCGTTCAGGACGACACCAACGCCG
>DATJSQ010000054.1:0-5899 GCA_035503995.1 Verrucomicrobiia bacterium | reverse complement strand
AGTTTCTTTAAAAAAGGTAAAGTAGCCAACTTCCGTAGGGCCGTGTCATCGAAAAGTTTGACGTGCTATCGGCGGGCCTTTTTAGATTTGGAATAACTGACCGCCCGGGTCTTCCCCTCCGGCTTTTCCCCATTGAACATCCGCTTCAGCTCTTTGATCTGGTCGCGTAGGAGCGCCGCTTTCTCAAATTGCAAATCCTCGGCCGCCTTGAGCATCTCCCCTTCCAATTCCTGCACCGTCGAAGTCAAATCAATGTCCCCCCCGCCCTCGCGCAATATTCCATGCGCCTCCTCGCGCGTGGATTCGTACGTCGCCAGGCTTTCCTCCACGGCGCGGCTCACGCTGCGCGGCGTGATGTTGTGCTCCCGATTGTAGTCCAGTTGCTTCTGGCGACGATATTCGGTCACGGCCAGAAATCTCTTGATGCTGTCCGTCATCACGTCGGCATAGAGAATGACTTCTCCGTGCAAATGGCGCGCCGCCCGGCCCGCCGTCTGAATCAAACTGGTCTCGCTCCGGAGAAATCCTTCTTTGTCCGCGTCCAGAATCGCCACCAGTGATACTTCGGGCAAATCCAGCCCTTCCCGAAGCAAATTGATCCCCACCAGCACGTCAAATCCGCCCTGGCGCAAGGCGCGCAATATTTCAACGCGTTCAATCGCGTCAATTTCGCTGTGGAGATATTGGACGTTGACGCCGATGCCGCGAAGATAATCCGTCAACTCTTCCGCCGTGCGCTTGGTCAGGGTGGTCACGAGGACGCGCTCCTTTTTCTCAGCGCGGTTGCGGCATTCTTCAATCAAATCGTCAATCTGGCCTTTGAGCGGTTTGACGGTGACTTTCGGGTCCACCAGACCGGTCGGACGCACGACCAACTCGACGATGCCGGGACGCTCGCCGGCAACCCCCGTTCCCTCGCCTCCATGAAGTGGAGCAGAGGGCCGGGGAGTCGAGGCGCATGTATTTGGTTTTCCCCCACCACCTGCCTCCGGCCCCGCCGCGGGAGAAGAAATCATCCCGCTCCCTCCCCTGCCCTCCACACGCGCCGCGGTTGGGACCACCCCCGTCCGAAAACTTTGCGTCGCCCACGTGATTTCCCGCTGGGCGGGCGTGGCGCTCACGTAAATCGTCTGGTTCTGCATCGCCTGGAATTCCAGAAAGTTCAACGGCCGGTTGTCCAACGCGCTGGGCAGACGGAATCCGTGCTCCACCAGCACCGTCTTGCGCGACCGGTCCCCCTCATACATCGCCCCGATTTGCGGGACGGTCGCGTGCGACTCGTCAATCACCAGAAGATAATCGTTCGGAAAAAAATCGAACAACGTGTTCGGACGCGAGCCGGGAGGACGCCCGGAAATGTGCCGCGAATAATTTTCGATGCCCGAGCAAATGCCCATCTCCTGCATCATTTCCAAATCGAATTCCGTCCGCTGCTTGATGCGCTGCGCCTCCAGTAATTTGCCGTTTTTTTCAAACCAGGCGATGCGCTCACCAAGCTCCTCGCGAATCGTCAGCAGCGCCCGCCGCATCTTTTCATCGGTGGTCACAAATTGCTTCGCCGGAAAAACAACCACCGCATCCAGCAATTCCACTTTGTCGCCCGTCAGGGGTTCGAACCGGCTGATCCGCTCGATTTCATCGCCAAAAAATTCCACCCGCAGGCCGTCTTCACGCCCGGCGGGCCGCACCTCGACGGTATCGCCGCGGACACGGAAATTTCCCCGCTCAAAGGCAATGTCATTTCGGTCATATTGCAAATTGACGAGGCGTGACAAAAACTGTTCGCGAGAGAGATTCGCTCCCGCCCGAATGGGAATAATCATCTCCTCATAGTCTTCCTTGCTGCCAATCCCGTAAATGCACGAGACGCTGGCAACCACGATCACGTCGCGGCGCGAGAACAGGGAGCTCATCGCCGAGAGCCGCAGGCGTTCAATTTCCTCATTCCGGCTGGAATCCTTCTCGATAAAGGTGTCGGTGCGGGGAATGTAGGCCTCGGGCTGGTAATAATCGAAGTAGCTGACAAAGTATTCAACGGCGTTATGTGGGAAAAAACTCTTAAATTCGGCGTAAAGCTGTGCCGCAAGGGTCTTGTTGTGCGAAATCACCAAGGTCGGTCTGTCCACGTTTTTGATGACGTTGGCGATGGCAAAGGTCTTGCCCGAACCGGTGACGCCCAGCAGCACCTGATGGGGCGCGCCGGACAAAATCCCCCCGGTCAGCTTCGCAATGGCTTGCGGCTGGTCGCCCGCGGGTTCGTATGGCGCAACAAGCTTGAACATGAGCCTCCAAAATAAGGCCGTCAGGCATCAACGTCAAACCAGGCAATGAAGTTGGCATCAGCCCTGCTTCTCCTGTCTTCGTTAACGAGAAAAACAATGAATTCCGTAAATCTATTTCAGGTGCCGTCCTGCTTCCAAATGGACGCCGAACGACGTCGGCGGGAACGCTTCAGAAAGACGGTGATGGCCGTTATCATAGGTTGCGTGCTTTTGCTGGTGGGATTGTTGATTGAGGGTTGCGTCAGCGAACGCTCAGGCAGCCAAATCGTAACGCCGGCGGCCTTAAGGCCATCGTTTTTAGCGGATGCCCTGACGGCATCGGGGGCCGATCCAGCGTCTTTCGGGTGTCTTGTTTCTTTGCCTCTGTCTAAATCTTGAGCGCAACAGCGAGCTGGGCAAAAAGCGAAGATGGAAGGCCGAAACGCAAAATTTAACACAAAAGGCCATGAAAATAGCCGAGATAATAACAGAACGAGGAATGACACCGATGCCCCATCACGAATCCCCGGGCGTGGCCCAACTTGAATTGGAGCGCGGGTGTATCATTCCCAGCCCACAAGAGGACACTCTCCCCCCTGCCCCACCTTCATCCGAGGACAATACCGTGCCGGTCGTTCAACCGGAATATGCCCCCTCGCACGGGGCCGGGGGGGGCCTTTGGGCTGTCGCCACACATATTTCGCCCCTGATGGGACCGGGAATTTTATGCGTTTTATCCGCATATTTGGCGCGCCTATGGCGCTTGAGGCTTTGGATCGGACCCCAAAAGAGGTTGTCAGCAAATCCATTCGCGGCGAAATCCGTGTTGAAACAGTAACCCGTTCATCACCGTTTATCAGGTTGCTCTGACTTAAACCGTCTGTTGCGGCTGTCATATTCTGCGATTCTCCCAACCCAAAACTTGGACACCACAAGGGTCAATTTCCCCACCCGCCATTTATTGCAACCGAAGCGTTCCAAGTTCACGGTATCCCCGCGATGAAGCGACAGTCATGCAGGGCGGTGGAGGGCGAAATGTACCCGCCGGCTGCCAGATTCAACTCATTTTCGGCATCCTGCAATTGATTCCGGTCAACCCAATCATATCCATGCATGCGCCCCAATTTTGCCTGTAGCAAAGTGCTGAAATCTTTGGCGGCCACATAACTGCGGTAGGAATTATCGGCACTGGAAAAGTCCATCAACGCCACGCGCGGTACCGCCTGGAGCGCGAGCGTGAAGGAAAAGAACGCCGCAATTTTCCAAAAACATCGAAACATCATTGCACCAGTTCAGGGATGACCCGTTCTGACAATTCATCGGCACCATTTTGTAATGCCGTCTTGGCGGCGATATGCTCGGCGATATCCACGGCGACGCTGGTTTGCCGGTCAACCGCGAGCACTTTTCCGCTGGCCACATCGTGGGCTGTAATCTCGATCCGCGCCCGGCAACTGACAAGGTTTCCTTTCTGCATGCCATACTCGCTCATGGCTTCCCCGGTGATTTCGACATCCGGCTTGTTGGTTGACTGGTCATCCACCACGGTGAAACCCGCCTGCCGCAATAGCAGCGACATTTCGGTCTGCGCAGCAGGGTCAATGATGACGATCACGCCGAAGTGTTGTTCGGTGATCTTTACGGAAACCACCGGCAGTTTCTTGCCTTCAACCCGATTTTTGATTTCGGCGACGTAGTCGTCATGAGTTTTTACCTTAGCGACGAGCGTATCGCTTTTTTGCTCCACATCGTTGGCGATCTTCTGGGCCAGTTTGGCTGATAAGTCAGCCAACGAATCGTCGGTGGGACCGGTGACCAGTTCGCCGTAAACACGCCCGGTTTCGGTGCCGATGACTTTCGCGACCATGAAAAGTTGGCTGTCCGCCTGGAACACGCGACCGGTAACGAGGACTTTTGCGCCGGTTAACTGCCCTACTTTGGCGGCAGTTTCAGACGAAACAGTTCCGCTCAATCCCAGTTCCTGTTCGCCGAGTACTTTCCCGATATCCTGCCGCTCGACGGTGATGAGGTTGGGGTCGGCGGAGAGGTTGGCGTTGACGATGGTGGCCACCTTTGGGCCGAGACCGCTGACGGAGTCGTCGCTGGAATCGAAATCAAAAACAGCGACGGTCAGGATTGGCTGGTCAGCAAATGCTTTGCCGGCGGTCAGAAGGAGCGTGGCTGTCAGAATGAGTTTCAAGGACTTTTTCATAATGTGGGATGTCACGGTTTTAATGCCAAATCCGGCAGTGTTGCGGGTTGGGGGTGCAGGGCAAGATCACAGAAATGAATCAGGTTGAGTTGCGACTGCGGGTTGTCAGCCAAATCGGAAATCAGATCGGCCTGCGTAACAATGACAGCAGCTCGGCCCTTTGGCACGGAAAAAAACGACGGTTGAAGCGGGGCATTTTCTCCACGCGGCGGCTGCATCCAGACTGTCGCGACGTTATTTTTTGCGATCGTTAAAATCCATTGTGCCAAGCCGTCCGGCTCTTGTGCTCTGGATTCAAAAGGGCCGATCACGGCCAGTTTGCCGGAAAAATTTGTCAACGACATCCCCCCCAAATCCTGGAAATGGATCCCCAGGGCGCGCAGCAACGGTTTGAGCTGATTATTCGGATCAAACACCCCGAGGTCATTTTTATCAAACGGCGGCAATATTTGGAAGAGATTAGTCGGGTAAACCAGAACGCCGGTCATCCCGATGACGCCGTCGGTGTTTTCAAGCCATTGGACGAGGAATTTTGTTTTTGCGTTCACCTGTGGAAAATCCAAAGCAGCGGTTTCCAGGACGGTTTCCCCCGCCGGCACGGCAATGTTCTTCCAGGGCGTATCGGAGAAAAGGAATGTGGTCGCCGATGAAGCTTGATAGACTCGCACACGGACTTCACCGGCGAAATCGTTCTGCGCTGGATTGCTGAAAGCGACGGAGATGTTCCGCGCATGGCCGGAAAAAATCTTCTGCGGTTCGCCGGAAACGGCCAGTTGGAGTTGTGCTCCCGCCTGCGCCGTCCAGGCGCCGGCCAATAATAAGAGGCATAGCCTAACAAGCCGTTTCATTCGATATATCAGACAATCTGGCCGTTTAAATTCTTTGATGAATATGTTCATTGGCGTGTTTGCGCCGGCATTGGATCGGCGCGGTTTATCTCTGGCCAATAGTCGTCCACTGATTGTATGAAAAATTGATCCAGAAATTTGATGGGGATCGGCATTTCAAACTCCATTCCTCCAACAATTCCTGACCGCCCGATTTCGGCGGCGGTTTGCGCTTTTAAAAAATCCGTAAGCCCGTCAATGTCGATTCCTGGATGATCGCCTTTGTACCTGAGATATAGATTTTGCCAGGTTTTGTGGCCGCCAGTGTCCAGGCTTTCTTCAAGCGCTTGAAATTCCGCTGGTTGGAGGATGCCATCACCATTGGCGTCGAATTTCTTCATCAGCCTTTCTGCAAGCAGATGCTCGGTGATCTCAATGCCCGTCTGCTCCTTTAAACTTGGGAAGTTATGGTGATAAACGTCAAAAAAAGCGATCTCTTCGCGGTCAAGCATTCCATTATGATTGGCATCAATCACATCGAGTTGGGCTTCAATGAAGGCCGGATCATCCAAAGCCGCCTCCTTTTCGTCCGGGTCGAT
>DATJSQ010000053.1:0-6030 GCA_035503995.1 Verrucomicrobiia bacterium | reverse complement strand
CAGCAGCTTCTCGACCGCCAAGGCGTAAGCCACGTTATTGGCCAGCGGCGCGAGGTAATCCAGGCGGTCGGTGTAGGGAATGAACTGCGTGTAGGTCATGTTCTCGGCGATCTTTTCGTCGCCGCGATGCAGATAACCCACGTCCGGGTCGGCTTTGGTGATGATTTCGCCGTCCAGTTCCAAAACAATTCGCAGGACGCCATGCGTGGCCGGATGCGAGGGTCCCATGTTCAGGACCATGCGCTCGTCCTGAAACGCTTCCGCCGCCCGCGCATTGCGCGCGGCGGAATCTTTAACTTCAATGTCGTGGACAGTCGGCATTATTTCTTTTCAATCGGGCCGGGGCCTTTCGGATGGCCGTGGGCTTCCTGGATTTCCTTGCGGCGCTCGAGCCGCGCCATCGTTTCGATGGAATCGGTTTCGGGAATGCGGATGCGTGGTTCGCGGGACTGGGCGGAATTGCCGCCGGAAACGGTCACAAACGGGCCGCCTTCCATTGGCGTCACCCGGGTAAAACCCACGCCGGGGAGGTCGCTCGGCTTGCCGGCGAGCGGAAAATCCTTGCGCAAGGGAAAGTAGGGGTAACCGTCCCACATCAAAATGCGGCGCAAATCCGGATGTCCCCGGAAATGAATGCCCATCATGTCATAAATCTCGCGCTCATGCCAATTAGCTGTGGGCCAGACGCTTACGATGCTAGGCAATTTTGATTTCTCCTCGCTGACCACCGTTTTCAACCGCAATTCGCAGCCGTTTCGCAGGCCGCGCAAATGATAAACAATCGTCCAGCGCGGATCATCGCCGTAATTATCAATGCTGGTGATGTCCACGAGATAGCAGAAGTCCAAATCGTTTCTCGCAAAGGCGCAGACCTCGACGATTTGCTCCGCGTCGCCGACTGGGACGGTAATTTCGCCGCGAAATTCGGACGGTTCGGAAATCAAATCTCCGAACTTGGCCTTTAATTTTTGTGCGGCTTCGCGAGAAGTCATTGTCCCGGATTAAGCAACTTCCTTGTTTAAATTGGTTATCGTGAGTCTTTCGAGGACCGGCTCCTTGCTGATTTTGTTTTGCAATTTCATCAGCGCGTCGAGCACGGATTCGGGGCGTGGCGGGCAGCCGCTCACGTAAATGTCCACCGGAACGACGTTATCCACGCCCTGCAACACGGCATAACTGCGATACATGCCGCCGGTCGAGGCGCAGGCGCCCATGGCGATGCACCATTTCGGCTCGGGCATCTGGTCCCAGATGCGTTTGACGGCCAGGGCCATTTTGTAGGTGACCGTGCCGGCGACTATCATGCAGTCGGCCTGACGGGGCGAAAAGCGCATTACTTCCGAGCCGAAGCGGGAAATGTCGTAGCGGCTGGCACCCACGGCCATCAATTCGATGGCGCAGCAGGCCAGGCCCATGGGCATGGGCCAGACGGAGTTTTTGCGGAACCAGTTCAGAGCGGCGTCCACCGTGGTGACGACGACGTCGCCTTCGATTTTAGAATTGTAACCGATCTCGCTCTCCGTTCGCATAATCGTAATTTGTCAGAACCGAAACAAATTCAACCTAGCCCGCGTAAAAAATCGAAGCAAGTTAATTTGTGATTTTTTTCACAAGCCCCCGGGCGGCTCCAACGGATATTCCTTCAATCCCGCCATTTGGACGAGGATTTTCAGCAGAAACAGGGGGTTATTCTTAAAATAACGCCTGGCCAGACGGCGCGGTTCCCGGCCCAGGCGATAAAGCCATTCCAGTCCGCTGCGCTGCATCCACCGTGGGGCCTGTTTGATGCGGCCGCTGTGAAAATCAAACGCCGCCCCGACCCCGATCATCAGGGTCACGTCGAGCTTGGGCAAAAATTCCGCCATGAACTGTTCCTGTTTGGGCGTGCTCAAGCCAACCCAAAGGATGTCGGGCTTTGCCGAATGGACCCTCTCGGCCAATTGCGTCTCTTCCGCCGGCGTCAATGGACGGAAGGGAGGCGTAAATGTGCCGGCAACCTCCATTTTTGGAAATTGGTTCTGTAATTCTTTGGCGAGCCGTTCCGCCACCCCGGGCGCGCCGCCGAAAAAAAAGTGGCTGCAGGGGTTCTTTTCGCCCCAGGCGCACACGTCGAGCATCAGGTCCGGACCATAGACGCGGCGCATTTCGGCCTGGCCGTGGATTTTTCCCATCCAGACCATGGGCATTCCGTCCGGTGTGCAGAGAAAGGCGCGGTTTAAGATGGCGCGAAAGGCCTCGTCGTTCTGCGCCTCCATGACGCCGTGAACGCCGGTGACGCAAATATAGCCTTTGCGGCGGGCGCGGAGGGCTTCAGCGATTTCCTGGAGGGCGATTTGTAAATTCAGCACGCTGATGCCGACGCCGAGAACGTTGACGCGCTTCACCATTTACGATTTACGATTTACGTGCCGCATGAATTCTGAAATCGTAGGTCGTAAATCGTGAATCGTAAATCGTAAATCGCAATGAAGCTGCTTGTCTTCGCCCATACGCCGCCGCCGCACCACGGCCAAAGCTACATGGTCGAACTGATGCTGGAGGGTTTCGGCGGCGATTGCCGCCGCCACCGCAAAAATGACGGGAACCCGTTTGGCATCGAATGTTATCACGTCAACGCCCGCTTTTCGAAGAGCCTCCAGGACATCGGGGAGTTCCAGAGTTGGAAGATGCTGTTGGTGTTTATTTATTGTCTCCAGGCCATCTGGTGCCGTTTTCGTTACGGCGTGAAAAATTTTTATTACGTGCCGGCGCCCGGAAAAGCCGTGGCGCTCTACCGGGACTGGCTGGTGATGTTTCTTTGCCGGCCTTTCTTTGAAAGGGTCGTTTTGCACTGGCACGCCGCCGGCCTGGCCAAATGGCTCGAAACGTCCGTGCAAATCCGTACCCGCGCCGTGACCTACCGCCTCTTCAAGCCGGTGACCTTGAGCATCGTCATCTCGAAATATAATCTGACCGACGCGGAAAAGTTATTGTCCTGCCGGATTCAGATTGTCAGCAACGGCATTCCCGACCCTTGCCCGGATTTTGAGGACACCGTTCTTCCGCGGCGGCGTGGAAGGTTTTTGGCGCGAAAAGGGATCGTTGCGGGCGGGGCGCCGGGCGCCGCTGAAAGCCCGCGGACCGGCGCTGACCCTCAAACCGTGAGGGTATTATATTTGGCGCATTGCACGCGTGAAAAAGGGCTGTTTGCCACCCTGGAAGGCGTGGCGGCCGTCAACCATGACCTGGCCGCCGGCGGATTTCCGCTTCGAATGAAATTGTTTGTGGCCGGAATTTTTGTGAGCGCCGATGAGCGGGCGGAATTTGACCGATGGATGCGACGGCCGGAATACGCCGGGTCCGTCAGCTATCTCGGTTTCATTTCGGACGAGAAAAAGCGGCAGACGTTGCGCGAGGCGGATTTGTTCTGCTTTCCGACGCGTTATTTCGGGGAGAATCAGCCGGTGAACCTGATCGAAGCCATGGCCTTTGGGCTTCCCATTGTAACGACGCAATGGCGCTCGCTTCCGGAGATGTTTCCACCGGATTATCCCGGTCTCGTTTCCGGGCAATCGCCGCGGGAAATTGCCGACGCGCTGTTTATTTTAATGACCCAGCAGACCGGGGAACAATTGCGCAAAAATTTTGTGAAACAATTCACCGTCGAACGGCATTTGGCCGCCCTGGCCGAAGCCCTTCATGGCATGGAATGAATTTACGGTTTGAGATTTATGATTTATCATTTGAAAAGTTCGCGCGCCATGTGGAAATCATCAATCAAAAATCGCAAATCGTCATTCGTCAATGAAACTGGGTTTTCTCCAGCTTAATTCAACCATCGGCGATTTCGCGGCCAACCAAAATAAATTGCTGGCTGGCTATCAAAAAGCCGTGGCGCTGGGCGCGGAATTCGTCCTGGCGCCCGAGCTTTTTCTTTGCGGTTATCCGCCGCGCGATTTGCTTCTGCGCGAGGATTTTGTGGATGCCAATCTCGCCGCCGTCCGCGAAACGGCAAAGAAAACCGGCGCGGTCCCCCTCTGCGTCGGTTTCGTTGACAAAAATCCCCGGCGGCCCGGCCGCGCCTTGTGCAATTCCGCCGCCATCCTGCAAGATGGAAATATCATCTGGCGCACTAACAAATCCTTGCTCCCCACCTACGACGTTTTTGACGAAGACCGTTATTTCGAGCCGGAAATGAAGATCGCGCCCTTCGATTTCAAAGGGAGAAAAATCGGGATCACCATTTGCGAAGACATATGGAACGACGAGGATTTTTGGCCGGAGCGATTGTATCGGCGCGATCCCGTCAAGGAACTGATTGCCCAGGGCGCGGAACTGATTGTGAACCTATCGGCGTCGCCCTGGCACGACGGAAAGGAAAAAATCCGGCGCGAGATGCTTCGACGGGTGGCGCATGACGAAAGGGTCCCCCTGGCACACGTCAATCTCATTGGCGCAAACGACGAATTGATCTTTGACGGGCACAGCGTGGCGTTTGATTCACGGGGTGAAGTTGTTTCCAGCGGGAAGGGCTTTGCCGAAGACGTTTTTGTGGCCGATTTGGAACCGGTTGCCGGCTCCCGAACGGCGTCCCCCGGACCGCCAATGGAGTTTCCAGCGCGCGAAGCGCAAATTTTTTCGGCGTTGTCACTGGGCATTCGCGATTACGTCCACAAATGCGGTTTCAAATCCGTCATCGTCGGGCTGTCGGGCGGAATTGATTCGGCGCTGACGGCGGTCCTGGCCGTGGAGGCGCTGGGAAGGCAAAATGTCCTTGGTGTCGCCATGCCGGCCCGATATTCGAGCGAGGGCAGTTTGACGGACGCGGAAGCGCTGGCCAAAAACCTGGGCATTCGGCACGAGGTATTGCCGATTGAGCCGGTCTTTTGCGCGGTGGAAAAACAGTTGGAAAAAATTTTCGCCGGTCTGAAGACGAACGAAGCGGAGGAAAATTTGCAATCGCGCCTGCGGGGAGCGACGTTAATGGCGCTCTCGAACAAATTCGGCGCGCTGGTGCTGACCACCGGCAACAAGTCGGAAATGGCCGTCGGCTATTGCACGCTTTACGGGGACATGAATGGCGCCCTGGCGCCTTTGGCCGATGTCCTGAAGACGGACATATATAAAATCGCGCGATGGGTCAACCGGCGGGAAGCCGTGATTCCGGAAAACTCGATTCTGAAACCTCCCAGCGCCGAACTGCGTCCAAATCAAAAGGACCAGGATTCATTGCCGGCGTACGAAACTCTGGATGCCATTCTGGACCTCTATATTGTGAAGAACTCGAGCAAAGAACAAATTATTCAGCAAGGCTTTGATTCAGAGACGGTTAATGAAGTGCTGAACAAAATCAATTTTGCGGAATACAAACGGCGGCAGGCCGCTCCGGCGTTGAAAATATCCCCCCGTGCCTTTGGCATGGGCCGCCGCATACCAATTGCGCAATCGTTTCAGGTGTAGGACAGCGCTTACGCAAAAAAATCCGGATTCCGCTTGCTTGCGGTTTTTTTGGACTGATAAAATTGCCACTTTATGAGGCTTGAAGATTACAGGCGAAAGTGTCACGCGAAGTCTTCGGCGTTGCCATGATTCAATCGTTATGACGAAGGTATTTTGGTTTTTTGGTCGCAGCGGCGCCGGCAAGACCACGCTTGCCAGAAGATTGTATGATGCCTTGTCGGCGCAAAAAGTTCCGCTCTTTTACATGGATGGCGACGAAATGCGCTCCGGCCTCACTTCGGACCTGACCTTTACGCCGGAAGCCCGGGCGGAAAATCACCGGCGCATTGCCGAAGTGGCCAAACTCGCCGCGGACCAAAACCTCAACGTGATTGTTTCCACCATGGCGCCGCAATACAGCCATCGTGATCTTGTTTCAAACGTTCTCGGCGAACGTTTGATCTGGATTTATGTCCACGCGCCGCTCGAAGTATGCATTCAACGCGACCCGAAAGGGCTCTACCATCGCGCGCAAGCCGGGCAACTGGACAAGCTCTTGAATTTTCCATTTGAAGCGCCGCGCCCCCATGAGCGGGGGAACTTCATTGATAC